>NZ_JAULLL010000012.1:0-271809 GCF_041357635.1 Sinorhizobium sp. CB7
CTGGGGCGATCGCGCCGCGATTACCCCATGTTTTGCGACAACGACATGCATGAAAACAACAGCCTAAAGCGATAAAAAAAGCCCGAACCTGGGGGTCCGGGCCATGAAACGGCCTATAGTCCGATAGGCCACGACGGGCTGTTCAGCGGCGCCGGAAGCATGGCGGCGCCGCAAGCGTTTTTAAGACGCGTGGTAAGCCGCCTCGCCGTGCGATGCCAGGTCGAGGCCCTCGCGCTCGGCTTCGACTGCGACACGCAGGCCGATGATGACGTCGACGATCTTGTAGAGGATCGCCGAACCGATGCCGGACCATATGAGGGTCGTCAGGACGCCCTTGAACTGTGCCCAAACCTGCGTTGCCGTGCCGGCATAGGAAGCGGCGAAGTCCGGCGTGGAGTAGTCGACGATGCCTGCACCGCCAAGAGCCGGGTTGACCAGAATGCCCGTGCCGATGGCACCGAGGATACCGCCGACGCAGTGTACGCCGAAAACATCGAGGCTGTCGTCATAGCCGAACTTGTTCTTCACGACGTCAACGAAGAAGTAGCAGACCGGCGAGACGACGAGGCCGAGAACGATCGAACCCATCGGGCCGGCAAAGCCCGCTGCCGGCGTGACGGCAACGAGACCGGCGACGGCACCTGACGCAGCACCCAGCATCGAAGCCTTGCCGCGGGTAAAGGTTTCGACGATGCACCAGGCCACCGCGGCCGCAGCCGTCGCAACGAAGGTGTTGATCATGGCGAGCGATGCGTAAGCGTTGGCTTCGAGGTTGGAACCGGCGTTGAAGCCGAACCAGCCGACCCACAGAAGCGATGCGCCGACCATGGTAAGCGTCATCGAGTGCGGAGCCATGATTTCCTTCTTATAGCCCGTACGCTTGCCGAGCATGATAGCGCCGACGAGACCGGCAATACCGGCGTTGATGTGAACGACGGTGCCGCCCGCGAAATCGATCGCACCATAGGAGAAGATGAGGCCGGTCGGGCCATTATAGGCGCTCGGACCGCCCCAGAACCAGACCATGTGCGCCATCGGGAAGTAGACGAACGTGACCCAGAGGATGACGAAGAGCATGACGGCCGAGAATTTGATGCGCTCGGCGAAAGCGCCGACGATCAGGGCCGGTGTGATGCAGGCGAAGGTCATCTGGAAGCACACGAAGGTAAGCTCCGGAATGGCGACGCCCTTGGTGAAGGTTTCCGACAGGGTCGTCGTGTCGACGCCCGCGAGGAAGGCCTTGGAGAAACCGCCGACGAAGCTGTTCAGCGAACCGCCGTCGGTGAAGGCGAGCGAATAGCCGTAGGTCACCCAGATGATCATGACGACGGCCGTGATCATGAAGACCTGCATCAGCACCGAGAGCATGTTCTTGGCGCGGACGAGACCGCCGTAGAAGAGCGCAAGGCCCGGAATGGTCATAAGGAGAACGAGAACCGTGGAAACAAGCATCCAGGTATTGTCACCCTTGTCTACCGTCATGGCCGGAGCAGCCGCTGCGGCAGCCGGGGCCGTCTCCTGCGCGAAGGCGACGACCGGCGCCAGCAGGGCGGCGGAAGCAGCGCCGATCCGCGCAAAGGTGGAAGAAAACTTCGAGATTGACATTGAATAAAGCTCCTTGGATCAGCGGTTCTTACAGCGCTTCTGAATCGGTTTCGCCCGTGCGGATACGCACGGCGTGGTCGATCGAATAGACGAAAATCTTGCCGTCACCGATCTGGCCGGTCTTGGCGGAGGAGGCGATGGCTTCGACCGCCGTGTCGACGATTTCGGATGCGACAGCGACCTCGATCTTCAGTTTCGGAAGAAAGCTGACCGCATATTCGGTACCGCGATAGATTTCGGTATGCCCTTTCTGGCGCCCGTAGCCCTTCACTTCCGTCACGGTCAGGCCTTGAATGCCGACAGCCGTGAGGGCTTCGCGAACCTCATCGAGCTTGAACGGCTTGATAATGGCCATCACAATTTTCATCTGGTTTCCCATCCTTTATTATCCTCGGCGGGGAGCCGACTCTCCTTGCCGCTAACGATCGATTGAGCAGCGACCGTCAATAGACATTCAAGGGGCGTGCCAGATTCAAAGCAGGGAATAAGTTATTGAAAAATAAAGACTAAGATCGCTCGTGCTCATAAAAAGGCAATTGAACGGGCAATAAGCGCACAAATAATGCGCAAATTTATAAATTTGCACTTTATTTAATCATTTGCCTTTTTCCGAATCAAACCTTCCTGCGCGACCGACGCAATCAGGACACCGGAACGGCTGAATAGGCTACCGCGTGTCAGGCCGCGGGCGCCAGATGCACTGGGACTATCCTGCGTGTAGAGCAGCCAGTCGTCGAGCTTGCAGGGCCGATGGAACCACATGGAATGGTCGAGGCTTGCGACCTGAAGGCCTGGATCGAAGATGGAAGTGCCATGGGCGTAGAGCGACGCGTCCAGCAACGTCATATCCGAAAGATAGGCAAGGATTGCCGCCTGAAAATGCCTGTCGTCGGGCACATCACCCCTTGTCCTCACCCAGACATCCTGCCTGGGTTCGAGCTTCTCGCCGGAGAGCCAGTGCGTCAGCGAGACAGGCCGGATTTCGATCGGTCGCTCGCGCTGCCAGTATTTTCTGACCGGCTCCGGGGCATGCTGGAGATACTGCTCCTTGATCTGTTGCTCGCCGGGAAGGTCTTCGGGCTGACGGACCTCGGGCATCGGGATCTGGTGCTCGAAGCCGAGCTGGTCCAGCTGGAAGGAGGCCGATAGCGCGAATATCCCGTGGCCGTGCTGCACGGCCAGCACACGCCGGGTATTAAAGCTTCCGCCGTCGCGAATGCGTTCTACCTGATAGACGATCGGAACCGACGGGTCACCCGGACGCATGAAATAGGCGTGAAGCGAGTGGACATGGCGGTCGGCGGCCATCGTCCTTTGCGCCGCCATCAACGCCTGGCCGATCACCTGCCCGCCGAAAACCCTCTGCCAGCCAACCTGCGGACTACGGCCGCGAAAGAGATTGACCTCGAGCATCTCGATATCCAGCGTGGCGATGAGTTGCTGCATTGCTGTTTCTTGCGGCATTTCGACAGGCTCCAGCGATAGGAAGAACGGACCGGATGATCTATATAGGTCAGGAGATGGTCATTGAAGACGGGAGTGCGCGATGCTGGACATGCTGGTTGTCGGAGGCGGTTATGTGGGTCTCGCAGCCGCGGTCGCCGTCAAGCAGGCGGCCCCTCATCTTCAAATCGAGGTCGTCGAAGCGGCACCTGAGGATGCCTGGAAAAAGGATGGCCGCGCTTCGGCGATCATCGCCGCGGCCGCAAGGATGCTGGAGGTTTTCGGCATCTGGGACGAGATCCTGCCCGAAGCCCAGCCGATCACGAAGATGATCGTTACCGATTCTCGGACCTCCGATCCCGTGCGGCCGGTCTTCCTCACCTTCGACGGCGAGGTACATCCCGGAAACACGGGAGAAGGTCGACCCTTTGCCCATATGGTCCCGAACGTGACGATGGTCGGTGCACTGCGCGGGGCCTGCGAACGGCTCGGCATTCCGATTCGTCATGGGCTGACTGCGACCGCCCTGAAAACGGGGGAAACGAACATCACCGTAACGCTTTCCGACGACAGCATATTGGAAGCGCGCCTGCTCGTCGCCTGTGACGGCGTACGATCGAGACTGCGCGACATGGCGAGCATCAAGACCGTAAGCTGGGATTACGGGCAATCCGGCATCGTGGCGACAGTCGAGCACGAGCGCCCGCACAACGGATGCGCGGAAGAACACTTCCTGCCCTCGGGCCCCTTCGCAATTCTGCCGCTCAAGAACAATCGCTCCTCGCTGGTCTGGACCGAGCGCACCGCCGATGCCAACCGGCTCATCGCTGCAGACGATCTCGTTTTCGAAGAGGAGCTGGAACGCCGCTTCGGTCACAAGCTTGGGAGCCTTCATGCGCTCGGCGACAGACGCGCCTTCCCGTTGGGCCTCACGCTCGCCCGTGACTTCGTCGTGCCGCGTTTCGCGCTTGCCGGCGATGCCGCTCACGGCATCCATCCCATTTCCGGTCAGGGACTCAATCTCGGCTACAAGGATGTGGCGGCATTGGCTGAAACCGTCGTCGAAGCCGACCGGCTCGGCCTCGATATCGGCTCGATCAATATTCTCGAGCGCTACCAGACCTGGCGCCGTTTCGATACTTTCCGCATGGGCGTTACGACCGATGTGCTGAACCGCCTGTTTTCGAACGATATCACGCCGATCCGCATCATCAGGGACTTCGGCCTTGGTCTCGTCGACCGCCTGCCCGGCCTCAAATCCTATTTCATCGGTCAGGCTGCAGGCACGGCCGATCGGGCGAATCCGCGGCTGCTTGCGGGACAGGCTATCTAATCGACATCAGTCCTCGAGCCGCCGCGCCTCGGAAACGAGCATGATCGGAATGCCGTCGCGGATCGGATAGGCGAGCTTCGCTTTCTCCGAAACCAGTTCGTTCGTCTCACGGTCATACTTCAGCCGCCCCTTGGTCAATGGGCAGACGAGGAGATCGAGCAGCTTCGGATCGACCTTGCTGATGTTCTCGTCCATCCGCGCATCCTTACTGCAGTACGGAATCCGAATCGCCGAAAGCCCGCGCAAGCACGATCTCGGTGATGGCGATCAACGTCTCGGCGCGCGTCTTCAAATCGGGGGCCTCCAGAAGCGCCTGCTTTTCCGCGGGCCCGAAGGGCGACATCATCGACAATGAATTGACGAGCGTCATGTTGCTCGCCCGCTCGACGCTCTCCCAATCGGCCTCCAGCTTGTTTGCGTCGAGATAGGCCCTGAAGGCGGCAAGCAATGCCGACCGGTCCACAGCGTCCTCTTCATTCTCGGACGTCAGATCCGCGATGAAGGGCGCAATCCGGAAAGTGCGATAGGGCTCGTGGCCGGTTTTTTCTTCCAAAAGGCGGAAACGGCAGATGCCCGTCAGCGAAGCGATATAGCGCCCATCACCGGTCTCCGCGAAAGAGGTGATGCGTCCGAGGCACCCGACCTGGGCGAGATGCGGTGCGCCGGCCGGGCTTTCCTCTCCCTCGTATTCGCCGAGCGCCGGCTGGACGATGCCGATCAGCCGGTTTCCGGCGAGTGCAGCATCGAACATGGCAAGATAACGCGGCTCGAAGATATTGAGGGGAAGCTGCCCGGTCGGCAGCAGCAGGGCGCCATTCAGGGGAAAGATCACAGCCGTATCAGGCAGGTCTCGAGCTTTCACATATCTGGCATTTCCCACATGCATCAGAACTCATCCCGAATTTCCGGCGGGCGCTTCGACTGTCACAATTTCAGCCATGCCCGAAATGTGGTGCCCTCGGCCAAAAACGCAAGGGCGCTTGAGCGGGATGCCGAAAAGTGTGAGCGGTTTTCGGCTGAAATCCCGCTCTAACTCCTTAAATGCAGATCAGGATTCAATTTCAGGCCGATTTGGCCTGAAATGCTCTTGATCCAGCCGCAAACCTCACGAGAAAAGGATGGACGACAGCTTGCGTCGTGCCGCGATCGTCGCCGGATCCTTCGCACCCCAGACTTCGAAGAACTGCAGAAGCTGTCGCCTCGCGCCATCGTCATCGAAGGTACGGTCACGGCGCATGATGGTCAACAGATGATCGGCCGCTTCCTCGCGTTTGCCCTGCACGTTGAGGATCTTGGCAAGCTTCATGCGCGCATCATGATTGTCCGGAGCGCCGGCCAGCTCGCGTTCCAGCGCCACGGGATCGCCGAGTTTGCGAGCCTCGTCTATCTGGTCGAGCTTCTTGACCACTGCCTGGATGCCGGCATCCTTGGCAAGCGTCTCCGGCAGATCGGCAAGAGCCTGGCGAGCCCTGTCGTTTTGACCCGCCGCGATCATGCATTCAGCCATGCCCGCGAGCGCCTTGGCATTTTCGGGATCGACCTGCAGCACCGAACCGAAAAGTTCGGCAGCACCGTTGACGTCACCGTTGGCGAGCAGCGTCGCTGCTTCCTCGAGAATAGCATCAATCTCCGCAGCCTCATCGGCGCCGGCAGGGCCTGCCAGGCGATCGATGAACTGGCGCACCTGACTTTCTGGCACCGCGCCCATGAAGCCATCCGCAGGGCGGCCGTTCACGAAAGCGATAACCGCCGGAATCGACTGGATGCCGAGCTGGCCGGCAATGGCGGGATGATCGTCGATGTTCATCTTGACCAGCTTAACCCGGCCGCGGCCTTCGTTGACCACTTTTTCCAGGACCGGCGTCAGCTGCTTGCACGGCCCGCACCACGGTGCCCAGAAATCCACGAGCACCGGCTGGCGGCGCGACTCCTCAAGGACGTCACGGCTGAAATTCGCCGTCGTCGTCTCCTTGATATAGGAGCCACCCTCCGCGGGCGCCGCACCGACATTCGCCGAAGCGGTCATCTGGTTGCCGAAGGAATTGCTATAGGGATTGTCCGTGCCGCTCATGAGTGTCTCCCGTCTCGCCGGCTTCTAGGCCGGATATAACGCCTAAATCGTATGTCAGTCCGTCACTTTCAAGACAAGCGGTTTATGCCCGGTCGCTTCCATGAAGCGGATCAGATCATCTCGTCCGATGGAGGTCGTGGCATCGTTCGAAAGCGGATGACAATTGATGATGTCATGGCTCATCAGCTCCGCATCGAGAATAAAGGTGACATTGTTGCCGCTGTCGTTGATCGCGCCGAACGCCGTCACCGAGCCCGGAGCGACGCCCAGATATTCCATCAGCTTTTCCGGTTTACCGAAGGAAACCCTGCTCGCCGCGCCGATGAGGCCGTGGACCTTCTTCAGGTCGACGACCGCATTTTCCTCGACCGTCAGCAGGAAGAATTTGTCCTTCTTGTCCTTGACGAAGAGGTTCTTGGTATGACCGCCCGGAATTTGGTCGCGCAGCGCCACCGATTCAGCGACGGTGAAGACCGGCGCATGATCCTTGGTGCTGTGGCTGATGCCGAGTTCATCGAGAAAACGGAAAAGATCCTCGCGGCCTTTGGGTGAAAGAGCGGTCATGGTGATTCATTCCGACGGGAAAACAGGATGCACTTCGTGATACGTCGCCGCCAGGCATTTGGCAATCTTTGCGGTGGCGACCGGAGGCGGCGGATAAATTCACACCGTATCTCGAGCGAAAATTTTTTATTGGCGATTCCGTCATTTCCCTGTTGCATTTGAAAAACGGTTAGGCCATATAGCGCCGGTCGCCGCAAGGGCGGCAACCACCGGTCCACTTAAACTACCCCGGACCGGGACGGATTGAGCGGGTGTAGCTCAGGGGTAGAGCACAACCTTGCCAAGGTTGGGGTCGAGGGTTCGAATCCCTTCGCCCGCTCCAGTTTTTCTCGGGAAAGCCAAATGGTTTGAAGACCGCTCTATGGAGCGTCTGTTACCTGCCCGCCTTGCAAGTTCATTCCGTGTAAGCATGACGAGGCGTATCGCCGAAGTGGATTTGGCGCCTTGGGAACGGCTCCCCGGGATTGCAGTCAGCCTTTAAAATTCAAACCGCCTCGGCATGCCTCGTTCGAGGGTTGTTAGACGTGCGCCCGCACCAAGGGTCGCAAAGGCCGCAGCAAGTTCGGCCGCGCTTTCCTTGAAATGCACCCAGCCTTCATTATGCACGGCGACGATGGCAGCGTTCGGGAACGCACTTGCTGCTTCCAAGGCGTCATTGCTATCCATGGTCACATGAAACCGTCCCCTCGGTTCCGCCGAGCCGGTGAAAAGCATCACCACCTTGGGGGAGAAGCGACGCGCGACTTCCGCCGTTCCTTCATACCAGACAGTGTCACCGGTGATGTAGATGGCGTCGCCAGCTTGCTCCTTTCCCAGCAGAAAGCCGACGACGTCGCCGGAGATTGGCTCAATACCGACCGGTCCGTGCCGCGCCGGGGCAGCAGTGACAAACAGCCGCTCTCCGTTTCGCCCCTCCAGGGTGCGGGTTTCGAAGGGCGCAAGACCAATCGAATTCCCACCGAGACGGGCCGCTCCCGCGATGGTCGTATACGTCGCTCCAACAGTCGGGAGCATCGCGCGCCCGCTATGATCGAGATTGTCGAGGTGCTGATCGTGGCTCAGGAGGACAGCATCGAGCGTGCCGATCTCCTCCACCGTGAGGGCAGGACCGGAGGTCTTCTCGAAATGAACAGGCGCCTTCTT
The DNA here is from genome assembly GCF_041357635.1 of Sinorhizobium sp. CB7. Classification (NCBI taxonomy): domain Bacteria; kingdom Pseudomonadati; phylum Pseudomonadota; class Alphaproteobacteria; order Hyphomicrobiales; family Rhizobiaceae; genus Sinorhizobium; species Sinorhizobium sp. CB7. The sequence goes on from NZ_JAULLL010000012.1 coordinate 8,160, forward strand.
GTAGAGGCCGGGTGGATCGAAGGTCGGATCGGTGAGAAGACGCAAGGCGCCGATTTCGATAAGTGCCGTCGGGCCGCCGATGAGAGTAAGCGTGATATCCAGCGCTGACATGGCCATTTTCCTGTGGTGGATTGCGTTGGGGTAAAGCTAGCCGGTCGCGCGCTGTGAGAAAATTAGCTAATTTCTCGCAATGGCTGATCAAATTCGCACAGGTCTCGATTGGGAAGATGTTCGCATCTTCATCGCGCTCGCGCGACACGGCAGCCTGTCGGCGGCGGCGCGCGCCCTTTCCGTCAATCACGCGACCGTCTCGCGGCGCATCTCCTCGCTCGAACGGTCGCTCGGCGAAAAACTGATCGAACGGCGGCCGGATGGCTATGTCCTGACACTTGCGGGCAATCGCGTCCTTACCGCGGCCAACGATATGGAGACAGCCGCCGCGTCGTTGAGCAGAGGTGGCGCAGACGACAGGCCGAAGGGGCTCGTTCGCATCAGTGCGACACCCGGTTTGACGCATGGCTTTCTTGTCGCGCGGCTCGCGAGCCTGGTCACCCAATATTCTGGACTTGATCTCGAGCTTGCTTCGGATGTCCGGACCATAAGCCTTGAGCGCCGCGAAGCGGACATCGCCCTCCGGCTTGGGCGTCCGCAGGATGGCGACCTGATCGCCAAACGGCTTGCGACAATTGGCTACGGATTTTACGCTTCGATTGAATGGCGCCGCCGGATTGAGAATGGATCACCGCCGGTATTCGTAGGCTTTGACGAGGCGAATGCCCATATTCCCGAGGCGGTATGGCTTGCCCGGCAATTTCCCCGGGCAAGAATAGCGTTCAGAACCGGCAATCAGTTCACGCAAGCCGCCGCCGCGGCCGCCGATGCCGGAGTGGCTCTGCTGCCGCATTTCATCGGACGAGCGGATAAGCGGCTTTCCGCCTGTTCGCTCGGCGATGCACCGCCGACGCGGGAGCTGTGGCTTTTGACACGGCGGCACGACAAAAAGGATATCGCCATCCGAACCGTGGCGGATTTCTTCACCCGGTTATTTGTTGAAGAGCGTGAGCTATTCGAGGAGCGATAAAGCCAGAAAGATCCGAAGAAGCGCGTCATCGACGCAAGAATCCTCATGGCGTTCACGGCGCAAGCCGGGTAAAGACATAGTCGCGCCCTTTCACGCGGGCTTCGTGACAGGCAAAGCAGGTCTGGTGTTGCGCTTCGTCGACCGGCTTGCCGTTGACAAAGCGGCCAAACCCCCAGCCGCCGGTCGACGCATATTTCTTGGAGTCCTTGACCATGACCTGGACGGTGGTTGCTGCCCCAGGGATCGACGCCGTTTCGAATTCCGGGGACTGAACGTGCTTCCAGGCGAGCTTCACCAGAACCGTCCCGTCCGGGAAGGGAAGCGTTCCTTTCTGATAGGCCTCGACGGCGACGGAATTTCCAAGCACGGCTCGCAGTTCGTCCAGGGGCGCTGCCTCCTGCGCCGGCGCGATCAGCTCCCACTGGCGATAGCCTTCAGGTATGGTGACGCCATAGATCGGCGAGGCGGTTGCGGAATTCGCAACGGTCTCGGCGGTCCAGCCGATGGCAGCGAAGGCGGCGGTCGACAATACGGCGGCTCCGGCAAGTCCGAGATGGACTGGTTTCATGGAAACACTCCTTGGGCGGGCAGTTGAGTTCCGGCCGCAAAGACTGCGTCCATGTATCCTGGCTATTTCATTATCCGCGGGAATTGAAAGCGAATGTAGCATTCGGCCGCCTGAATACACTGGGATACATTCCGGCCGCGTTGATACGCCCTTACCAAACCGTCTTCCCCAGGCGCCGCGGCACTGTATGATCGCGACGTTGTCCCTGTCGATATGAAGACGTTATGACACTCGAAACGCTGAACGATCCCATTATCCAATTCTGCATTCTCGTCGTCGCCGGATTGTCGCTGAACCTCATCGTGCTTCGCGGCCATCCGACGCTGAGGCTTGTCTGTCATGTCGCCTTTTTCGTCCTGCTTACCGCGATCCTGCTCTACCATGGCATCGAGCCCTATATGTCGGATACGACCGGGGAGGACATTTCGCACCGCATCTTCATCGGCGCGGCGAAATCGCTGTGGTGGATCGCGGGCGCCATGGTTCTGGTAAGCTCGGTCCGACTCTTTCTCATTTTCGAACACAAGCCCCGCGAAGTTCGGCTGCTTCAGGATCTCGTCGTCGGCATCATCTATCTCGGCGCCGGCCTTTCCATCATCGCCTATGTCTTTGCCGTTCCGGTCGGAACGCTCATCGCTACCTCCGGTGTCTTTGCCATCATTCTCGGTCTCGCCCTGCAAAGCACATTGAACGACGTCTTCTCCGGAATTGCCCTCAATCTCGGCCGGCCCTATACGGTCGGTGACTGGATCGTCCTCGACGATGGAACCCAGGGTCGCGTCGTGGAGACCAACTGGAGGTCAACCCACCTGCTGAACAGCACCAACGATCTCATAATCATCCCAAATAGCGGGCTGGCAAAGGCGCGCTTGGTCAATCTGAACAGTCCCGATGAAAGTCACGGCATTTCCTTGATCGTGAGAATTGTCCCGGTAAGACCGCCGGCCGTCATCGAAGAGGTGATGCAGACCGTGCTCCTCAGCAGCAATTCCATCCTCAAGCAGCCATCGCCGTCGGTGACGATCAAGAAACTTGACAGCCAGGCCGTCGAGATCGAACTCAGCTGCCGTGTCAAGGACATATCTCGGACGACCACGGCGCGGAACGAGATTTACGATCTCGTTTTTCGTCATTGCAAGGCGGCGGGTCTGCCGCTTGCACCGCCCGAAACCGCAAGCGGCCTCACCGGCATCGATCTTCAGGAGGACGCCACTGCTTCGAAGCACCCTGAAACAGCATGGCGTCTGCTGTCCGCCATGGCGCTTTTTGCGCCCTTGACCGAAGATGAGAAGGAGGCGCTGGCAGCGAAGATGACACGGCGCACCTACCGCAGCAATACGGTCATCGCCGCGCAGGATTCAAAGCTGACATCGCTGATGGTGATTCGCAGCGGCGTGGTTGTCATTACCCGGGAAGAGCATGGCCGCGAAATCGAGTTGACGCGCCTTTCGCCCGGAGACTGCTTCGGAGAAGGTGGCGTCCTGATGGGCGCGGCGGAACCGGGAACCGTCCGCGCACTAACCTTTGTGGTCGTCTATGAAATCACCCAGGAGGAACTCGCTACCGTCATGCACGACCGCCCCGCACTTGCCGAGGAACTGGGCCTGCTCCTTTCGCGCCGGATCGAGGCCGAACGCCATCTGATCGGCCTCGCCGAATCGACGATGAGCGGCAAACAGGCGACCTCGCTTGCGGCAAGAATCCGGCACCTGTTTCAGCTCCAGCATGAGGGTTAGCGCATAGCCTAAAAATGGGGATCGATGACGTTCGCTGCGTCCAGACTACACGGCATCAGCGCCGATCGCGGCAAGTGCTGCGCGAGCAACCTCGAAATCCTGGTCGCCGGTGCCCGATCCCACACCGATTGCTCCCGCAAGCTTGTTGCCGAAGCGGATGGGCAGTCCGCCGGGCAGATGTGTAACGCCGCCCTGGGAGGCGATGCCAGCGGCCGTGCCGAATTCAAAGGCCATGGCGCCCGTCGGCGCGTTGATCGAGGCCGCCGTGCGCGCTTTGGCGCGTGCCGTATGCATGCTCAGATATTTTGCACCGTCCATGCGGATGCTGGCGATCGTTTCGCCGCTGGCGTCAACGATGAAGACGCATTGCGGGATGCCGATCTTCTCGGCATGGGCGATCGCGGCCGAGAGTGCCTGTACCGCCCCGGAATGGGTCAGGACCAGGGTTTCGCGTGTGACGGACATGATTTGCGTCTCCTCTGATATTGCGCGACGGTGATTGCAGCGGTCGTCGTCACCTTCACCGGCAATGATCGGGAGGCATTTCGATGCAGGCAGAGCGAACGGCTCATCCGTACCTAAACCGGCATCTTTGGCGTTAGCAACGCCCGGAATCAAAATCGCCGGACGATGTCCGGCGAAACTGATTTTCCAGAAAGGCATAAAACCGGGCTTATTCGCCCTTGGCTTCAGCAGCCTCGGCTGCTGCCTTTGCTTCGGCCGCTTCGGCTGCTGCCTTTTCAGCTGCCAGAGCCTGGGCAGCTGCAACCTTCTCGGCCTCGATACGTGCCTTGTCATCGGCGAGCGCCTGGCGTTCGGCTTCGTTAAGTTTGCGGGCGCGGGTGCCGGTGTTTTCAACGATACGGGCAGCCTTGCCGCGCAGGTCGCGCAGGTAGTAAAGCTTGGCGCGGCGAACCTTACCGCGGCGAACGACTTCGACGCTTTCGATCATCGGGGAATAGACCGGGAAAACGCGCTCGACGCCTTCGCCATAGGAAATCTTGCGAACCGTGAAGTTCTCGTTGAGACCGCCGCCGGAACGGGCGATGCAGACGCCTTCATAGGCCTGGACGCGGGTACGGTTGCCTTCCGTCACCTTCACGTTGACGCGCACGGTATCGCCGGCCGAGAATTCCGGAAGGGTGCGCTTGGCGTCGATCTTGGCAGCCTGTTCGGCTTCCAGCTGCTGAATGATGTTCATTGTCTAACCTCTATTTCTTCTGAAACAGCCAGAGCGCTCGACATGGATCCTTTAGCCAGGCCTCGGGATTTTGCCCTTGCAGGCGGGAGCGAATTCGCCATTCTTTGTTTGCTGGCAGACGGGATATACCCATTTCCGGGTGCGCCAATACACGAAACACCAGGCCTTGTCATCCCTCGGACGACAATTTTATGAACCGATGCGGAAATTCGGCGCATTTCAGCAAGCGCTCAGCCCTTCTCCCCCGAAGTGGCCCTGGCAATCAGGTCTGGGCGTCTTTCCTTCGTGAGGCGCAACGATTCCTCGCGCCTCCATCGCGCGATTGCCCCGTGATTGCCGGAGGTCAGAACGGAAGGGATCTCGCGGCCTTCCCACTCCTGCGGTCGCGTATAGTGCGGATGCTCCAGCAAACCGTCCTCGAAGCTTTCGTGCAGGCCGGAAAGGTCATTGCCCATAACGCCGGGCAGAATGCGCACGATCGCATCCAGCAGCACGAGTGCGGCCGGCTCGCCGCCGGAGAGAATATAATCGCCGACCGAGATCTCCTCGAGCCCGCGGCCATCGATCACCCGCTGGTCGACGCCTTCGAAGCGGCCGCAGACGATGACGACACCGTCGCCGGCAGCAAGCTCGCGCACGCGCTGCTGCAGCAACGGCTTGCCCCGCGGGCTCATCAACAAGCGGGGACGCTTGTCGTTGTCGCAAACCTTGTCGATCGCTCGCGCCAGCACGTCCGGTTTCAGCACCATGCCCGCCCCACCGCCGGCCGGCGTGTCGTCGACGGTGCGGTGCCTGCCCGTCGCAAAGTCGCGGATCTGCACCGCATCAAGCGTCCATTGGCCGCGTTCCAGTGCCTTGCCGGCAAGTGAAACGCTAAGATGACCCGGAAACATTTCCGGATAAAGGGTCAGGACCGTGGCGCGGAAGGTCATCGTTCTCTACTTCTTGCCGCGTTTTTGCGGCCTCGTCCCGGTTGGGTTTTCCGGCTCCTCTACCAGGCCGGCGGCAAGCGGGTCGATCAGGATCCGACCGTTTTCGAGATCGATTTCCAGCACGGCGCTCTCTGAGAAGGGGATGAGCACGGGCCGCTTTCCCGGCCCCTTCAGTTCCAGGAGATCGCCGGCACCAAAATCATAGATTCCGGTGACGACGCCATAGGCCGTCCCCTTCTCGTCGACAGCTTCCAGCCCTTCGAGATCGGCATAGAAGAATTCGTCCTCTTCCAACTCCTCGTCGGGAAGATTGTCGCGTTCGATATAGAGCTCCAGGCCGTTCAACGCCTCGGCCGCATTGCGGTCGTTGACGCCTCGGAATCGGACGACAACCATATTCTTGGCTTCGCGGATCTCTAGGATCTCGAAGGTGCGACCGTCGAGACTGTGCAGATTGCCGTAATCGCCGAGCGCCGTCGGATCGGAGGTATAGGACCTTGCGCGGACTTCGCCCCTGATGCCCTGGGCGCCGCCGATCGTTGCCATCAATACGGGGTTTTCCAGCTTGGTCATGATGCCTGATCGCTTCGATGAAACAGAATTTCCCTCTCATAGGATGAACAACCGCCGATGGGAAATAAAAAAGGGCGGCATGAACATGCCGCCCTTCGAATGCGATCGATGCTTTCGATTATTCGGCAGCAGCAGCGTCGGCTGCCTTCTGTGCCTTTTCGGCGGCGCGCTCCTGGGCCTTCTTTCCTGGCTTTGCCTTTTCCGGATTGTTGCGGGCTTCGCGCTTGGCAAGGCCTGCCTCATTGAGGAAGCGCAGAACACGATCGGTCGGCTGGGCGCCGTTGTCGAGCCAGTGCTTGACACGGTCGGCGTTCAGCTCGACGCGCTTTGCGTCGTCCTTGGCGAGCATCGGATTCCAGGAACCGAGCTTTTCGAGGAAGCGGCCGTCACGCGGCGAACGTGCGTCGGCGACGACGACGTGATAGTACGGGCGCTTCTTGGAGCCACCGCGGGCGAGACGAATTTTCAACGACATTTCTTACTCCTTAGGCTTTTCTTGACCGCCTCGTTTGGCGGCATCGTTCATTAATGTGCTTGATTTCGCGTGATCCTGTCGGAAACCTCTGCACAGTTTCGGGATCACGCCTTGAAATCGGCCGCGATCTGTTCATGGTGCCGGATGACTTCCTTGATGACGAAGTTCAGGAACTTCTCGGCGAAATCCGGATCCAGATGGGCATCCTTCGCCAGGCGGCGAAGACGCTCGATCTGGAATTCCTCGCGCGCCGGATCGGCCGGCGGCAGATTGTGCTTGGCCTTCAGCACGCCCACTTCCTTGGTGCAGCGGAACCGTTCGGCCAGCATATGGACGAGTGCCGCATCGATATTGTCGATCGACTGACGATAGCTCGCGAGCTGGGTCTTCACTTCGGGGTCAATCATGTCCACGGGTGATCCTTTCACTTCTTCCTCGGCAACCCGGGAAGCCCCGGAAAGCCACCACCCAGGCCCGGCAGCTTCGGTCCCCCGAGACCGGGCAATCCGCCTGGCATTCCACCACCCAAGCCGGGCATGCCACCCGGCTTGCCCAAGCCTACCGCCTCGGCCTGCTTCTGCAGCGCTTCGAGCTGTTTGGGATCGATGTTCGAAAGGTCCGGCATGCCACCCATGCCGCCGAGCCCCATCTTGCCGGCAAGGCCGCCCATCATCTGCTTCATGAGGCCGCCGCCCTTGCCCTTGCCGCCCATCATCTTCATCATGTCCGCCATCTGGCGGTGCATCTTCAGAAGCTTGTTGATATCGGCCGCATCCGTGCCGGAACCGGCTGCGATGCGCTTCTTGCGCGAATGCTTCAGGACATCCGGGTTGGCGCGCTCGGCCTTCGTCATCGAGGAGATGATCGCGAGCTGACGCTTGAAGAGCCGGTCGTCGAGCCCGGCGGCCGCCATCTTGTCCTTCATGCCGGCCATGCCGGGCATCAGGCCCATGATGCCGCCCATGCCGCCCATCTTCTGCATCTGACGCAACTGATCGGCAAGATCGTTCAGATCGAACTTGCCCTTTGCCATCTTGGCGGCCATGGCGGCCGCCTTCTCGGCGTCGATGTTCTCTGCCGCCTTCTCGACGAGCGAAACGATGTCGCCCATGCCGAGAATACGGTCGGCGATGCGGCGGGGATGGAACTCCTCCAGCTCGCTCATCTTTTCGCCGACGCCGATCAGCTTGATCGGCTTGCCCGTAACGGCGCGCATGGAAAGAGCCGCACCGCCGCGACCGTCACCATCCATCCGGGTCAGCACAAGCCCGGTAATGCCGACGCGCTCATCGAAATTGCGGGCGAGATTGACCGCGTCCTGACCGGTCAGCGAGTCGGCGACCAGCAGGATTTCATGCGGGTTCGACTTCTTCTTGATGTCGGCCATCTCGACCATCAAGGGCTCGTCGATATGGGTGCGGCCGGCGGTATCGAGGATGACGACGTCATGACCGCCGAGCCTGGCCGCCTGCACGGCGCGCGCCGCAATATCGGTCGGCGACTGGCCGGGGATTACCGGCAGAGTGTCGATGTTCGTCTGGACGCCGAGTTGGCGAAGCTGCTCCTGCGCGGCCGGCCGGCGCGTGTCGAGCGATGCCATCAACACCTTCTTGCGCTCGCGCGTTGTCAACCGGTTGGCGATCTTCGCCGTCGTCGTCGTCTTGCCCGAACCCTGCAGGCCGACCACCATCACCACGACCGGGGCGGGCGCATTGAGATCGATGCCGACGCCCTCGATGCCGAGCATTTCGACGAGCTCGTCATGGACGATCTTGACCACCATCTGGCCGGGCTTGATCGATTTCAGGATCTCCGCGCCGACAGCTTTTTCGCGCACACGATCGGTAAAGGAACGCACGACATCGAGCGCCACGTCCGCTTCCAAAAGCGCGCGGCGAACCTCGCGGAGTGCTGCGGAAACATCGGCTTCCGAAAGCGCGCCACGGCCGGTCAGTCCATTCAGGATGGAACTCAGACGGTCCTGGAGGTTTTCAAACATCGGCTCTTCTTCCTTCTCCGTTTCAGGGGTTTTTGGTCACGCTCGCCTCGAAAGGCTTATGCGCTGAGATTCCCGAAACGTCGTGCTTTTCCTTGACGAAAACAAGACGCAAAGCCAAAAAGCACCCGAGGGCGCATCGCGCTGTCGGGTGTTGACCTCCGGGATCTCTTTATACCTTTGCGGGTCCCGGTCGGTGGCTCGGAGTCTTGAGGCTCGTCGCAGATCGCCGCGATAAACAGGAAACTATCCTGAAAGTCAAGCTGAAGCGGCAAAATAACCGTACCGGCGGTTTTAAGAAAGGCGCTTGACGCAGGATGACTTGCGCGCGCACCACTGGTAATTCCCCCGCATTTCCGCCATATACACGCCGAGAGCAACGGAACTGTCCCATGAGCAATACGGTCGAATTCGCGAAGATGAACGGGCTTGGCAACAAGATCCTGGTCGTCGACATGCGCGGCCGTACGGATAAAGTGACGCCGGCGGCCGCGGTCGCGCTCAACGCACATGCCGAGACTGAGTTCGACCAGATCATGGCGATCCACGATCCGAAACTGCAGGGCACCGATGCCTTCATCGACATTCTCAATTCGGACGGGTCGAAGGCGCAGGCCTGCGGCAATGGCACGCGCTGCGTCGTCCACGCGCTCGCCGCCGAAACGGGAAAGAGGATTTTCACCTTCCAGACCGTCGCCGGTGTCCTGAACGCTGTCGAGCACGAGGACGGCACAATTTCCGTCGATATGGGAAAACCCGTTTTCGACTGGGACAAGATCCCGCTCGCCGAGGAATTTCACGACACCAGCCGCATCGAGCTGCAGATCGGGCCGATCGACAATCCGGTGCTGCATTCTCCCTCTGCCGTTTCGATGGGCAATCCGCACGCTATCTTCTGGGTCGAGAAGGATGTGATGTCCTTTGATCTCGGCCGCTTCGGACCGCTTCTCGAAAATCACCCGATGTTCCCCGAGCGCGCCAATATCACGCTTGCTCAGGTCAATTCGCCCACGTCGATAACGACGAGGACATGGGAGCGCGGCGCCGGCCTGACGCTTGCTTGCGGATCCGCCGCCTGCGCTTCCGCCGTCAGCGCTGCCCGCACGGGCCGCACCGGCCGAAAAATCACGATTCATGTTGCGAGCGCCATGCCGCCGGGCGAGCTCCGCATCGAATGGCGCGAAAGCGACGACCACGTCATCATGACCGGACCTGCTGAGTGGGAGTGGTCGGGCAAGCTCGATCCTGCGACAGGCGCATGGACGCGCGATAACGAACAGGGAGCGGAAGCGCGGTGAGCGGCGTCGAGGTCATCACCTTCGGCTGCCGCCTCAACACCTATGAATCGGAAGTGATGCGGGCCGAGGCGGAAAAAGCCGGGCTCAACAACGCCATTCTGGTCAATACCTGTGCCGTCACCGGCGAAGCCGTGCGCCAGGCACGCCAGGCAATCCGTCGTGCGAGGCGCGAAAATCCGCATGCCCGCATCATCGTCACGGGCTGTGCCGCCCAGACCGAGAAAGAGACTTTTGCCGAAATGGCGGAGGTCGACGCCGTTCTCGGCAACGAGGAGAAGCTGGCGAGCGCCTCTTACCGCGCGCTTCCCGATTTCGGTGTCTCGGCAGAAGAAAAACTCCGTGTCAACGACATCATGAGCGTGCGCCGCACCGCGCCTCAGATGATCCGGCATATCGACGGCCATGTCCGGGCCTTCATCCAGGTACAGAACGGCTGCGACCACCGCTGTACCTTCTGCATCATTCCCTACGGCCGGGGCAATTCCCGCTCGGTGCCGATGGGTGCGGTTGTCGAACAGGCTCGCAATCTCGTCGATAGCGGCTACCGCGAGATCGTGCTCACCGGTGTCGACGCTACGAGCTATGGTGCCGATCTGCCGGGCGGACCGACGCTCGGCCTGCTGGCAAAGACGCTCCTGAAGCAGATCCCGGATATCCGCAGACTGCGCCTTTCCTCTATAGACAGCATCGAGGCCGACAGGCACCTGATGGACCTGATCGCGGACGAACCGCGCTTCATGCCGCATCTGCACCTCTCGCTGCAGCATGGCGACGATCTGATTCTCAAGCGCATGAAGCGTCGCCATTCGCGCGCCGATGCCCTGCGCTTCATCGAGGACGTCCGACGCCTGCGTCCGGATATGAGCTTTGGTGCCGACATGATCGCCGGCTTTCCGACCGAGACCGAGGAGATGTTCGAAAGCGCCGCCCGGCTGGCTGAGGAAGGCCGCATCGCCCATCTGCACGTCTTTCCTTACAGCCCGCGCCCCGGCACGCCTGCTGCGCGGATGCCGCAACTCGACCGCTCGCTCGTCAAGGAACGCGCCTCGCGCCTTCGCGCCACTGGACATGGACTGCTTCAGTCCCATCTCGACAGCATGGTCGGAACACGACAATGGCTGCTGATCGAAAACCATGGCCTGGCGCATACGGAAAACTTCACGCTTGTCGCCGCGCCCGGCCTGCGGCCGCGCGACCTTGTGCCGGTCTTGATCACCGGCCACAATGGCAAGCATCTCGACATGCAATTGACGGCTGCCGACGCGGCCTGATCTTCACGGAACTCTCATGGCGCTCAGTTTCATCAAAAAGGTCTTCACCTTCGGCAAGGACAAGCCGGTGGACGAGCAACCGGCGCAAGCTCCGGAGGCGCTGAGCGAGACAGAAGCGAATGCGCTCCAGGCGGAGCTGGAGCCGCATTCGCGCGAGGAGCATCTGCCGCTCGCGGACGATCCGGTTTTGCCGCAAGAGATGGATACGGCGGGCGGACCTGCCGCGGATGCGACAGACGACAGTCCGGCCTCTGTTGCCGATCAGAGTGCAGAGGCCTCCGCATCGGATGCGGAACAGGATGAAACCGAGGTGGTTCTTCCGTCTTCCGGCCAGATGAATGATATCGGCGTCGTGCCGCTTTCCCTGCTCGAGGCGGAAGCGGCGGCCGAGGAGGTCACCGACGAAGAGCTGTTTACCGATCAGGCGGCTGTTCCGTCCGAACCGGATGAGGACGTTGTCTCTCCGACAGAGCTATTGTCCGAACAGCCGATCGCAAGAGACGAGCCGCCCGTCGCGTCCGAAACAGCGGACGAAGTTGTTCCCGTAGCCGAGCCTGTCCTTCCGAAGGGCTTTGCAGCGCGTCCCTCGGTTCCCGAGCCGGCAGCGCCGGTCCCCCAGCCGAAGCTCTCCTGGTTCCAGCGCCTGCGCGCCGGCCTTGCGCGCACCTCGTCCCAGCTTACCGGGCAGATCACGGCACTCTTCACCAAGCGAAAGCTCGACGACGACACGCTCCAGGATCTCGAGGACCTTTTGATCCAGGCCGATCTCGGCGTCGAAACGGCAATGCGCGTCACCGATACGCTTGCCTCCGAGCGCTACGGCAAGGATGTGACTGGCGAAGATGTCAGCCGCATCATGGCTTCTGAAATTGCCAAGGTGCTGAAACCGGTCGCCAAGCCCCTGCAGCTCGACCTGTCGCACAAACCGCACGTCATTCTCGTCGTCGGCGTCAATGGCACCGGCAAGACGACGACGATCGGCAAGTTGGCGGCAAAGCTCACCAGCGCCGGACTCAAGGTTATGATTGCGGCAGGTGACACCTTCCGAGCGGCCGCGATCGAGCAGTTGAAGATCTGGGCAGACCGCACGAAATCGGAATTCGTCGGCACCAAGCTCGGCGCCGATGCCGCTGGCCTTGCCTTCGATGCCTTCCAACAGGCAAAGACCAAGAAGTCTGACGTGCTGATCATCGATACGGCCGGCCGCCTGCAGAACAAGGCCGAGCTCATGGCCGAGCTCGAGAAGATCGTACGTGTGCTCGGCAAGCTCGACCCTGAGGCGCCGCATACCGTGCTGCAGACGCTCGATGCCACCACCGGCCAAAACGCGCTCAATCAGGTCGAGATCTTCCGCAATGTTGCCGGCGTCAATGGCCTGATCATGACCAAGCTCGACGGTACGGCACGCGGCGGCATCCTGGTCGCCATCTCCGCCAAGCACAAGCTGCCGGTCTATTTCATCGGGGTCGGTGAGGGCATCGACGATCTGGAGCCCTTCGAGGCGGAGGATTTCGCCCAAGCCATTGCCGGTCTCGGACAATGATGCCACAGATATGCCGCCAATGGCCCGCATGGCACGGCGCGCAACAGAAGACAGGTTTGAAGAAGCATGACCACCGAGAGCGACATCACCCCGAGCGCCGCCGACAGACATCACCCGCTTTTGAAGCTCGTGCTCGAATTGGGGCCGCTGCTCGTATTCTTCTTCGGTAATCTGCGCGGCCCGTGGCTCGTCCAGGAGCTTCCGGCGCTGGCCTCCCTCGGCGGACCACTCTTCGTCGCAACCGCACTCTTCATGGCGGCGACAGTCATCTCGCTCGTCGTTTCCAAGATCGTCCTCGGCCATCTGCCGATCATGCCCTTCGTCTCCGGGATCGTTGTCGTCATCTTCGGCTCGCTGTCGATCTGGCTGCAGAACGAGACCTTCATCAAAATGAAGCCGACCATCGTCAACACGCTCTTCGGGGTCGTCCTGCTCGGTGGTCTTGTTTTCGGAAGATCGCTGCTTGGCTACGTCTTCAACGCCGCCTTCCAACTCGACGAGGCCGGCTGGCGCAAGCTCACCCTGCGCTGGGGCATCTTTTTCCTTTTCCTCGCCGTGCTGAACGAAGTCGTCTGGCGCAATTTCTCCGACGATTTCTGGGTTGCCTTCAAGGTCTGGGGCACGATGCCGATCACAATCCTCTTCACGCTTGCGCAGATGCCGCTCATCATGAAGCATACGGTAACGCCGGCCGTGGACAGCGAAAAGTGACGACGCTTTCGCGCGAGGAAGAGCGCGCACGACATCAGACATTCTGGTTGGTGGCATGTCTCGCCGTCCTGATTGCGCAGGTCGTGAGCGAATATCTGATGGGTCGCGTGCCGATCTGCGCCTGCGGCTATGTCAAGCTTTGGGAGGGTGCGGTCAATTCCAGCGGCAACTCGCAGCACCTGTCCGACTGGTACACGCCCTCGCACATCATCCATGGCTTTCTGTTTTACGGTGTGACCTATCTTCTCCTCAGAGGCAGGCCGATCGGGGCACGGCTGCTGCTGGCACTTTTCATCGAAGCCGGTTGGGAGCTTCTGGAAAACTCGCCATTGATCATCGATCGCTACCGCACCGCGACGATCTCGCTCGACTATTACGGCGACAGCATCCTGAATTCGGCAATGGATACCATCTTCATGGTGGCGGGTTTCTTCTTTGCCGCACGTGCGCCGGTCGCAGTGACGGTCGCGATCGCAATCGTCTTCGAGCTCTTCACCGGCTGGATGATCCGCGACAATCTCACCCTGAATGTGCTGATGCTGATCTGGCCAGTCGAGGCGATAAAAACCTGGCAGGGAGCCCTTTAGAGCAATTCCAGGAAAAGTGCGACGCGGTTTTCCGTCCGAAATTGCGTAAAAACAAAAGGTTAGAGCGGTTCTGCGCTTCTATGAAAAGCTGAAACGCTCCAGAGTGCACGCGTTCCCTATGAGAGAGGTTTCCCGAGCGCTTTTTCCATTGCCGGAAAGAGGCCTTCCCTCAGACTGATCTCATCGAAGGGGCCGACGCGCTTGTAGATGATCGTGCCGTCAGGCGCCACCAGATAGGATTCCGGAATGCCGTAGACGCCCCAGTCGATGGCGGCCGCACCTTGCGGGTCCACGCCTATCGCCCTGTAAGGATTACCGAGTTCGCCGAGGAAGCGGAGCGCATTCTCTTGGCTGTCCTTGTAATTGATCGCGACGATATTGAGCCTTCCGTCCTCGGCCAACTGCTTCAGGATCGGATGCTCGTCGCGGCAGGGAATGCACCAGGAGGCGAAGACGTTCACCAGCGTTAGCTTGCCCTTGATCGCGGCGTCGGTGAGCGCCGGTACATTGGCACCATCGAGCGGCTGCAGGTTCAACGACGGCGCCTTGGTGCCGATCAGGGCGGATGGAATTTCGGCGACATTCTTGCCGTGGACGTCCTGGTCATAGAGCATCTTGGCGGCGGTCAGCGCGATGCCGGCGAAGATGACAAGTGGCAGCAGAGCCAGGGCATAACGCCCCAACCCGCGCGGCTTCGGCGTGTTGCTGTCGGGTGTCGCGCTCATGGCCGTTCGGGAGCCTTCGAGTGCGAGCGCCGCCGAATGCCGGAGGCTTCGAGTGCAGCGAGCTCCTTCTGCCGGGCTCGCCCATCGGCCCAGGTCCAGAGGGTCACGGCAATGACCAGGACCGCCGCAAATCCGTACGAACTGTAGACATAGAAGGCATGCGTCATCGGCTCAGTCCTCGTGGCTCGCCATGCGGGCAGCAAGGCGGCGCTGCGCGGCGACGCGACGGCGCCAGATCTCGTTGCGGATCGCCATGATGTGCAGCGTAAAAAAGAGAAAGGTGAAGGCGATCGCCATGACGAAGAGTGGGCGCAGAAATTCCGGATCGATTGCCGGGCCATCGAGGCGCATGACGCTGGCGGGTTGATGCAGCGTGTTCCACCAGTCGACCGAAAACTTGATGATCGGGATATTGACGAAACCGACAAGGATCAGCACCGCGGTGACGCGCGCCGCCTTCGACGGATCGTCCATCGCGCGGTTGAGCGCGATCAGGCCAAGATACATCAGAAAGAGAATGAAGACCGACGTCAACCGTGCGTCCCAAACCCACCACGTACCCCACATCGGCTTGCCCCACAACGAACCCGTGACGAGCGCAAGCAGGGTGAAGGCGGCACCGAGCGGTGCTGCAGCCTTGGCGGATACGTCGGCCAGCGGATGGCGCCAGACAAGCGTGCCGATCGCCGAGATGCTCATGATCGTATAGCACATCATGGCAAGCCAGGCGGAGGGTACATGCACATACATGATGCGCACCGTCTCGCCCTGCTGGTAGTCCCCCTCGGTCGAAAAGCTCAGATAGAGACCGATGATGAAACAGAGGATCGTAATGCCGGCCAGCCAGGGAATGACGCGGGCGGCCAGCGCCAGAAATCGCGTCGGATTGGCGAGATCGCTGAATTTACTGATCGCAAGGCTCGTATCGCTCATGTCGTTTCTTTACCCTGATATGCCGATCACCGCAATTGACGGCCCTATCAATCCGCCGTGTTCCTGAGCGCCAATGCAGCCGCCGCCGGGCCGATCGCGGCGAAGAACAGTGTCAGCGCAAACAATATCAGAAAAGGCGGCAGGAACGGGGCTGGCTCCTCGACAGCCGCATAGGTGGCGCTGACACCGAAGATGAGGACGGGGATGGTCAGCGGCAGAACGAGGATCGACACGAGAAGCCCCCCGCGCGGGAGCGCGACGGCGACGGCAGCGCCGACAGCGCCGATGAAGGTGATGGCAGGCGAACCGGCAAGCAGTGTCAGCATCGTTGCGCCGATCGCGGTCTCATTCATGTTCATGAACAGGCCGAGCAACGGCGAGGCGATTACCAGCGGCAGGCTCGTGGCCGTCCAGTGCGCGATGCATTTGACGATGACGGTGACGACCAGCGGTGTCTCCTGCATCAGCATGAGATCGAGCGATCCGTCGTCCCGCTCCGCTTGAAAGAGCCTGTCCAGTCCGAGAAGAGCCGCGAGCAGCGCCCCGACCCAGACGATGGCCGGCCCGATGCGGGAAAGCAGGTTGAGATCCGGGCCTACGCCAAAGGGAATGACCGCGACGACGGTCAGGAAGAACAATATGCCGATCAGCGCGCCGCCTCCGGCACGGACGGAAAGTTTCAGGTCGCGGAGAAAGAGGGCCATCATGCTCCCCAGATCCCCTCTCCGGTGCCCGCGAAGCCCTTCATGCGCAATTCCTGCGCATTGTCGAGCCCCAAGGCTTGATGCGTGGCTGCGAGCACGATGCCACCTTTTTGTTGATGCTCGCCGATTAGCGCCTCGAGCAGGCGGTCCGCATTGCTATCGAGCGCAGCCGTCGGCTCATCCAGTATCCAGATCGGGCGATGGGCGACAAGCAACTTGGCAAAGGCGAAACGCCGCTGCTGGCCCGCCGAAAGATAGCCGAAGGGAAGATGGGTAATGCCGCCGAGGCCGACGGCCTCCGCCGCATCTTCGACCGAGGCCGTCGCCGTCCCTGAACCGTCATTCAGAAACTCTCGCCAGAAATCAAGATTCTCTGCAACCGTAAGTTCATTTTTCATTGCATTTCGGTGGCCGAGATAGTGGCTGACTTCGTTCGGCCGCCGATCGGTTCCCCCTCGCGAATCGGTGAAGACGACAGAGCCTTTCGCCGGCCGCAGGAGACCTGCGACGACACGCAGCAACGTGGATTTCCCCGAGCCGTTACGGCCGGTCAGAACCAGGGCTTCGCCTCCCGCCAAGTGAAAGGAAACATTAACGAAAATCAGATCCTCACCGCGACGGGCAGCCAGATTTTCAGCGGTGAGATGCATGCATCTGTTCTTTCTTTTTCTTCAATTTCGCGGTGCGTCAAAAAATGTCTTTTTTGACCCTTGCCGCTATGGCAAGTCTTTACGAAATTATCTATAAGACCTGCAACCACGCCAGCGGCCGGCGTGAATTTCATCCTTGCGCCGAACCTGGAGCTCTCACTGCTCCACGTGCGGACAGCGGAAATGGCCGTACCCGCATCCTGATGTGCATAAAAGTGCATGGGCGTTCGCACGACTATGTTGGCTATCAGAAACGGGGTCTCTCGTGTCTAAATCTCTTGACAGTTTCAATTGTCGTTCCACGCTGACCGTGAATGGCAAGGACTATGTCTACTACAGCCTGCCCAAGGCTGAGGCAAACGGTCTCGCCGGCGTGTCGAAGCTTCCTTTCTCCATGAAGGTACTGCTTGAGAACCTGTTGCGCTTTGAGGATGGTCAATCGGTTACCAAGGAACACATCCTCGCCGTCGCTGCGTGGCTGGTGAACAAGGGCTCGGTCGAAAACGAGATCGCCTATCGCCCGGCCCGCGTCTTGATGCAGGACTTCACCGGCGTTCCGGCCGTCGTCGACCTCGCGGCCATGCGCGATGCGATGGTGTCTCTCGGCGGCGATCCGGAAAAGATCAATCCGCTTGTCCCCGTCGACCTCGTCATCGACCATTCGGTCATCGTCGATGAATTCGGCACGCCGCAGGCCTTCGCCCGCAACGTCGAGCTGGAATATGAGCGCAACGGCGAACGCTACCGCTTCCTGAAGTGGGGCCAGCAGGCGTTCAAGAATTTCCGCGTCGTTCCTCCGGGCACCGGCATCTGTCATCAGGTCAACCTCGAATATCTCGGCCAGACGGTCTGGACCAAGGAAGAGGACGGCGAGACGATCGCCTATCCGGATACCTGCGTCGGCACCGACTCGCACACCACGATGATCAACGGCCTTGGCGTCCTTGGCTGGGGCGTGGGCGGCATCGAAGCCGAAGCCGCCATGCTCGGCCAGCCCGTTTCGATGCTGCTGCCGGAAGTCATCGGCTTCAAGCTCACCGGCAAGCTCAAGGAAGGCGTCACCGCGACCGACCTCGTTCTCACCGTCACGCAGATGCTCCGCAAGAAGGGCGTCGTCTCCAAGTTCGTTGAATTCTTCGGTCCGGGCATGGACAACATGCCGCTCGCCGACCGCGCGACGATCGGCAACATGGGTCCGGAATATGGCGCGACCTGCGGCTTCTTCCCGGTCGATGGCGAAACGATCCGCTACCTGACGATGTCCGGCCGCGCAAAGGATCGCATCGCGCTCGTTGAAGCCTATTGCAAGGCCCAGGGCATGTGGCGCGAGGGCGACGGCACCGACCTCGTCTTTACCGACACGCTCGAACTCGACCTCGGCGACGTCGTCCCGTCGATGGCTGGCCCGAAGCGTCCGGAAGGCCGTATCGCGCTCGAAAACATCGAGCAGGGCTTCGCCGCTGCGATGGAAAATGATTACAAGAAGCCGGGCCAGCTCAAGAACCGTTATGCCGTCGAAGGCACGGATTTCGATCTCGGCCATGGCGATGTCGCCATTGCCGCCATCACGTCCTGCACCAACACCTCGAACCCGTCCGTGCTGATCGCTGCCGGCCTTCTGGCCCGCAAGGCCGTCGCCAAGGGCCTGAAGTCCAAGCCCTGGGTCAAGACCTCGCTGGCCCCCGGATCGCAGGTCGTTGCCGAATATCTGGCGAAGTCCGGCCTGCAGGCCGATCTCGACGCGCTCGGCTTCAATCTCGTCGGCTTCGGCTGCACGACCTGCATCGGCAACTCCGGTCCGCTGCCCGCCCCGATCTCCAAGACGATCAACGACAAGGGCCTGATCGTCGCGGGCGTGCTTTCCGGCAACCGCAACTTCGAAGGCCGCGTTTCGCCGGACGTTCAGGCGAACTATCTCGCTTCGCCGCCGCTCGTCGTCGCGCACGCGCTCGCCGGCACGGTCCAGACGGATCTGACCAAGGATCCAATCGGCGAGGACAAGGACGGCAAGCCCGTCTACCTCCGCGACATCTGGCCGACGGCGCATGAAGTCCAGGAGTTCATCCAGAAATACGTCACCCGCGAGCTCTACGAGACGAAATATGCCGACGTCTTCAAGGGCGACGCCAACTGGCAGGACGTCAAGGTTCCGGCCGGTCAGACCTATTCCTGGGACGACGCGTCGACCTATGTGCAGAACCCGCCCTATTTCGTCGGCATGGGCAAGACCGGTTCCGGCGTTTCCGACATCAAGGGCGCCCGCGTTCTCGGCCTTTTCGGCGACAAGATCACGACCGACCATATCTCTCCGGCCGGCTCGATCAAGGCGCAGTCTCCGGCAGGTTCCTATCTGCTTGGCCATGGGGTCGGCGTTGCCGACTTCAACCAGTACGGCACGCGTCGCGGCAACCATGAGGTCATGATGCGCGGCACCTTTGCCAACATCCGCATCCGCAACCACATGCTCGGCCCGAACGGCAAGGAAGGCGGCTACACCATCCACTATCCGTCCAAGGAAGAGATGTCGATCTACGATGCGGCCATGAAATACAAGGCAGACGGCATTCCGCTCGTCATCTTCGCCGGCATCGAATACGGCAACGGTTCATCGCGCGACTGGGCTGCCAAGGGCACCAACCTGCTCGGCGTTCGCGCCGTGATCGCTCAGTCCTTCGAGCGCATTCACCGTTCGAACCTGGTCGGCATGGGCGTCGTTCCCTTCGTCTTCGAGGAAGGCACGACCTGGGCGAGCCTCAACCTCAAGGGCGACGAGACCGTCACGATCGAGGGCCTGGAAAACATCAAGCCGCGCGAGAAGAAGATCGCCAAGATCACCTATGGCGATGGCACGGTGAAGGAGATTCCGATCCTGTGCCGCATCGACACGCTCGATGAAGTCACCTACGTCAACAACGGCGGCATTCTGCAGACTGTTCTGCGGGATCTTGCCGCCTGACCAAGGGCAATCCGACCTTGATGCATATCGCGCAAAAGTGTTCAGCGGTTTTGCGGCGATGGCATGAAGACAATAGTCTAAAGCCTGTCACGTGAATCTCTCTTCCCGCGACAGCCTTTAGTGGAGACAGCCGGACATCATCGTTCCGGCCGTCTCTTCATTTTTGCACATTCACAAGGATGTGTTCCTTCAGACAGCCGCTCTGCCCAATCTCTCACCCCATCGTGACTTTCCGTTGAAGCCCGAAGGAGCTATCTCTACGCCATATCGATCGGGTTCGGCGGCCGCGTCGCAATGTCTCGCGGACCTGAAGCAGGGGTAGAGGTATGTTCGCGCGGTTTCTTATTTCGCTGCTAGCCGGCATGACGCTTGCTGGCCAGCTTTCAGCTCAGGACAGCGTTGCGCCGAAGCCGAAAGGTGTCGTTGAGCTGTTTACGTCCCAGGGCTGCTCTTCCTGTCCGCCGGCCGATGCCGCATTCGAGAAACTGATCCGCCAGGGAGATGTTATCGCGCTTGCCTACCACGTCGACTATTGGAATTACCTTGGCTGGGCCGATACGCTCAGTTCGAAGGAAAACACATCCAGGCAGTATGGCTATGCACGAACACTTGGGCGCAGCAACGTCTATACGCCGCAGGCGGTGATCAATGGTCGGGATCACCTGAATGGCTCCGACCTCAGTGCGATCAATGAAAAGATCGATACCTTCTCGAAGGAAGGCAAGGGCTTGCGTGTGCCCGTGGCCGCCAAGATGAAAGGCGACGAGATGGAAATCAAGATCGGCGCCGGAGAAGGCCGTGCCAATGTCGTTGTCGTCTATTTCGACAAGGAAAAGACCGTCGAAATGGAGAAGGGCGAAAACAGCGGCAGGAAAATTTCCTATTTCCACAGCGTGAATGACGTCGAAACCGTCGGAATGTGGGATGGCAAGGAAATTACCCTGACATTGCCGGCAAACGTCATGGAAAAAGCGAATCTGGAAGGCTGTGCCATACTGCTGCAGACATCAACACCACAGGGCGACCCTTCCGCAATTCTCGGCGCCACGGTCCTGTTGGCAGGCAAAGACGTCTGATTTTTCGTGATCTAAGGGCGGCCCGGCTGAAGCGTATTCGGGGCTGGGGTTAAGGTCGATACACCTCGGCCGGGCCGTTTGGCGTGCTGACGCCAAACTACGCGCGCATAATTTCTCGCAATTGCGGCGCTGTTTTGTCTGAAATGCGGCGCGATTGGAGACTATCCCCGATAAGCTTGGGCACAGCCTGGACTTGCTTTTTCTCGTGGCTAGGGCAAAGTGTCACCATGCTGTCATGAACGGAGGCGTCGAAGATTGATGACCGATCATCCGGATTTGCGACACGGCGAGAGCCGAGTCATGAGCGAAAACGCTTCCGTCATCGATCTCCGGGAATACAGGCAAAGCAGGGATCCGCTGCCCGTCACCTTCCATCGTCGGGAACTCGACGCCATTCTGTGGATCTATGGCCGGATGGTCGGCGAGGGCGAATGGCGGGACTACGCGATCGATCACTTGAAGGACAAGGCCGTCTTTTCCGTCTTCAAACGTTCAGGTGAGATGCCGCTTTTTCGTATCGAGAAAAATCCGAAACTCGCCGCCAAGCAGGGCGCTTTTTCCGTCGTCAATGTCAACGGCATGATCCTGAAGCGTGGTCATGACCTGCAACAGGTTCTCAAGATCTTCGACAAGGCGCTGAAACTGGTTGAAAAGTGATTCGCCGTTTTAGGCTTCTTGCCTGAAGAGCGTACCTGGATAGGCTGCCGGATCGGGATCCGTTCCCATTCCCTCACCGAGTTCCTTCTGCATGATCATGGTGTCGAGCCAGCGCCCATGCTTGTAGCCGGTGCCTTTCAAGAGACCCCTTTCCTCGAAGCCGGCGGCGCGGTGCAGGGCGATGGAGGCAGGATGGGCGCCGCCAATCACGGCGACCATCTGCCTGAAGCCAAGCGCGACGCAGCGTTCAATCAACCCGGCGAGAAGGAGCTTGCCAATGCCGCGCCCGCGTGATGCTGGCGCCAGATAAATCGAGTCCTCCACCAGCCAGCGATAGGCCGGGCGGGTACGAAATGCGGAAGCGTAGGCGTAGCCAAGCAGTGCGCCTCCTTCATCCAGCGCGGCGATATAGGGATAGCCAAGACCCGTATTGGCGCTAAAACGCTTCATCATTTCCTCTTGCGATGGCGGCGTGATCTCGTAGCTCGCAACACCGTTCAGGACGGAATCGCGATAGATTTCGGTGATGAAGGGTAGATCGGCAGGGCTGGCGTCGCGGATCGTGATAGACATATGTGCCTTGGCATCGGGGCTGAAAAGGGAAAGCCTTAACAAGCACCTGACGCTGAACATGGCAATAAAAAAGGCGGCCGAAGCCGCCTTTTCATTCGTGTCATTCCCTTACCTTCTGTTGCCCAGGAACTGAAGGAGGAACATGAATAGGTTGATGAAGTCGAGGTAGAGCGTCAGCGCGCCCATGATCGCCTTGCGACCGGCAACCGCCACGTCATCGCCTTCGTAATACATCTCTTTGATGCGCTGCGTGTCGTAGGCGGTGAGTCCTGCGAAGATCAGCACGCCAATCACGGAGATGGCGAAATGCACTGCCGACGACGCCAGGAAGATGTTGACCAGGGAAGCAATGATCAGGCCGAACAGACCCATGATCAGAAACGAGCCCATGGCCGACAGGTCGCGCTTCGTCGTATAGCCGTAAAGCGACAATGCACCGAAGGATGCTGCCGTCACGAAGAACGTCTGCACGATACTCGTCTGTGTATAGACCAGGAAGATCGTCGATAGCGACAGGCCGACAAGCGCGGCATAGACCCAGAATGTCGTCTGGGCTGCTGACACGCTCATGCTATTGATCCTGAAACTCAGGAAGAACACGAACGCGAGCGGTGCCAGAATTACGACCCAGCGGAGCGGACTCGTGTAAATGGCCTGGCCGAAGGCGGTGAGCTGACCGTCTGAGACCGCGAAGGTGAAGGCGAGATAGGCGGCTACACCCGTGATCGCCAGACCGAGCGCCATCAGGTTGTAGACCTTGAGCATGTATGTGCGCAGGCCTTCGTCCACGACCGCGCCGGCCTGCACGCCACTGCGTGAAACCCGGTTCTGGTAATTGCGAAAATCAGCCATTGTTTCCTCTTATAAGCTCCCGGGGTTGTGACGGTCGGGTCAAGGACCCGGGCGCCGCTGCGGAGCCCAGCAAGCCTGTGCACAATATGAGCCTTTAGGGCTTTACAAACAAGAGCCTGCAACCCTGAAACGGGTTAAATCGGCGTAAGGTGCCGGTATTCCGGGAGCTGGGTTAACGCTCTAGAGCCGGATGAGTTCAGGTCGAACCGAGCTGAAATCTGAATCCGTCTCTAAATTAGAAAGTTGCAGCGGGATGTCGCCCGAAAACCGCACACACTTTTCGGCATCCCGCTCTTGTGTCTAGAGTTCGCGCAAAACGGGTGCCGCTTTCTGGCCGAGCACCCGCCATGTCCCGATCAGCCCGATGCCGACCGTCAATACTAGGGCCGTGACAAGCGTCAGCCCGGCGACATCTGGAAGAAAGACCGACGGAAGCCCCATGATGCGGCTGACAATGAACCAGGCGGCCACGCCGCCGGCAAAAAGCGCGAAGATGGCCGTGGCTGTGCCGAGGATAATGTATTCGTAGCTGAAGGCGCGGATCAGCATCGCCCGCGTCGCCCCGAGCGTCTTCAAGACGACGGCATCATGGGTGCGCGCACGGTTTCCAGCTGCAAGCGCGCCGGAAAGAACCAGGACAGACGCGATCAGCGCGACCGAGGCGGCCGCGCGGATGGCGGTGGCAAGCTGGGCGACCAGCGTGTTGACGACATCGATCGCATCCTTAACGCGAACACTGGTGATTGTCGGATAGGCGTTTGTGACGGCTTTAAGCACCGCCGCATCCTCAGCCGCGGTCGCGGATGGCTCGGTGAGCGTCGCAAGCCAGGCATGCGGAGCACCCCTGAACGTGTTGGGAGAGAAGATCATCACGAAATTAATCGAGAGCGTTTCCCATTCGACGTTGCGAAAATTGGCGATCTTCGCCGTTATGTTGCGCCCGAGCACGTTCACGGTGACCGTATCGCCGAGCTTCAGCCCAAGATCCTTCGCCTCGTTGGCGGAAAAGGATACCAGTGGTTCCCCCGTATAATCCCTGCTCCACCATGTGCCGGAATCGAGCGAGGTGCCCTCGGGCAGGGTCTCGGAATAGGTGATGCCTCGATCTCCCCGCAATACCCATTGACCCGCGGCCGGAACGTTCATCCTGCTGACGTCCTGGCCATTGAAGGCGATGATACGACCGCGCAACATCGGCACCTCGACGAGTTTTCCTTCCGGAGCCTCCCGGTGCACGATGTCGCGGAACCCGTCCAGTTCGGTCCCCTGAATGTCGACGAAAAAGAAATTCGGCGCCTGCTCCGCCATGTTGCCGGTGAGCTCACGGCGCAGATTGCCGTCGATCAGCGTCAATGTCACAAGCAACGCCAACCCGAGCCCAAGTGAAAGGACGACGGAAGGCGTGAGCGCGCCCGGACGGTGAATATTGCCGATAGCAAGCCGCAGCGACGGCGAGGGCACCTGCGGGCTCCGGCTTGCGAGCCAGGCGACCAGGGCAGCAACCGCGCGCAGGATCACGAAAGCGGCAGCGATTGCACCGACAAAGATCACCGCGATGAAACGGTCATAGGCCGTCACGATGGCGAGTGTCGCGAGCGCCGCCATGAAGACGGCGGCGGCAAGCAGATAGGGCCAGGATGGCAGGCGTCTCGCCTCGAAACCCTGCTCCCGGAAAAGCGCGGTCGCCGGCACCTCGCGCGCGTGGCCGAGCGGCAGGATCGCAAAGGCGAAAGTCGTCAGGATACCGAATAGAGTGGCGAGCGTCAGCGCGCCGGGATAGAGCCTCGGCTCGGTCGCAACCGGTAGGAATCGGGCGAGAAACTGCGAGGCCACCACCGGTGCCACGGCGCCGATGACGAGGCCGACCGCTATGCCGGCCAACGCGATCACTGCGATTTGAAAGAGATAGGTCAGCACGACTGTGCCGGCTGGCGCGCCGAGGCATTTGAAGGTGGCGATCGTCGTGCGTTTGGCATCGAGGAAGGCGCGGACCGCATTGGCAACACCGACCCCGCCGACGATCAATGCGGTCAATCCGACAAGTGTGAGAAATTGGGTAAAGCGCGTCACGTTCTCGCTGAGCGAAGGAGCGGCACGGTCGCTGGTGCGGATCGCCCAGCCGGCCGCAGGAAAGGCGGCGTTTGCCCGCCCTCGGATACCCACCGTCTCCGCAGGGTCGTCCATCCGGACTTTATAGGCATGCTCGACGAGGCTGCCCGTCTGAATGAGACCGGAGGCAATCAGCGTATCGCGGCTGACAAGAAGCCTGGGAGCGAAGCCGAAGCCGTCTGACAGCACATCCGGTTCGGTCTTGACCGTCCCGGAAATTCGCAATCTCGTATTGCCGAGAAGCAGTTCGTCGCCGATCGAAAGATTGAGCCTTTCGAGCAGCAGAGGGGCAACGACGGCACCGTGCAACTCGCCCTTTGTCGCAAGTAGCTCCGAGAGCGGCTGGTCCGGTTCCGCTTCGAACCGGCCATAGAGAGGATAAGCGCTGTCGACGGCCTTGACCTCAACCAGCGACTGATCCGAACCATCAGGAAGGCGCGCCATCGAGCGAAGGGAGGTGGAGGTCGACACGTCCCCCAGCCCCTTGAGAAAGGCCATTTCCTCGGGTGTTGCTTCCCGATTGTTCAGTTCGAAGCGCACGTCGCCGGCGAGGATCTCCTGCCCTTGCGAGGTGATCGAGTCTGTGATCGATTGCGAAACCGAATTGACGGCAGCGATTGCGGCCGTGCCGAGCGCGATGCAGGCAAGAAAAATATAGAAGCCTTTCAAGCCACCGCGCAGCTCGCGAAGAGCGAGACGAAAGGCAAGCGAAATGCGCGGCAGGACAATCCTCATGCAAGCGCCGCCTGCGATTTGGGCGTGGCTGCGCTGTCGCTCTCGATCTGTCCGGAACGAACGCGGATCTGCCGTGAGCAGCGCCCCGCCAGCGCCGGATCGTGGGTAACCAGCAGCAGCGTCATGCCGCGCTCGGCCTGCTTCGAGAAAAGCAGATCGGCGATCTGGCGGCCGGTATCCGTGTCGAGGTTACCGGTCGGCTCGTCGGCAATCAGCAGCGCCGGAGACGGCGCGAGCGCCCGGGCGATGGCTACACGCTGCTGCTCGCCGCCGGAAAGCTGGCCGGGATAGTGGTTTAACCGTTCGCCGAGACCGACCGATTGCAGCTCGCGGCGCGCGATCTCGAATGGGTCCTTTACACTCGCCAGTTCCAGCGGGACAGCGACATTCTCGATGGCCGTCATGTTGGCGATCAGATGGAAGGACTGAAAAACGATGCCGATATTGCGGCCTCGGAAATCGGCGACCTGATCCTCGCTGAGCTGGTGAAGCGGCGTGTCCTTGATATGGATTTCACCGCGATCCAATCGCTCAAGGCCGGCGAGAACCATCAGGAGCGTTGATTTGCCGGAACCGGAAGGTCCGACAATACCGACCGATTCACCCTCACCGATCGCCAGATCGATCCCCTTCAACACGTGGACGGAAGCGGCCGCGCTGCCGAGCGTCAGATCCGCCCGTTTCAGTTCGATGATGGTTTTAGCCAAATGAAACCGTCCTATATATTTCTCTAGACATCGATTGGCGCGTAATAGCCGCAAAGGCAATTTAGGAAATAGATCATGAGATTTAAAGTTACTGTATTTCAAATCGCCGTCATTGCTGCAGGGCTGTTGTTCGGCGCCATGATGCCGGCCGCAAATGCGGCAACGATCAATCTCGTCGGCTTCGGTGACAGCCTGATGGCCGGATACCAGCTGCCGCCGGGCGACGGATTTCCCGAAAAGCTCCAGGCCGCACTGAAAGCCAAGGGGCTCGATGTGACGATCACCAACGCCGGCGTTTCCGGCGACACGACTAGCGGCGGTCTTGCCCGCGTCGACTGGTCCGTGCCGGACGGGACCGACGGTGTGATCCTCGAGCTCGGCGGCAATGACGCGCTCCGCGGTATTGCGCCGGAGGAAACCGAGAAAAATCTCGACGCCATTATCAACCGGCTGAAGGGCCGGGGCATTTCCGTGCTGTTGGTCGGCATGCTCGCACCACCCAACATGGGCGGCGATTACGCCGCGCGCTTCAACCCAATATATAAACGGCTCGCGGACAAATACGACCTTCCACTCTACCCCTTTTTCCTCGATGGCGTCGCCCTGGACAGCGCGCTGAAGCTGGAAGACGGGATGCATCCCAACACGAAAGGCGTGGATGTCATGGTCCAGCATATCGAGCCTGTGGTCACGGATTTCATCGGGAAGATTTC
This sequence comes from Sinorhizobium sp. CB7, assembly GCF_041357635.1. NCBI lineage: Bacteria > Pseudomonadati > Pseudomonadota > Alphaproteobacteria > Hyphomicrobiales > Rhizobiaceae > Sinorhizobium > Sinorhizobium sp. CB7. The sequence continues at coordinate 35,522 of NZ_JAULLL010000012.1, forward strand.
TTCCGTGAAGAAATAGGGGCTTGCGCGCACACCAATTGCGTGATTCGCTGTTAGCATCTGCAAAAGATTCGGGGAGATCTCGTTATGCCGAGACTGTTTACCGCCCTCGAAATTCCGCGCAACGCGGCCATGAGCCTTTCATTGTTGCGCGGCGGCCTTCCCGGAGCCCGATGGATCGATGTGGAAAATTACCACATTACCCTTCGTTTCATTGGCGACGTGGACGGCCGGACGGCCGACGAAATCGTCGAGCGTCTCGACCGGATCAGCCGGACGGAATTTCAGCTCCGGCTCGAAGGGATCGGTTCCTTCGGATCGAAAAAACCCCATGCGATCTGGGCTGGCGTTTCCCAATCGCCGGAAATGTATGCGCTCCAAGGCGAAATCGAGCGGATCTGCCAAAGGATCGGCCTGCCGCCGGACCCCCGCAAGTTCACGCCCCATGTAACGCTCGCTCGGTTGAAATTCCCCCGCGTCGACGATGTCGTACATTATCTGACCGGCCACGGCAATTTCCATACGACCCCGTTCACGGTCTCACGTTTCGTCCTGCTGTCGTCGCGCGAATCGGTCGGTGGCGGGCCTTATCTGACCGAGGAAGTGTTCCCGCTCCGCGAGGCCCGCTCCGTCCCCGCAATGTCCAGCAATCTGCTGCAGCCGGCAAAGAGCTTGGCGTAGACGGTTTCGAGACCTTCAGCGCCGCCGTAATAGGGATCGGGGATATCCTCTTCGGTGCCTGAGGTGAAATCACAGAAGAGATGGACGGGAGCTGAAGCCGGCGCTGTTTTGCGCAGCTCCTTCAAATTGTCGCGATCCATCGCGAGTATAAGACCAAATGCATCGAAGTCGCTGGGCCGTATTTTCCGGGCACGCTGCCTGGAGATATCGATGCCGTGTCGACCGGCAACGGCGATCGATCGCCTGTCGGGAGGATCGCCCTGGTGCCACCCGCCGGTACCGGCCGAATCCACTTCGAAATCTTGGGCCCTGCCTGATTGAGCGGCCAGATGGGCGAAGATGCCCTCCGCCAATGGCGAACGGCAGATATTGCCTGCACAAACAAATAGTATCCTGAAGCGTTCCATTTCGGGTCCGAATTTTGCCAAAGGAGTAAGCTCGCATGAAATACGAGGTATTGGAGCGATCCGCCATCGATGCAAATCTGACCGAATTGGATTTCAACGAGGCGGCCGCACGCCGGCCCGATTGAAACGGCCTTCGCCATCACCATATGTTCGCAAGTGAAAGGGATAACGGGATGGATGACGTCAAATTTGGTGAGATCCTGCTGCCGGGCGACGAGGAGACCCAAAACCGTCGCGAAAAGAGCGTGCGCAAGAAGTTCTGGCCAACTTTCAAGCGAGCCGTGCGCCAGATCCCGTTCTCACGCGATCTCGTCGCGGCTTTTTATTGTGCGCTCGATCCGCAGACACCAACACGTGTGCGCGGCATCCTGCTTGCGGCCCTTGGTTACTTTGTGATGCCGATAGACATGATCCCGGATGTCTTTGCCGTTATCGGCTTTTCCGACGATGTCGCCGTCCTTTCGACTGCCTTCGCCCTGATCAGCAGCCATATTCGCCCCTATCACTACGAGGCGGCGGACCGGGCACTTGCGGACAGGCCGGAGGATACCATGAAGACGATCTAATGCATGTCGCGCAAAAGTGTGCAGCGGTTTTGTGGCAACGACATGCATGAAAACAATTGTCTAAAACCTTTCGCCGCGACCCGGCTCCGCTCATTTTTCTGACGACCGGGCTCCCTCAAATCCCTGATGAAAGCGATGTTTCACAAGGTCGTGCGAGGAATTTTAAAGGTCAAACTCTTGCCTGAATCTTTAGCTCTTAGATTCACGCGAAGGATGGCGTCGCCATCCAAACTTTGCAACCCCCGCGGCGCTTACTGACCCACCCGTCGGCATTTTGACTGAAATGGCACAGGCTAAGGCAAATTGCAGCTTCTGTTGACGGTTTGGTAACCTGAATTAAGTCAAAATGGAGCAGGACGTGACCACGTTGTTGCCCGAATTTGACCGGTTTGGGCCCTGGAATGCAAGAAATCGGCAGGAAATCCATGTTTGTAAAAAGTACCGCGACCGCTCTCACATTCATACTGATCACAGCCAGCATCGCATATGCCCAGTCTCCGACTCGCCTCCAGCAGTTTCAGGCCTGGGGTGCGTACTCGTATAAATCCGGCAACGGCACGGTCTGCTATGTTCTGTCCGTACCCACCGCCAAGGAGCCGGCGAGCGTCGACCATGGCGATAACTTCTTCATCGTATCGCAGCGCCCGGGCCAGAATATCTCCTACGAGCCGCAAGTCATGATGGGCTACTCGCTGCAGGAAAATTCCAAGGTCAACGTGACCATCGACGGCAAGTCCTTCGTAATGTTCACCAAGGACAAGGCAGCCTGGGTGGAAAATGCCGCGCAGGAACCGGCGCTCGTCGCTGCCATGAAGACCGGCCATTCGATGACGGTAAAGGCGACGTCCCGTCGCGGAACCGGCACCGCTTACACCTATTCTCTCTCCGGCATTTCCGCCGCGCTGAAGCAGATCGAAGCCTGCAAGTAATCTACAGAGCGGTGCTTCCGGGCATCAGAAACAGATCAGAGCCAGGCGTTGCGCACAAACCCGAAAATCGATGCCGGTTTTCGGAAAGGCTTATGCGTCACTTCAAAGTGATAGAGCGTCCTTAGCGTCCCGACGGACGCGCGGCGCTCTTGTGCCTGCCTTTGCTTTGCATTCATAGTGACGTACATCGAAAATAGTGCTAAAGCGCCGCGCAACAGCGGACAGATCGCGAAGTCTCTCGCCATTCCGCATTCAAATTCTGCCAATGAGCCAATCGTACCCGCAAGTCCTCCGGCTTACCGGGGCAAGGTACGTTTGAAACCCGGGATAACGATATGTCCGTCATGGATGCGATGCCCCTTACCGACCGAAGGACGCCGAATGCCCGCCCAGCGGAGCTTTCGCCGAAACCTTCCCTGATCGGCCTGACCCGCGAGGAGATGGCGGCGGCGCTCAAGGAAAAGGGAGTCGCCGAAAAGCAGCTGAAGATGCGCGTGAGCCAGCTCTGGAACTGGATCTATGTCCGCGGCGTCTCCGATTTCGACGCCATGACCAACGTCGCCAAGGATATGCGCGAGATGCTGAAGCAGCATTTCACCATCGCGCGGCCGGAGATCGTGGAGGAGCAGGTTTCGAGTGACGGCACGCGCAAATGGTTGCTGCGCTTTCCACCGCGCGGCGCCGGCCGGCCAGTGGAGGTCGAGAGCGTCTATATTCCCGAAGAGGGCCGCGGCACGCTCTGCATTTCCAGCCAGGTTGGCTGTTCGTTAACCTGCTCCTTCTGTCACACCGGTACGCAGCGACTGGTGCGCAATCTCACGGCCGAGGAAATTCTCTCCCAGCTACTGCTGGCGCGCGACCGGCTCGGCGACTTTCCGGATCGTGACGTGCCACTGGGCGCCATGGTGCCCTCTGAAGGCCGCAAGGTCAGCAATATCGTCATGATGGGTATGGGCGAGCCGCTCTATAATTTCGAAAGTGTAAAGCAGGCACTGCTGATCGCATCTGATGGCGACGGCCTTTCGCTTTCAAAACGCCGCATCACGCTCTCGACCTCCGGTGTCGTGCCGGAAATCTACCGAACCGGCGAAGAGATCGGCGTCATGCTGGCGATCTCGTTGCATGCCGTTCGCGACGATCTGCGCGACATGCTGGTGCCGATCAACAAGAAATATCCGCTGAAGGAACTGATTGAGGCCTGTCGCGCCTATCCGGGCCTTTCCAACGCTCGCCGCATCACCTTCGAATATGTGATGCTGAAGGGCGTCAATGACAGTCTGGAAGATGCCAAGGGCCTGATCCAGCTCCTGAAGGGGATTCCGGCCAAGATCAATCTCATCCCCTTCAATCCCTGGCCGGGCACGAACTATCAGTGCTCGGACTGGGAGCAGATCGAAAAATTCGCCGATTTCATCAATCAGGCGGGTTATGCCTCGCCGATCCGCACGCCGCGCGGCCGCGATATTCTTGCCGCCTGCGGCCAGCTCAAGTCGGAATCGGAACGCATGCGCAAGACCGAGCGGCTCGCCTTCGAGGCCATGATGATCGCCAATCACGGCGAGGACTGACGATTATGCTTCTGAGCATGCGTCGACCGCTCAGGATTACCACCGGCTATCTCTGCGCATGCGCCGTGACAGGCATCATCCTTGGAGCGATTGTTACGGCCAGGGTACCCGGCAACACCCTTCGGGAAATCCTTCCCGTGTTCCTGGCCACGGCGATTTTCATGACACGAATTGTCGCGATCGCAAGCCTCATACCCTCGGCCGTCGCCATTGCCATCTTTGAATGGAGGAGCGAGCGGCGATGGGGGCCCTACGCTATCTTCGGGGCGTTGTTGTCAGCAGCCGTATCGATTGTGATTTCCGTCATCCCCTCTCAGCCCGGCCTTCTGCCTTCAGCCGCGATCGTATGCGGATCCGCGCTTCTGGGCCTGCTTGCAGCAACGATCTATTGGGGGATAGCGGGCCGCTTCTCCGGCAAGATCCGTTCGGCGCCCTGAACCCGCGTTCAGCGGGCCTGCGTGAAAAAGATCTTCACCGCAAAGATCGAAAAGACCCCGGCGAAAGTATAATCCAGTCCACGCAGGACGTTCCTGTTCTTCTGAAGCCATGAGGCAAGCCAATCGGCGGCAAGTACAACCGAAGCATTCACCGGCATGCCGATCAGGATGAAGAAGAAGCCGAGAAACAGCAGCTTGTGCGTGACCGCCGGATCGCCGGCGGAGACGAATTGCGGCAGGAAGGTCATGAAGAAGATGATGACCTTGGGGTTCAAGAGGTTCACCCAGAAGCCAGTGGAAATGTTGGCAAGCGGAGTGCCTTTTGGTTCATCCAGCTTTTTGACCGAAAGCTTCGATCCGAAGCGGATCGCCTGCAGTGCCAGCCACAGCAGATAGGCGGCACCGCCGGTTTTCAGGATCAGGAAGGCAGTCGGAGAGGCCGTGATCAGCGCGGAGATGCCGAAGGCAACCAGCATCGTATGCACAATGATACCGAGGCTCGTACCCAGAACTACAAAAAGAGCCGCGCGCTTTCCTTGCGCCAGGGCACGGCTGATCGAAAGCGTCATGTCGGGTCCGGGCGTTGCGGCCAGAAGCAGGCTCGCGGCCGCAAACGCGATTAAGGTCGTCAGGCTGGGCAGAAAATCCATGGCATACTCTGAAAGCCGGAAAGGAAGAGAACCTTCTAATCCGCCTTTCAGAAAAATGCGAATCAATCCTTCTTTTCCAGGAACGCCTTGAACTTGTCGGCATAGTCCGGATGCCAGCGCGACAGCGGCGGGCGGTTCTCGACAATATCGCCGGCCGCCCAGAGCATGCGGCGTTCATCAACCGGTCGGGGAACATCATTGTCCGGGCAAAGGATGTAGAAGTCGCCGCTCTCCAGGCTCTGCATCATGAAATCGACTGTTTGTTCCGGGGTCCAGGCACCCGCCGGCTTCTGCTCGCGATCGCCTTTGGTCAGCCCGGTGAAGACGAAACCGGGGATCAGCAGATGGGCGGAGAGCTCGCAGCCCTCGGTATTGCGCAGCTCATGCTGCAGCGCCTCGGTGAAAACCTTCACGCCGGCCTTCGAAACATTGTAGGCCGGATTGCCGGGCGGCGTGGTGATGCCTTGCTTCGAGCCGGTGTTGATGATCATGCCGGGTTCGCCATGGGCCAGCATGTGCGGTCCAAAGGTGCGCGTGCCGTTGATGACGCCCATCAGGTTCACGGCAAGAATATTGTCCCAGTCCGCCTGCGGACTGAAGATCGAAGTCCCTGGGCCGATGCCGGCATTGTTCATGAGAACATGGACACGGCCGAAGCGCTGGATGACCGCACGCTCGAGGGCTTCGAGCGATCCCTTTTGGCTGACATCGGTTTCGATCGCCATGACATGCTCATCGGCTCCTTCAGCGAGCGCGATGACCTCGGCACGGGCATTTGCCAGCCTGTCGCCGCCGAGATCGGCAAGGACGATACTCATGCCGAGCCTGGCGAAGTGCTTGGCGGCGGCAAGGCCGATCCCCGAAGCGCCGCCGGTGATCACGGCGACATTGGCTTTCTTGAATACGGATTGGGCGTGCGTCATCGCTGCGCTCCCTCTTGCGGTGATTGTTCGAACCTCGGCAGATATGGCCTGCCGTCTTCGCAAGTCAAATCGAAATCGGGTGACTGGCCGACCCTAGGCAGTTCTGTGACGGCTGCCCTGTGACAGCTACCTATCACAATGCCGGCACGAGCCGAGCCGCCTTCCCCTTGCGCCCTGCGATAATCTCGCTAAAAGTGCCGCGACAACGGTTTTGCGGCATTGCCGCGCACGCATTCGAACGGACCTCAATCATCATGGCATCGTACAAAAACGTGAAGAAAGTCGTTCTCGCCTATTCCGGCGGCCTCGACACCTCGATCATTCTGAAGTGGCTGCAGACGGAGCTGGGCGCCGAAGTCGTCACCTTCACCGCCGACCTCGGCCAGGGCGAAGAACTGGAGCCTGCTCGCAAGAAGGCGGAGATGCTCGGCATCAAGGAAATCTATATCGAGGATGTGCGCGAGGAATTCGTCCGCGATTTCGTCTTCCCGATGTTCCGCGCCAATGCCGTCTACGAAGGCATCTATCTGCTCGGCACCTCGATCGCCCGGCCGCTGATCTCCAAGCATCTGATCGACATCGCCAAAAAGACCGGCGCCGACGCCATCGCCCATGGCGCGACCGGCAAGGGCAACGACCAGGTCCGCTTCGAGCTTTCCGCCTATGCGCTGAACCCTGACATCAAGATCATCGCTCCATGGCGTGACTGGGCCTTCAAGAGCCGCACGGAACTTCTCGAATTCGCCGAGAAGCACCAGATCCCGGTCGCCAAGGACAAGAAGGGAGAAGCCCCGTTCTCCGTCGACGCCAACCTGCTGCACTCCTCTTCCGAAGGCAAGGTCCTGGAGGATCCGTCGCAAGAGGCGCCGGAATATGTGCATATGCGCACCATTTCGCCGGAGGCCGCCCCCGACAAGGCGACAGTCATCAAGGTCGGCTTCGAGAAGGGCGACGCCGTCTCGATCAACGGCGTGCGGATGACGCCTGCGACCCTGCTGGCAACGCTCAACAATTATGGCCGCGATAACGGCATCGGCCGCATCGATCTCGTCGAGAACCGTTTCGTCGGCATGAAATCGCGCGGCGTCTATGAAACGCCCGGCGGCACGATCCTGCTCGCCGCCCACCGCGCGATCGAAAGCATTACGCTCGACCGCGGCGCCGGACATCTCAAGGACGAGCTGATGCCGCGCTATGCCGAACTCATCTACTACGGCTTCTGGTTCTCCCCGGAACGCGAGATGCTGCAGGCGGCGATCGACAAGAGCCAGGAACATGTCGAGGGCGAAGTAACGCTGAAGCTCTACAAGGGCAATGTCATGGTCATCGGCCGCGAGAGCCCGAAGTCGCTTTATTCCGACAAGCTGGTTACCTTCGAAGACGACCAGGGCGCTTACGACCAAAAGGATGCGGCCGGCTTCATCAAGTTGAACGCGCTCCGTCTGCGCACGCTCGGCAAGCGCAATCTTTCCAAGTAATCACTCGATCCTCGACCGGGATCAGAAAGGCTCGCCGATACCGTCGCGCAGGCTTTTCCATTCGCGCTTCGCAAGGCGCTTGACGGCCGCGCGTCGTGGCATAGTCTGGCGGAGTCGTTTTTGCGGAGCCTATCCGATGCCCCAGTCCCTGCTCGTCGGCGCTTTCCTGGCCGCGCTTCTCTATGTGCTCATTCCCGGTCCCGCCTTCTTGCAATTGCTTGGAATCGGCGCAGGGCAGGGTCGCAAGGCCGGCGCGCTTTTCATGACAGGCCATCTCGCCGGAGATCTGCTCTGGTCGTCACTGGCTCTTGTTGCGATCGTCGGAGCCAGGACGATCGGCACATTCGTCTTTGATCTTCTTGGCCTGCTTTGCGGCTTCTATCTCGCCTGGATCGGCTGGAGCGCCGTCAATGCGAAGCCGAAGGGCGATGGGCAGGCCCTTGTGACTGTCAAGCGGCCCTTTCGGCGCGGGCTGGTTTTCGGCGTCACCAATCCGAAGGGATATCCCGTGGCGCTTGCGACATTCACGGCGCTGGTTGCCGGCTCTGCCAGCGCGCTCGATTTTCAGACGCTGCCGGTCCTGCTCAGCGTCTCCTTCGTCGGATTCCTGACCGCCGATCTCATTCTGATCGTTATCATCGGCGCCGGCACGGTCCGGCGTTTCTACCGCGCCCATGAACGCCTGATCGTGCGCTGCTCAGGCGTTCTGTTCATGGGTTTCGCCGTCCAGGCGCTCTGGCATGCGATGCCGGGCCTGCTCGGCTGGCGCAAGGCTTAAAGCAATTCCAGAAAAAGGTGCAAAGCGGCTTTCCGTCCGGAACTGCGTAGAAACAAAAAGCTTGAGCGGTTCTGCGCTTTCATAAAACGCTGGGCTTCTTTTCTTGCCGCAGCCAGGTGCCATATCAATCAGCGAAGCTTCCTATTACGAGAAGACAATTGCTTTCAAAGGATCTCCGTATGCCTTCCACACACGAATTTAATCCCGCTCTTGTCGAATGGAACGGATTCAATGGCTTGCCGCGTTTCGACCGGATAAGCGACGCCGACTTTGCCCCCGCCTTCGAGGCCGCTCTCGCCGCCCATGAAGCGGAGATCGATGCGATCGCGAACAATACCGACGCGCCAACATTTGCAAATACGGTCACGGCCCTCGAAATCGCGGGCGACGAGCTTTCGCGCGTGTCGTCCCTGTTCTGGAATCGCGCGGGCGCGCATACCAACGATGTCATCCAGGCGCTCGAGCGCGAGATCGCGCCGCGCATGTCGCGTCACTATTCCAAGATCGGCATGAATGCCGTTCTCTTTGCCCGCATCGATTCCTTGTGGGAAAAACGCGAAAGCCTCGGCCTGACGCTGGAGGAAACGCGTGTCCTCGAACGCCATTGGAAAGGCTTCGTCAAGTCTGGCGCCAAGCTGGCAAAACCAGAGCAGGAGCGCCTCGCCGCGATCAACGAGACGCTTGCCGGCCTTGGTGCGCGCTTTGGCCAGAATGTGCTGGGAGATGAAAAAAGCTGGGCGCTGATTCTCTCCGACGAGGCCGAAACCGCCGGCCTTCCGGAATTTCTGAAGGACGCCATGGCGGCGGCCGCCCGGGAACGCGGTGCAGACGGCAAATATGCGGTGACGCTGTCGCGCTCGATCATCGAACCGTTCCTTACCTTTTCCGAGCGGCGCGACCTGCGCGAACAGGCCTTCAGGGCCTGGGTGGCGCGGGGCGAGAATGACGGCGATACCGACAATCGGGCCATCATTCGCGAGACGCTGGCGTTGAGATCGGAGAAGGCCGCCCTGCTCGGCTATGGCAACTATGCCAAGCTGAAGCTCGACAATACGATGGCGAAGACCCCGGAGGCGGTAAACCATCTTCTGAAAACGGTCTGGGTGAAGGCGGCCGCCCGTGCCAAGGAAGAGGAGGCCGACATTGCCGCACTGATTGCCGAAGAAGGAAGAAACCATGACGTCATGCCCTGGGACTGGCGCCATTATGCCGAAAAGATCCGGGCGCGGAAATTCGACTTCTCCGAAGCCGAGCTGAAGCCCTACCTGCAGCTCGAAAAGGTCATCGAGGCCTGCTTCGATGTCGCCGGGCGTCTCTTCGGCATCCGCGCCGTGGAAGCTCGCGACATACCGGCCTATCATCCGGACGTGCGGGTTTTCGAAATCCGCGACGCGCAAGACAAGCTCATCGCTCTGTTTCTCGGCGACTATTTCGCGAGGACCTCCAAACGTTCTGGCGCCTGGATGAGCTCCTTCCAGTCGCAGCACAAGCTTCCGCTCAAGAACGGTGACATCGGCGAACTACCGATCATCTATAACGTCTGCAATTTCGCCAAGCCCGCCGAAGGAAAGCCGGCGCTGCTGTCGATCGAGGATGCACGGACGCTCTTCCACGAATTCGGCCATGGGCTGCATGGAATGTTGTCCAACGTGACTTATCCTTCCGTTTCCGGCACCGGCGTTTCCCGCGATTTCGTGGAACTGCCGTCGCAGCTCTACGAGCATTGGCTGACGGTGCCGGCGATCCTGAAGCAATATGCAGTGCATTATGAAACCGGGGAGCCGATGCCACAGGCATTGCTCGACAAGGTGCTGGCAGCGCGGACCTTCAATGCCGGTTTTGCGACCGTCGAATTCACGTCATCGGCGCTGGTCGATATGGCCTTTCATACACGCGGTGCCGTCGATGATCCGATGGCGGTGCAGACGGAAGTGCTTGCGGAAATCGGCATGCCGAAATCGATCGTCATGCGGCATGCAACTCCTCACTTCCAGCATGTCTTCGCTGGCGACGGCTATTCGGCCGGCTATTATTCCTACATGTGGTCGGAAGTACTCGATGCCGATGCCTTCGCCGCTTTCGAAGAGACCGGCGACGCCTTCGACCCCGACACAGCCGAAAAGCTCAAGGCGAATATTTACTCGGTCGGGGGTTCGATCGATCCGGAAGACGCCTACAGGGCTTTCCGCGGCAAGCTGCCCAGTCCGGACGCCATGCTGAAGAAGAAGGGACTGGCGACATTCGAGGAGCTTTCCGGCTCCGACGCCTGAGCAAAATCAGCCCTGAGCGACGGCTTAGGCAATCAGAACCGGCGGGGTGACACTGCTTTTATGCGTCCCCCCTTTCGCAAACGCAAAAAAAACTGTATGAGCGCGCCAAACGTAATTGGCGCACCCTCCCGAATTGGCGCCCCAGCCTCAGAGATCTGACAATGGCCCTCCGCAATATCGCGATCATCGCGCACGTCGACCATGGGAAGACCACGCTCGTCGACGAACTCCTGAAACAATCCGGCTCGTTCCGCGAGAACCAGCGCGTCGCCGAGCGCGTAATGGATTCCAACGACCTGGAAAAGGAACGCGGCATCACCATTCTCGCCAAGGCGACATCGGTCGTCTGGAAGGATACCCGCATCAACATCGTCGACACCCCCGGCCACGCCGATTTCGGCGGTGAAGTCGAACGCATCCTTTCGATGGTGGACGGTGCGATCGTTCTGGTCGACGCCGCCGAAGGCCCGATGCCGCAGACGAAGTTCGTCGTCGGCAAGGCGCTCAAGGTCGGCCTCCGCCCGATCGTCGCGATCAACAAGATCGACCGTCCGGATGCCCGCCACGAGGAAGTCATCAACGAAGTCTTCGACCTCTTCGCAGCACTCGACGCGACGGACGAGCAGCTCGACTTCCCGATCCTCTACGGTTCGGGCCGCAACGGCTGGATGAACTATTCGCCGGAAGGCCCGAAGGACGAAGGTCTGGGACCGCTCCTCGACCTCGTCGTCAAGCATGTTCCCGAGCCGACCGTCGGCGGAGGCCCGTTCCGGATGATCGGCACGATCCTGGAAGCCAACCCCTTCCTTGGCCGCATCATCACCGGCCGTATCCATTCCGGCTCGATCAAGCCGAACCAGGCCGTCAAGGTGCTTGGCGCCGATGGCAAGACGATCGAAACCGGCCGCATCTCCAAGATCCTCGCTTTCCGCGGCATCGAGCGTCAGCCGATCGAAGAGGCAAGCGCCGGCGACATCGTCGCGATCGCCGGTCTCTCCAAGGGTACGGTCGCCGATACCTTCTGCGATCCGGCGGTCAGCGAGCCGCTGATCGCGCAGCCGATCGATCCGCCCACCGTCACCATGTCCTTCATTGTCAACGACAGCCCGCTGGCCGGCACCGAAGGCGACAAGGTCACCTCCCGCGTTATCCGCGACCGTCTCTTCAAGGAAGCCGAGGGCAACGTCGCCCTCAAGATCGAAGAAGCGGAAGATAAGGATTCCTTCTACGTCTCCGGTCGCGGCGAATTGCAGCTCGCCGTTTTGATCGAGACCATGCGCCGCGAAGGCTTCGAGCTTGCCGTTTCGCGTCCGCGCGTCGTCATGCACAAGGATGAGAGCGGTCAGCTCCTGGAGCCGATCGAAGAGGTCGTCATCGACGTTGATGAGGAGCATTCGGGCGTCGTCGTTCAGAAGATGTCCGAACGCAAGGCCGAAATGGTCGAATTGCGTCCTTCGGGCGGCAACCGCGTCCGTCTCGTCTTCTTCGCGCCGACCCGCGGTCTCATCGGCTACCAGTCGGAGCTTCTGACCGATACGCGCGGCACCGCCGTGATGAACCGTCTGTTCCATGACTACCAGCCGTACAAGGGCGAGATCGGCGGCCGCGTCAACGGCGTTCTGCTCGCCAATGAGGCCGGCGAAGCTGTTGCCTATGCCCTGTTCAACCTGGAAGATCGCGGCCCGATGATCATCGATGCCGGCGAAAAGGTCTATGCAGGCATGATCATCGGTATCCACAGCCGCGACAATGACCTCGAAGTCAACGTGCTGAAGGGCAAGAAGCTCACCAACATCCGTGCCGCCGGCAAGGACGAGGCGGTAAAGCTGACCCCGCCGATCCGCATGACGCTCGACCGCGCACTCTCCTGGATCCAGGACGACGAGCTGGTGGAGGTCACGCCGAAGTCGATCCGCCTGCGCAAGATGTATCTCGATCCAAACGAGCGCAAGCGCTTCGAAAAGGCACGCTACGCATAGAGCCGGACGTCACGCGAAAACCGCGCACACTTTTCGGCATCCCGGCTCTCAGACATCTTCGGTTTTATCATCGATCAACCCCCGGCAGCACCATGCCGGGTTTTTTTTATTTGTGTGCCCCCGCTTTTCAGCCTTGTGGCAATCGTTAAAAAAGCGTTAAATTTTGACCATCGTCCACATGCAAAGTCTGTGGGCAACTGGCCTCTCCATAGGTTTATGGATGGTTAAATTGCTCCGACAGGACCAGAGTAAACGTTATGAAGACGTTATCGATCGATGTCCGGCGGGCCGAACCGCATGACGCCCGAGCCATTTCGGAGGCGCACCGCCTATCGTGGCAACACACCTACGAGGGCATCATTCCCCATCGCGCCCTGAGGCAGATGATCGAACGGCGCGGCGAAAATTGGTGGCGTAAGGCGACTCGCGGTCCTGCGACGCTTCTCGTGGTCGATGTAGCGGGAACGGTAGCCGGCTATGCAACGCTGGGACTCAATCGCGCCAGGGCGCTGCCGCAGGAAGGCGAGATCTACGAGCTCTATCTGCGCCCCGAATATCAGGGCATTGGTCTGGGACGTCTTCTTTTCGGTGAAGCCCGGCGCCTGCTGAAGTCGCTTGGCTGCAACGGCCTCGTCGTCTGGTGCCTGGAGGAAAATGAACAAGGCGACCGGTTCTATCGCGGCAATGGCGGCATAGATTTCTGCGAGGGCATCGAGACCTTCGACGGAAAACAGCTCAAGAAGATCGGTTTCGTCTGGGCCTGATGTCGACGTCGCCGACGAGCCTTACCACCCCTCGGCTGCATTTCCCGATGCTTTCGTCGGAAACCATTTTTGCGTCCGATTGACACGAAAAATCCGTTTTCACGCTGCTATTAAGCATCGCCGCAGAGCCTTGTTGCGTTGCGGAATAAATCTGATTATCTCGCTTCAGAATTTCACACCAGTTGGGGGTCCCCTATGCGTATCGACGCCGTTTCCATTGGCAAAAACCCACCGGAAGATGTCAACGTTATCGTTGAAGTTCCGGTCGGCGGTCATCCGATCAAGTACGAGATGGACAAGGAGGCGGGCACTCTGGTCGTCGACCGATTCCTCTATACGCCGATGACCTATCCAGGCAATTACGGCTTCGTTCCCCATACGCTTTCCGATGACGGTGACCCGATCGACGTCCTGATTGCCAGCACCCGTCCGCTGGTTCCGGGCTGCGTCATCAACGTCCGCCCCATCGGCGTCCTGATGATGGAAGACAACTCCGGCCAGGACGAGAAGATCATTGCCGTTCCGTCGCCGCACCTCACCCTTCGTTACGAAAAGGTGAAGGAATATACCGATCTGCCGGAAATCACCCTGAAGCAGATCGAGCACTTCTTCGAGCATTACAAGGATCTGGAACCCGGCAAATGGGTGAAGATTTTCGGCTGGAGGGGGGCCAAGGAAGCCGGCGACCTTATCCGTGATGCCATTGAACGCGCCAAGGCAAAGAAGGCCTAGGCTCCGCTTAAAGCTTCGAGCCTCTTTGAAATATCCTCCGGATCGCCATCGATCCGGAGGATTTTTTTGCGCGCCGTTTCGCCGGAAATCAGGCTGACGGAGGATTTGGCGACACTGAGCGACTTTGCCACGAGCGCGACGAGCGCCTTGTTTGCCTTGCCCTTTTCGGGTACCGCCGTCACCCTTGCCTTGAGATAGACTTCACCATCAGCGCCGCTTTCGACGCCATCGAAAGCGTCCCGTCCACCGTTCGGCGTCAGGCGCATGGAAAGCCGGACATGGTCATCGAAAGCCTGCCAGGGCCGGTTCACACGACCGCCGGATAGATCGTGTTCCACATCAACGAACGCACGAAAAAGATGATCAGCAGCAGGATGACCGGGGAAATGTCGATGCCTCCCAGGTTCGGCAGAAGCCGGCGGATGGGACGCAAGGCCGGCTCCGTCACATTGTAAAGAAACATGCCGACCGAATTGACGAACTGGTTGCTCGAATTAATGACATTGAAAGCATAGAGCCAGGAAAAAATGGCGCTGATAATCAACACCCAGGTATAAAGATTCAAAGCCAGATCAATGGTTTGAAATAGCGCGAGCATGGTCGTCTCCATTTCGTTGTTGACAGACATGTAGACATTGACGACTAAACGGGCAAGTGCTGTCCCGGGCGGCACGGCAATTCATGCTTAACAGGCGTCCGCGGCGCATAAAAGCCGTCTGTTTTCTCGGAAAGTTTGATTATGTCATTACACGCCGCCGGGGATCGTTTTGCAGCGTTCCGGCATGTTTCCTATCTGCTATTCTTTTTGGCGCGTATCCTCCTGTCCTTTTCGATCCAGATCGTCAGTGTTTCGGTCGGCTGGCAGATGTACGATCATACCGGCCGCGCCATCTATCTCGGCCTGATCGGCCTGGTTCAGTTTCTTCCATCCCTTCTGCTTATTCTTGTCACCGGGTCGGTAGCCGATCACTACAATCGCCGCGCAATAGCAGCTATCTGCACTCTGGTCAGTGCACTTTGTTCGGCAGCGCTGTTGATCCTGACGATGACGGGAAGTTTTTCCCCGCTACCGGTTTTTGCCATCCTGCTGGTGTTCGGCATCGAACGAGCCTTCATGGCGCCGGCGATCCAGTCGCTCGCCCCTAACCTCGTGCCGGCCAAGGACCTTTCCAACGCGGTCGCCTGGAATTCGTCCTCCTGGCAGATCGCTGCGATCCTCGGCCCGGTCGCCGGCGGGCTGCTCTACGGCGTCGGGGCCTCCGTCGCCTATGCCGTTGCCGTCGTCTTCGCCGGCATCGGCGCCATACTGCTCTTCATGATCCCGAAGCCGGCGCAGCGCATGTCGGACCAGACGAAAAGCTGGGCTTCCATCCTCGCCGGTTTCCGCTTCATCGCCTCGGAAAAGGTCGTCCTTGGGGCGATCTCGCTCGATCTTTTCGCCGTGCTGCTTGGCGGTGCGACAGCGCTCATGCCGATTTTCGCACGAGATATTCTCACTCTCGGTCCCTGGGGTCTCGGCCTGTTGCGCGCCGCACCCGGGGTCGGTGCCATCGTCATGGCCGTGCTGCTCGCCACCTATCCCCTCAAGCATCGGGCGGGCATCTACATGTTTCTCGGCGTTGCCATGTTCGGTATCGCAACCGTTCTCTTCGGCCTGTCGCAGACCGCCTGGCTGTCGATCGCCGCACTCGCCGTCATGGGCGCTTCCGACATGGTTTCCGTCTATGTGCGTGAGACGCTGATCGCGCTCTGGACGCCGGACGAGGTGCGCGGCCGCGTGAACGCGGTCAACATGGTCTTCGTCGGCGCTTCGAATGAGCTCGGGGAGTTCCGTGCCGGATCCATGGCCTCCGTTTTCGGCGCCGTGCCTGCGGTCATCATCGGCGGCATCGGCACGCTCGCGGTCTCGATCATCTGGGCAAGCGGCTTTCCGCAGCTGCGCAAGATCGACAGTCTCGACGCGCCTACGCGTGCTGAACGTTAGCGAGCACCATTTCGGTTTTCCGCCGAGCGGTCTGCTGGTCTTCGAAGACGATATCCAGGAATTCGGTCAACCAAGCCCGCAACGGCGCGTCGAACAGCATGCGCCCTTCGAGATGCTCGCGTCCCTGCTGCGCGTTTGGCAGGATGAAACGGTGAGCGCCATGCACGACCCAGCGATGCATCATTACGCGCGTGAGTTCGGCATGGAATTGCAGCCCCCAGGCATTCTGGCCGTAACGGAAGGCCTGGTTCGGATAGGTGTCACCCTCTGCCAGCAGCTCGGCACCATGCGGCAGATCGAAACCTT
This sequence comes from Sinorhizobium sp. CB7, assembly GCF_041357635.1. Classification (NCBI taxonomy): domain Bacteria; kingdom Pseudomonadati; phylum Pseudomonadota; class Alphaproteobacteria; order Hyphomicrobiales; family Rhizobiaceae; genus Sinorhizobium; species Sinorhizobium sp. CB7. Next base: position 51,971 of record NZ_JAULLL010000012.1, read on the forward strand.
CCCGGTGAAAATGATAGACCATGCGCGGCCAAGGATGCATGAGCAGCCGGCCCCTTTCGGTAGCGTGCAGCGGATACCAGCCGATCTCGGTGAGCCCGTCCTTGTGTGCCTGCACCTTGCAGCCGAGATGACGCGCGAGCATTTGCGCACCCAGGCAGATTCCGAGAAAAGGGCGGTTCTCCTTCAGGGGCACGTCCAGCCAATCTATCTCCGCTTTTACGAAGTCTTCCGGATCGTTCGCGCTCATCGGCCCGCCAAAAATCACGGCGCCGGCGTGATCTTTAAGTGTAACCGGCAGCCTCTCACCGAGCACCGGCCGGCGGATGTCCAGGCGATGGCCCTTCTCCAAAAGCAGCTGTCCGACACGGCCAGGACTGGAGTGTTCCTGGTGGAGCACAATGAGAACGGGACGTTTCTCCGAAGAGGGAAGCTTAGTCAGCATCGTCTTGTTTCACTTTCACATCGATCACGCGCGCGGCAGCCTCCTGCCGTTTCATGATCCGCTCACGAGCCGAGACCCCAAGCAGGTCGGCAATCCGCCAGATCACATGATCTTCCATTTCGCTGCGTTCGCCATCGGCGTAGACGATGTCCCAGAGGATGCCGATCAGTTCGAGCCGTTGCTCATTGTCGAGATGACGCTTTAGATCGGATGTGAAACGGAAATAATCAACCGCCGCACTTTCCGCCTCCTGTCCGGCGGCGATCAGGGCGTCGAGCTGCCTGCCGTCCAGCGCATACTGCTCCTTCAGCAGCTTCCGCAGCCGTTTCTTTTCACTGTCCTGTATCTTGCCATCGGCCTCCATCACCTGCATGCAGAGCGCCGCGACCGCGATCCGCGGATCATCCGGAGCAAAGCCTGATCTAGGGCGGTCGGCCGTGAGATTTTGAAAGAAGGCCTGGAAGCGTTCAAACATAAGTATTTGTTTCCATTTCAGAAAAGGCGAAGCCGTGTCTTGGGTTCCGGCTCGCTCTGTGTGTCGCGAACTCCGGGATCGTCCGGAAGTCCGCCGAAGAAGGGCCGCGGCTCACGGTCCGCGGAATTGTCGGTTTTGGGTGGAGCAGCCGTCTCCTTGGCCGGGACAGGATGCGCCGCCTCTGCAATGGTCGCAGCCCGCTCGAGCTCGATGATCCGGTGATCATTTGCCGGGCTTTCTGACCTCGCCTCGCGTATCGGAGGAAGGGTTTTCAGCGCCGTGTCGATGGAAGCGGCTGAAGCCTCCTCCACAGGACCTTCGAGCTGACCAAATGGCGCTTTCCACTCGAAGGCGTCGAGCCGGCCGGTCACGGGCGATGCAGGCAACCATCTATCGGATACGAAGCCATCTGCGACCCAGGCCGGATCGCGTGGCGCCTTCACCGCCTGCGCGAGCCAGTGCCGGACGCGACCCTGGTCGCCGGTTTCGGCTTCCTCGATATCGGCAAGCAGCAGGAAGATCCCTTCCCGGGGCTCCATGCGGGCTGCGGCTTCCGCCTTCCTACGTGCCTTGGCGAAGTCTTGCGCATCGAGCGCAGCCTGGGCGACGACAATAAGCGATTCGACATTGTTGGGCTTCAGAGCCGCAAGGCGCTCCGCCCGCTTCAGCCGGTCGAGTGCCGAATCGCCACTGCGAGCGCGGACATAGGTCTGACCGATCTCCGGATGCGGTTCGATTTTCCAGACCTGCTCCAGGATGGTCGCAGCCTTGCGGATCTTGTCCTCGCGAAACAGCGCCTTTGCGGCGATCAGGGCAGCCGGTACGAAATCGGCGGAAAGTTTCAGCGCTGCCAGCGCATCGTCGCGAGCACCGGCCGGGTCGGCTTCCAGCTTGCCTTCGGCGCGTGCGGTCAACAGGACGGCCCGCAGCCGGCCCGCTTCCTCCTTTTCGACCACGCGCGCCACCTTCTGCTGGTCGAGGAGCCGGATGGCATCGTCCCATCTGCCGGCCTGACAGCGATATTCCAGCGTGGCCTGCGCTGCCCAGGGAAGGTAGGGTGCGTTGTCGGCTGCCTTTTCCGCATATTGGCGTGCTGCCTCGTTGGCGCCAAGCCGCTTGGCCTCGAGATAAAGACCACGCAACCCGAGTTCGCGTGTCTCCGGATCGTTTGCCATCTGCTCGAACTTCGCGCGCGCTTCATCATTCCTGCCTTCGATCAGCGCTGCCTGGACTTCTAGGAGATGAATGAGAGGCTCCTGGTCGACGCTGATGAGCCCGCGGGTTCTCGCAGCCATCTTTCTTGCCAGAACAGCATTGCCAGCACCAGCGGCGATCAGGCCTGTCGAAAGCGCCTGATATCCCCGATCCCGCTTGCGCGCACGAAAATAGCGCGTCACGGAATGCGGTGAGGTCCAGACAAGGCGAATGAGCCACCAAAGCACCATCACGACGGCGATGAGCGCGATCAGGGCGCTTGCCGCGACGATCAGCTTGGTTTCGTAAAGCCGCCCTTCCCAGATAAGCGAGAGGTCGCCCGGACGATCCGCCAACCATGAAAATCCGTAGCCGAGGATGAGGACAAGAAGCGCAAAGATAACGAGTTTGATCATATCCGCTTCGGTTCCTCAGCCCTGCCTGCCCGCACCGGCAACGGCCTTCGACAGCGCGCCGCCAACCAGATCCTCGACACGAATGCGCGCCTCCAGCGATTGCTTGAAGGCCGCCGATGCCGCCTTGCCGGCTTCCGGCAGATCATTCCACTCTGCAGCCGCTCCCTGGAGATCGCCATTCTTCACCTTGTCTTCCATGCGTGCGGCGATCGCCTCGACGCTGTCGCCTTCGATGTTGCCGACCGGCCGCACCTTCACGAGCGATTGCGCACTCGCCATCAGCCGTTCGGTCCAGCCCTGGTTTGGATCGGGCTGATTTGCGGCTTCGACGATGGCCGTCGCGACATCAGTCGACTGACGGATGAGATCGGCGCGCGACTGCACGCCCGTCGCCGCAAAGCTCCTGAGATCGGCGACCGTCGGATCATCTGGCGCGACGCCGGCAAAGGTGTCGAGCTCGGCCAGAAACGGCCCGCCACGATCGATCGCGGCCTTCAGCGCCGCAGCGGCAATAGCCTTGGCGACGGCGACATCTTCCCGCGGCTCATCGAGCTTCCTTTCGGCCTCCTCCAAGCGCTTGCTGATATCCGCGCCGACGGATGCCTGGTCCTGGCTGGTCTGAGTGACGCTTGCGCGGAGCTGTTCGATCTGGCTGCTCAGATCGGCGATCTTCCGGTTCAGCGCGTCTATCGCAGCAGGATCGGCAGGCGCACTGCCGTCACCGCCCTTCGGAGCGGCTTCGAGCGCGGCGATACGGGCCTCGAGCGCTTCTGTATTCTGATTTGTCGAACTTTGCTCGGCTGGGGCGGCGGCCAGACTTGCAATCTCCTGCTTCAGGCCTTCGATATCGCCAGCCAAGGCTGCGACCTCGTCGTTTTCCGTTTGCGGCTCAGTGGAGGAAGGAAGGAGACCCGCATATTGCATGCTACCGGCACCTGCGAGCGCGACGAGCCCGCCAAAAATCCCGGCGGCAATTAGGCCAGAAATATTTGCCGTCTTTTGAACCGGCCTTTCTTCCCGAGGAGGAGATGGGGATTCGTGTTCACTTTGTGGTGAATCGCCCTGAGCATCGGTCGCCCGCTCGCTCTCATTCTCTGTCAAGGGCTCGCTTTCCGCATCGAAGGGAACCTCGACTTCCGTTGCAGAGGTGGTTCCAGGATCGCTCGGATTCTGCTCCATCAACTTTTCAGGATCGGCAGCCGGAACAGGCTCATTCGCTTCCAGGTCAAGCGTGACCGGCTCATCGTTGTTCTTCGAATGGCGCGGCGAATTTCCCGATACCATATTGTCCTCGTTTTCCTGCACTGCAACGAAACTAGTCAGTGATGCACACTAAGGAAAGAGGTTAGATAAAATTTGGGCAGTCACGCCCCGTCAAGGAGCGTCAGAAGACTGTCCTCTTCCGGCACCGAGGCGACAGCGACATTCTGGCGATAGTCGGAAGGTACCAAGTCCGCAATCGCCGGGCTGAGGCAAAGAATACGTAGGTTCTTCAACAGGTCCGGACCGGCCCGGACGTTCGCAAGCCGGAAGAATTGCTCTGCGGTCCGACGGGAATAAAGCAGAACTGCCTGCGGCCGCTTTTCGCTAAAAAGTTGAGGGAGAAAACCGGCCTCATGCTGTATCTCGGCCATATGATAGCATTCGATGACGTGGAATGGGATATCGAGCTCTCGTAGCCTCGTCTCGAAACCAGCAGCCCTCGGCATGCCAGCAAGATAAAGAACAGCGTCGCTGCTGACGCTATCGAAATGCCCGGCAACAAGATCAGCCAGATCGACGCCGCTCCCTTCCGAGACGTGAATTGTGGTAAATCCGGTCTTCCTTGCTTTTTCCGCTGTCGCCTTGCCGACTGCAAAAACCGGCTTCGTCAGATGCGGCGTCAGGAACGGCCCAAGTTCCGCTATCGCGCGAACCGCTTCCGCGCTGGTGATGGCGATCGGTCCGGCATGAATGGAGAGCGCATCCTTCGCCGCCTGAGCCGTGTGCATCGGCCGAGAAAGGGGGACGCCAATAGGCTCATGGCCCATCTCTGACAGGCGCTGCGCTGTGCGCTCGCCCGAATGTTCCGGACGCGTCACTATCACGCGCATCGCTTCTCAGCTCCAGTCCTCGAAGAAGCCGCTGCCTGCCTTTTTTCTTACGTCCGTGCCCGCCAGATGACCGAGCGCGGCTGCGTCCCCGCGGTTTCCATCGATCGTTACCCCGTGTTCGCGGCTGCCGTCGGGCGTCACGATTAGGCCGGAAAAGCGGATTCGATCGCCTTCGCAGATTGCATAGCCCGCTATCGGCGTGCGGCAGGAGCCATCCAGCGCCGCGAGAAAGGCGCGCTCGCAGGAAACGGCATCGAATGTCACCGGATCGTTGATGGCGGCCAGGAGATCGTCGACCCGGGCATCGCCGATCCGGCTCTCCAGGCAGATGGCGCCCTGCGCCGGGGCCGGTGGAAAGTCTTCAGGTTCGAGAAGCTCGGTGATCACGCTCACTTTTCCGAGCCGCTTCAGCCCAGCGAGGGCCAGCAATGTCGCGTCGACCTGGCCTTCCTGGAGCTTGCGCAGCCGCGTGTCGACCTGGCCTCGAAAGGTGATAACACTGATGTCGGGCCGCAAACGGCGGATCAACGCCTGCCGACGTAGCGACGCGGAGCCGACCGTCGCGCCATGGGGCAGTTCGATGAGCTTGGGGGCGGTACGTCCGATGAAGGCGTCGCGAATATCCTCGCGCGGCAGATAGGCGGAAAGATAGAGCCCCTCCGGAAGAATTGTCGGCATGTCCTTGGCCGAATGCACGGCAAAATCCAGCTCGCCGGCAACCAGCTTCGATTCCAGCTCTTCCGTAAAGAGGCCTTTTCCGCCGATTTCGGATAGCGACCGATCGGTAATGCGATCGCCGCGCGTCGTCAGCACGACGATCTCGAACATTTCCTCCGGCAGACCGTGGGCGGCCATCAGGCGGTCGCGTGCCTCATGGGCCTGCGCAAGCGCAAGCGGACTGCCGCGCGTGCCGATCCGGAAAGGTTTTGTTTGCATCCGCTTTATTCCGTTGTTACCGACTGTCCTCGTAAACGGGTTTAAGTTTCATCGCAATCAACGAACGGGTTTCATGGCATCCTTTCTTCGCATCCTCGGCATCGAAACAAGCTGCGACGAGACCGCCGCGGCAGTGGTCGAGCGCCTGGAGGACGGCAGCCCGAACGTGCTTTCCGACGTCGTGTTGAGCCAGCTCGACGAACATAGCGCCTATGGCGGCGTGGTGCCCGAGATTGCGGCGCGCGCCCATGTCGAGGCGCTCGACACGCTCATCGAGGAAGCCCTCCAACGTGCCAATATATCACTTTCCGAGATCGATGCGATCGCTGCGACATCTGGTCCGGGTCTGATCGGCGGATTGCTCGTCGGCCTGATGACCGGCAAGGCGATCGCAAGGGCCGCCGGCAAGCCGCTTTACGCCATCAACCATCTGGAAGGCCATGCGCTGACGGCGCGACTGACGGACGGGCTTTCCTTTCCCTATCTGATGCTGCTCGTTTCCGGCGGCCACACGCAACTGATCCTGGTGCGCGGCATCGGCAGCTATGAACGCTGGGGCACCACGATCGACGACGCGCTGGGCGAGGCCTTCGACAAAACGGCGAAGCTGCTGGGTCTGCCCTATCCGGGCGGGCCGGCAGTCGAAGACGCCGCCAGGACTGGAAATCCCGACCGTTTCGATTTCCCCAGGCCACTGGTCGGCGAAGCGCGACTGGACTTTTCCTTCTCCGGATTGAAGACGGCGGTGCGACAAGCGGCAACCGAGATCGCGCCGCTGACGGATCAGGATGTATCTGACATCTGCGCCTCGTTTCAAAGGGCGGTTTCCCGTACGTTAAAGGATCGGATCGGACGTGGATTGCAGCGCTTCAAGACAGAATTTCCAAAGATCGAGGGCAAGCCTGCGCTGGTGGTTGCAGGCGGTGTTGCGGCCAATCTGGAGCTTCGCCAGACGCTGCAGGAGCTCTGCGATAAGCACGGTTTCCGCTTCATCGCGCCACCCCTGCGGCTTTGCACGGACAATGCAGTGATGATCGCATGGGCCGGACTGGAGCGGATGGCGACCGGCGCGGCACCCGATGATCTCGATGTGCACCCGCGGTCACGCTGGCCGCTGGATTCGAATGCGGAAACAAAGCTCGGACACGGCAAGAGAGGAGCGAAGGCATGAGCGCAAGAGCGCGCATTGCGATCATCGGTTCCGGCGCTTTCGGAACGGCGCTTGCCACCGTCCTCGCGCTTGATGGAAAAAGCGACGTGACGCTGATTGGCCGCAACCCATCGCTTATCGCCGATCTCAGGACCGAACGCCTGCACGATGCGGTGCTGCCCGGGATCCAACTGCCGGATTCGCTGGAATTTTCCGCCGAGCCCGATGCGGTCGCCGGCGCGACGATCGTCCTTTTTGCGATGCCGTCGCAGGCGCAGTCGGATGCCGCCCGCAATTACGGTCCCTACATTTCCAAGAACGCGGTCATTGTCACCTGCGCCAAGGGCATCGACCGGAGCTCGGGCGATCTGCTGACCGACGTGCTGGAGCGTGAACTGCCGGATCACGAAGTCGCGGTTCTTTCCGGCCCTGGATTTGCGCGCGATATCGCAAAAGGCCTGCCGACGGCGATGGCGGTCGCTGCTGTCGATTTGACGACGGCGGAGCGTCTGGCACAGGTCCTTTCCTGCCGCACCTTCCGCCTTTACGCGTCTTCCGATCGCATCGGCGTGCAGCTCGGCGGCGCGTTGAAGAACGTCCTGGCAATCGCCTGCGGCATTGTCGAAGGCAGCGGCATCGGCGATTCGGCGCGCGCGGCCCTCATCAGCCGCGGTCTTGCGGAAATGTCGCGGCTCGTTGCTGCCAAAGGCGGGCAAGCCGATACGGTGCGCGGGCTTTCCGGCCTCGGCGATCTCGTGCTGACGGGAACCAGCCACCAGTCGCGCAATCTGCGGTTCGGGATCGCGCTCGGTCGCGGCGAGGCTTTGAACCAGACCGATGGAATGTTGGTCGAAGGTGCGCACGCCGCCTCCGTTGCTTCGCGACTCGCCCGGGAGCTTGGCGTCAGCATGCCGATCACCGACGCCGTTTCCGCCATCATCGAGGGGGCGCTCGATATCCCGACCGCCATCGAGCAATTGATGACGCGGCCGATTACCACCGAATGAATGGTTGATGGATTTGAAAAGGAGAACTGACGATGCTTTTTGCCTTTCTCTGCAAGGATAAGCCCGGTCATCTGAACGTGCGCATGGAGACGCGCCCGGCCCATGTCGAACACCTCAACAGGCTCGACACGGAAGGTACGCTAAAAATGGCCGGCCCGTTCCTTGACGCCGAAGGCAAGCCCTCCGGCAGCCTCGTCGTCGTCAGCGCCGAAAATCTCGAGGCAGCCAGAGCGATCGCCGATTCCGATCCCTATGCGAAGGCCGGCCTTTTCGAGAGCGTCGACGTCAAACCGTTCAACTGGACCTTCAAGAATCCTGAGGCGTGATCGATGGCACATTGGCTTTACAAATCCGAACCCTCTTCCTGGTCATGGCAAAACCAGAAGGATGCGGGTGAAAAGGGAACGGAGTGGACCGGCGTCCGCAACTATCTGGCCCGCAACAACATGCGAGCCATGAAGATCGGCGACAAGGGCTTCTTCTATCACTCCAATGAAGGTCTGGATATCGTCGGCATCGTCGAAGTCTGTGCCCTGTCGCATCCGGATTCGACGGCGAAGGGTGACGACCGCTGGGACTGCGTCGATATTCGCGCCGTGCGCGACATGCCGAAGCCGGTGTCTTTGAAGGATATCAAGGCCAATCCGAAGCTCGCGCAGATGTCGCTGGTCACGTCCATGCGCCTTTCCGTCCAGCCGGTGACCGACGAGGAATATCTCGAAGTCTGCCGAATGGGCGAACTCGACAATCCGCCGCGCTGAGACAGATGATGTGAAAACGGCTCCGGACATCTTCATTCGTGCCAATACCAGCATCATGGCACCGCCGCATGTGCCGGAAATTCGCCTGCATCTGGCGAGCGAAGCGCATGAGCTTTGGCTGAAGACGGAGGAAGAGCTGGAGGAGATCGGCCTGCCGCCGCCCTTCTGGGCCTTCGCCTGGGCGGGGGGGCAGGGGCTTGCCCGCTATGTCCTCGACCATCCCGAGACGGTCGCGGGAAAACGGATCCTCGATTTCGCCAGCGGCTCGGGTCTTGTAGCGATCGCGGCATGCCTCGCGGGAGCCGCCGAGGTTCTTGCGGCGGACATCGATCCCTGGGCGCAGACGGCGATACGGCTTAATGCCGCCGAAAACGATGTTTCGATATCCTTCTTCGGCGAAGATCTCGTCGGCCAGCCGATTGAGGCCGATGTCCTTCTTGCCGGCGACGTCTTCTATGATCGTGATTTCGCCGGACGCCTCATACCCTGGTTCCGGAACCTTGCGGCAGAGGGACGCTTGATCCTGGTCGGCGATCCCGGCCGCGCCTATTGTCCGAAAGAGCATCTAGAATTTCGCCAGACCTATGCAGTCCCCGTCACGCGGGCGCTCGAGGACAGCGATGTCAAGAAGACGACGGTATGGGAATTCAACTGCATGGTTCCTTAAATCGAATTCGATTTAAGGACAAAACCATGCAGCAATCAAAGTGTTACAGCGACCTTTGTGCGTCTTGTAAGACGCACGGCGCTGTAATGCGGTTACGGACGGATGACGCAGACGCCCGCTTCGTAGGAGCAGGGATTGCGATGTCTCGAAACGTCAATCACCTTCGCTTTCGGTGCGAGATTTTGGCGAGCGGTGCCGGGATAACTGAAATATCCGTCCGCGACGACATAGGTTCCCCCGTCGGCGGTAAAAGCATAGCCGGAGCCCGCATAGCTGCCCCCGAGATCGCTGCCGTAAGACGGGTTCACGACGAAGACCGTACCGGTGCGCACTCCGGAAGAATAGCTATTGGCCGAGGCCATCCGGGGCAAATGCCGTGGACGTTGGAAGCGATCGTGCCGACCGAAGCGCAGAACAGTTCCGTCCGCAAAACGTGTGATACGACTCGGTCGGAAATCATGTCGACGATCGAAGAGACTGATCGAATGATGCCGCTGAATGCCGCCGTGATGGCGGAGAGGCCGATGGCCGCCGCGGAAATCGTCCGCCATGGCAGGGAAGGCAATCAACGGCGAAAGGACAAGCGCAACTGCCTTCGACAAACGCAGAACCATAGCGACAGCTCCTGAATATCCGACCGTTAAGAGAACGTTAACGACAGATTGCGACAAACCCTGCGCAATGTCCACTTTGTGTTGGGAACGGGCGGTAAAATGGAGTGAATTCCACTTCTTATTGCCCCGCAGCAAAGCTCTTGGTAACCCGAATCGATTAAATTCGAGGCGGACAGCAATAGTGCTTGTCGTACCGCATTTCCGTGATTAAACGTCGCCAATGACGCAACGCACATAAAATCTTGTCATTCGTGTGTTGCCTGGCAATGCCTCGAAGCTCGAGGCTCATATGAAGACGCCGTGAGGTTCTGATGGCGAATGTGACAAATAATCGGCCCCTGTCGCCGCATCTGCAGATTTACAAGCCTATTCCCACCATGGTCATGTCGATTGTTCACCGCATTACCGGCGGTGCGCTTTATTTCGGCACGATCCTCGTCGCCTGGTGGCTTATTGCCGCCGCGACCGGCCAGGCCTATTTCGACTGGGTCAACGGGATTTTCGGCAGCATCATCGGCAGGCTCGTCCTGCTCGGCTACACCTGGGCGCTGCTTCACCATATGCTCGGCGGCTTTCGCCACCTCATGTGGGATCTTGGCCACGGTTTCGAAAAGGAATTTTCCACGAAGCTCGCCATCGCCAACATCATCGGATCGCTCTGTCTGACCGTTCTGGTCTGGGTGATCGCTTTCATCATCCGCTTCTGAGGGGTACTCTCATGGACATGCGCACTCCTTTGGGTCGGGTACGCGGGCTCGGCTCTGCAAAGGAAGGCACCGACCACTTCTGGCGCCAGCGGCTGACAGCTGTTGCCAACGTTCCGCTCATCCTCTTCTTCGTCATCTTCGTGATGATTTATGCCGGCGCGCCCTATGCTGACGTTGTGCATGCGCTCTCCAATCCCTTCGTTGCCGTTGTCATGGGCCTGATGGTCACTTCCGCCCTCGTTCACATGAGGCTCGGCATGCAGGCCATCATCGAGGACTATGTCCACGGAGAAGCCGCCAAGATCGTTCTTCTGATGCTCAACACGTTTTTCGCGATTTTCGTTGCTGGGCTCTGTCTCTTCGCCGTTCTGAAAATCGCGTTCGTGGGATAATTGCATCATGGCATCGATCAGCTCACCCGCTCAGAATGGGAAAGCCTACCAGTATGTCGATCATTCCTATGACGTGATCGTCGTCGGCGCCGGCGGTGCCGGCCTGCGCGCCACGCTTGGAATGGCCGAACAGGGCTTCCGCACCGCCTGCATCACCAAGGTCTTCCCGACCCGCTCCCACACCGTTGCGGCCCAGGGCGGGATTGCCGCCTCGCTGCAGAACATGACGCCGGACAGCTGGCAATGGCACCTCTACGACACCGTCAAGGGTTCCGACTGGCTCGGCGATGTCGACGCCATGCAGTACATGGTGATGGAAGCACCGAAGGCCGTTTACGAACTCGAGCACTACGGCGTGCCCTTCTCGCGCAACGAAGAGGGCAAGATCTACCAGCGGCCGTTCGGCGGCCATATGCAGAATTTCGGCGAAGGTCCGCCGGTGCAGCGCACCTGCGCTGTCGCAGACCGTACCGGCCATGCCATTCTGCATACGCTCTATGGTCAGTCCCTGCGCAACAACGCCGAGTTCTTCGTCGAATATTTCGCGCTCGATCTCATCATGTCGGATGACGGCCGCTGCACCGGCGTCGTCGCCTGGTGCCTGGACGACGGCACCATTCATCGCTTCGCCGCCAAGATGGTCGTGCTGGCGACCGGCGGTTACGGCCGCGCCTATTTCTCCGCAACATCTGCCCATACTTGCACCGGCGACGGCGGCGGCATGATCGCCCGTGCCGGCCTGCCGCTGCAGGACATGGAATTCGTACAGTTCCATCCGACCGGCATTTACGGCTCCGGCTGTCTCATCACGGAAGGTGCGCGCGGCGAAGGCGGCTATCTCGTCAATTCCGAGGGCGAACGCTTCATGGAGCGCTATGCGCCTTCGGCAAAGGATCTTGCCTCGCGCGACGTCGTCTCGCGCTGCATGACCCTGGAAATCCGCGAAGGTCGCGGCGTCGGCAGGAACAAGGACCACATCTTCCTGCATCTCGACCATCTCGATCCGGCGGTCCTGCACGAGCGCCTGCCGGGCATTTCGGAAAGCGCCAAGATCTTCGCGGGCGTCGATGTGACCCGCGAACCGATTCCGGTCCTGCCGACAGTCCACTACAACATGGGCGGCATCCCGACGAACTATTGGGGTGAGGTCCTGAATGCGGATGGCAGCAATCCGGAACGCATCGCGCCCGGCCTGATGGCCGTCGGCGAAGCAGGCTGCGCCTCGGTGCACGGCGCCAATCGTCTGGGCTCCAACTCGCTGATCGACCTGGTCGTGTTCGGTCGTGCCGCGGCCATCCGTGCCGGCGAAGTTATCGACCGTGGCGAGCCGATTCCGGCCCTCAACACGGCGGCCTGCGACAGGATCATGGATCGCTTCGACGGACTGAGAAATGCCAATGGCGGCACGCCGACGGCGGTTCTGCGCGAGAAAATGCAGCGTGCCATGCAGGAAGACGCAGCCGTGTTCCGCACCCAGGAGTCGCTGGAATCGGGATGCCGTCGCCTCTCGGAGATCTGGAAAGAGCTCGGGGATATCAAGGTGACCGACCGCTCGATGATCTGGAACTCCGATCTTGTCGAGACGCTGGAGCTTCAAAACCTGATGGCCAATGCCATCGCGACGGTCTACGGCGCCGAGGCCCGTAAGGAAAGCCGCGGTTCCCATGCCCGCGAGGACTATACCAGCGGTCCGTATGGCGGCCGCGACGATGTCAACTGGCGCAAACATACGCTGGCCTGGGTCAATGAGGCCGGTGAGGTCAAGCTCGACTACCGCCCGGTTCATACGGACCTTCTTGCCGAGGGCATCGATCCCCACAAGATCGAGCCGAAGGCACGCGTCTACTGATTTTGAGAGGAACTGGACATGGTTGAACTCGCTCTCCCCAAGAACTCTCAGATGCGTGAAGGCAAGGTCTGGCCGAAGCCGGCAGGCGCCACGAACACCCGCGAATTCCGCGTCTATCGCTGGAACCCGGATGACGGCCAGAACCCGAGTATCGATACCTTCTATATCGATGTCGACGATTGCGGTCCGATGGTGCTCGACGGTCTTCTCTACATCAAGAACAAGATCGATCCGACACTGACGCTCCGCCGTTCCTGTCGCGAAGGCATCTGCGGCTCCTGCGCCATGAACATCGACGGCACCAATACGCTCGCCTGCACCAAGGGCATGGACGAGATCAGAGGTACCGTGAAGATCTATCCGCTGCCGCACATGCCTGTTGTCAAGGACCTCGTCCCGGATCTCACCAACTTCTATGCCCAGCATCGTTCGATCGAGCCCTGGCTGAAGACGGTTTCGCCGACGCCGGCCAAGGAATGGAAGCAGAGCCATGAAGACCGCCTGAAGCTCGACGGCCTCTACGAGTGCATTCTTTGCGCCTGCTGCTCGACCTCCTGTCCGAGTTACTGGTGGAACGGCGACCGCTATCTCGGCCCGGCCGTCCTCCTGCAGGCCTATCGTTGGCTGATCGATTCCCGCGACGAAGCCACCGGCGAGCGCCTCGACGATCTCGAGGATCCGTTCCGCCTCTATCGCTGCCACACGATCATGAACTGCGCGCAGACATGCCCGAAGGGCCTTAACCCGGCAAAGGCAATCGCCGAGATCAAGAAGATGATGGTCGAACGTCGAGTCTAGGCGCTCGCGTGCAGTTCTCGATCGAATGACACGGTGACTTTGGGACCATCGGGGTCCTGTCCACGACAGCGATGATGATTGCTCCCGCGACCGGATTGGAACGCGATCCTGAGACCTCCGAAAGAGACTGCCGCGCGCGACACGTTGCTGACACCTTTTACCGGCAGTAGTCCAGCGGGGCTGGATTTGGGTCGATCAGGTGTGTCAAGTAGATTTATGTCGTTGCGACTTGATTAACCAAAGCGACATAAGATATTCGGGACTTGTGCAACGACAAATTCCGCGCGGCTAGAGCTGAAATTCAGGAGTGTGATGATGCGGTTACGATATGCGGCGACAGGTGTAGCGATCGTTCTGTCGCTAGCCGGCTGCCAGCGCACGGCATACAACGATTCCCTTTATTCTCCTCCTCCCCTGCAGGCGCAGCCCGTTCCATCGGTGCAGTCTGGACAGCTTGCGGCCCCGTCGGGCGGCTCTCAATTTCCCGCGGCGCCGACGACTGCGACCAATACGGCCGCGGCGCAGTCCCCCGACGCGATGGCTGCCAGTGCCATGGATGTCACCAAGGAATCGATGGTCGGAAGCTGGCGCGTCTCCAACGCCGGTACGACCTGCGACATGTTCCTGACGCTCACCAATCTCGGCAGCGGCTCGCGCGGCGGCACCCGTGGCTGTGTCGGTGAGTTGACGGCGATGGGATCCTGGGAGGTTTCCGGCAAGCAGGTCATATTGAAGGATCGTACCGGCAATCCGATCGGGCGTGTCTACAAGACGGCCGATGCGCGCTTCGACGGCTCGACCAATTCCGGCCAGCCGATCAGTCTCAGCAGGTAAAGACCCGGCGGCCTTGCCGCCTTCACGACATACAGGCAAGTTCCTCCATGCAGCCCATGCCTGACTATACCCTTAGCGTCAGCGAACAGCTGAAGTCGCTTACGGTTTCCGGGTCGCTTCAGGTCGATTCCGCCCAGATGGAGGTTGCCGGTTATCTCGACCGGGTCCTCGCGGATCTCAAGCAGCGACGCCCAGCCGCCAAATCGAGCGCCCTCGGCTGGCTCTTTGCAAACAGGAAGAAGCCGACCGATACGACAAAGGGGCTCTACATCCACGGCAGCGTCGGACGTGGCAAGACGATGCTGATGGACATGTTCTTCGCGCTTGCACCCTGCAAACGCAAGCGGCGGGCCCATTTCCACGAATTCATGGCCGATGTGCACAATCGCATCGCCCGCCACCGGCAAAGGCTGAAGGACGGCGAAACCAAACAGGCCGACCCGGTGCCGCCCGTCGCCGCCGACCTCTTTGCGGAAGCAGAACTGCTCTGCTTCGATGAATTCACGGTGACGGACATCGCCGATGCGATGATCCTGTCACGGCTGTTTTCCGAGCTGTTTTCCAAAGGTTGCGTTCTGGTCGCGACCTCCAATGTCGAGCCCGACAATCTTTATCGCGACGGCCTCAACCGCGGCCTGTTTTTGCCGTTCATCGATCTCCTGAAGCGGCATCTCAACATCGTAACCCTCGATTCGCCGACGGATTACCGGATGGAGAAACTCGACAGCCAGCCGGTCTACCTGACGCCGATTGATAGGCGTACCGACATGGCGATGGATGCCTCCTGGGCGCACGCGCTGCATGGACGAAAGGCGCAACCGATGGATATCGCGATGAAAGGTCGCAAGATCCACGTGCCGCTCGCGGCCGACCGGATGGCGCGCTTTTCCTTTGCGGATCTTTGTGATCAGCCGCTTGGTGCGGCCGATTTCCTGGCGATCGCCGAACGCTTCGATACGATCTTTCTCGATCACATTCCGTTGCTCAGCCCCACCAAGCGGAACCAAACGAAGCGCTTCATCATTTTGGTGGATACGCTTTATGATCAAGGAGTAAGACTTTACGCCACTGCGGCGGCGATGCCCGAAGAGCTCCTCATCGAAAGAAGGGGAACCGAAGGCTTCGAATTCGACAGAACCGTTTCCCGGCTTTTTGAGATGCGCAGTGCCGATTACCTTGCGGCCCATCAGGGCCGGCGCGCGGCAGAATGACATTTTCGTGACGGAAACTCTTACGTTTACGTAAGATTTTTAATATCTAACCGATTGAAATTCCTTGGCTCAAAATAATCAATTGCCATTTCTGGCCTCAGGGTCTATGCGATTGGCTGCATTGGCGTGCGCTTGTTTGCGTTGCCAAGGATTTTGATCGCAAAGGAAACCCGAAATGGCGCGTAACAAGATCGCACTCATTGGTTCTGGTATGATTGGTGGCACGCTGGCACATCTCGCCGGCCTGAAAGAGCTGGGCGACATTGTCCTGTTCGATATTGCGGATGGAATTCCACAGGGCAAAGGTCTCGACATCGCCCAGTCCTCCCCAGTCGAAGGATTTGACGCCAATCTGACCGGTGCCAGCGACTATTCCGCCATCGAAGGCGCCGATGTCTGCATCGTCACCGCCGGTGTGCCGCGCAAGCCGGGCATGAGCCGTGACGACCTTCTTGGCATCAATCTCAAGGTCATGGAACAGGTCGGCGCCGGCATCAAGAAATATGCCCCTGACGCTTTCGTGATCTGCATCACCAACCCGCTCGACGCCATGGTCTGGGCTTTGCAGAAGTTTTCCGGTCTGCCGACCAATAAGGTCGTCGGCATGGCCGGCGTTCTCGACTCTTCGCGCTTCCGCCTTTTCCTTGCCAAGGAATTCAACGTTTCTGTCGAAGACGTCACGGCTTTCGTCCTCGGCGGCCATGGCGACACGATGGTGCCGCTCGCCCGTTACTCGACTGTTGCAGGCATTCCGCTGACCGACCTCATCACCATGGGCTGGGTCACTAAGGAGCGTCTCGAAGAAATCATTCAGCGCACCCGTGATGGCGGCGCCGAGATCGTCGGCCTCCTGAAGACGGGCTCCGCCTTCTACGCACCGGCTGCTTCGGCAATCGCAATGGCCGAATCCTACCTCAAGGACAAGAAGCGCGTTCTGCCCTGCGCGGCCCACCTCTCCGGCCAATACGGCGTCAAGGACATGTATGTCGGCGTTCCGACCGTCATCGGCGCCGGCGGTGTCGAGCGCATCATCGAAATCGACCTCAACAAGGCCGAGAAGGAAGCCTTCGACAAGTCCGTCGGCGCCGTCGCCGGGCTCTGCGAAGCCTGCGTCAACATCGCTCCGGCTCTCAAGTAATTCGTCTCGTCTGCAATAGGATAGACCCATGAACATCCATGAATATCAGGCCAAGGCTCTGCTGAAGAGCTACGGAGCCCCCGTCGCGGACGGCATCGCCATCTTCTCCGCCGACGAAGCCGAGGCTGCGGCAAAGAAGCTTCCTGGGCCCCTCTACGTCGTAAAGAGCCAGATCCATGCCGGCGGCCGCGGCAAGGGCAAGTTCAAGGAACTCGCTCCCGACGCCAAGGGCGGCGTCCGCCTTGCCAAGTCCGTCGCGGACGTCGTTTCCAATGCCAAGGAAATGCTTGGTCACACGCTCGTCACCAAGCAGACGGGTCCGGCCGGCAAGCAGGTCAACCGTCTCTATATCGAGGACGGCGCCGACATCGATCGCGAACTCTATCTCTCGATCCTCGTTGACCGGTCCGTCGGCCAGGTTGCCTTCGTCGTTTCGACGGAAGGCGGCATGGACATCGAGACGGTCGCTCACGATACACCTGAGAAGATCATCACGGTCGCGATCAATCCGGATGCCGGCGTAACGGCTGCAGACATCGCGAAGCTTTCCGACGCTCTGAAGCTCGAAGGCGCGGCACGAGCCGACGCCGACAAGCTCTTCCCGGCCCTCTACAAGGCTTTCGTCGAAAAGGACATGAGCCTGCTCGAGGTCAACCCGCTGATCGTCATGACGAACGGCCATCTGCGCGTTCTCGACGCCAAGGTTTCGTTCGACGGTAACGCGCTCTTCCGCCACGCGGACGTGCAGGCACTGCGCGACACGACCGAGGAAGACGAAAAGGAAATTGCCGCCCACGAGCATGACCTCGCCTATGTCGCCCTCGACGGCAACATCGGCTGCATGGTCAACGGCGCAGGTCTCGCCATGGCGACCATGGACATCATCAAGCTCTACGGAGCCGAGCCGGCGAACTTCCTCGACGTCGGTGGCGGCGCCTCCAAGGAGAAGGTAACCGCGGCCTTCAAGATCATCACCGCCGATCCGGCCGTCCAGGGTATCCTGGTCAACATCTTCGGCGGCATCATGAAATGCGACGTCATCGCCGAAGGCGTGCTCGCAGCCGTCAAGGAAGTCGGCCTCAAGGTTCCGCTTGTCGTCCGCCTCGAAGGCACGAACGTCGAACTCGGCAAGAAGATCATCAACGAGTCCGGCCTCAACGTGATCTCGGCAGACGATCTCGACGACGCAGCCCAGAAGATCGTCAAGGCCGTGAAGGGCTGAGACCGATCATGGCTCCGTCTTCCCAACTCTCGTAACAAAGGCCTCGCATGTCTATTCTCATCAACAAAGACACCAAGGTTCTCGTTCAGGGCCTGACCGGCAAGACCGGCACCTTCCACACCGAGCAGGCGCTCGCCTATCACGGCACAAAGATGGTCGGCGGCATCCATCCTTCCAAGGGCGGCGAAACTTGGACCGGCAAGGGCGGCGAAAAGCTGCCGATCTTCAAATCCGTTGCCGACGGCAAGGACGCGACGGGTGCCAACGCTTCGGTCATCTACGTCCCGCCGGCAGGTGCTGCGGCAGCGATCATCGAAGCCATCGATGCCGAAATCCCGCTGATCGTCTGCATCACGGAAGGCATTCCGGTGGCCGACATGGTCAAGGTGAAGGCCCGCCTCGACAAGTCAAAGTCGCGCCTCAT
The DNA here is from genome assembly GCF_041357635.1 of Sinorhizobium sp. CB7. Classification (NCBI taxonomy): domain Bacteria; kingdom Pseudomonadati; phylum Pseudomonadota; class Alphaproteobacteria; order Hyphomicrobiales; family Rhizobiaceae; genus Sinorhizobium; species Sinorhizobium sp. CB7. Next base: position 70,301 of record NZ_JAULLL010000012.1, read on the forward strand.
CGGCCCGAACTGCCCCGGCGTGCTGACCCCGAACGAATGCAAGATCGGCATCATGCCGGGCTCCATCTTCAAGAAGGGTTCCGTCGGCGTTCTCTCGCGTTCCGGCACGCTCACCTATGAAGCCGTCTTCCAGACCACCAACGAAGGTCTCGGCCAGACGACGGCCGTCGGCATCGGCGGCGACCCGGTCAAGGGTACGGAATTCATCGATATGCTGGAAATGTTCCTCGCCGACGACGAGACGAAGTCGATCATCATGATCGGCGAAATCGGCGGCTCGGCCGAAGAGGACGCCGCCCAGTTTCTGAAGGACGAAGCCAAGAAGGGCCGCAAGAAGCCGATGGTCGGCTTCATCGCCGGCCGCACGGCACCTCCCGGCCGCACGATGGGCCATGCCGGTGCGGTAATTTCCGGCGGCAAGGGCGGCGCTGAAGACAAGATCGCGGCGATGGAATCGGCGGGCATTCGCGTGTCGCCATCTCCGGCCCGCCTCGGCAAGACCCTGGTTGAAGTCCTTAAGGGCTGAACCAACATAGTACATGCCCGGACGGGAGAACGGCATCTGCGCCTCCCGTCCGGCATTTGATGTTTTGATGCAGATGTGCCGCTGACGGCGGCAGATGTGAATGCGGCAGCCGGATGAAGATGACCGGCAATCTAATCAAAGTCAGGAGGCGGACGGAAGCGTCCGCGCATCACCATGGCAAGGCAAGAAGCCAACGAGCAGTTTCAGATCACCTCGTTCCTGGACGGCGCCAATGCTGCCTATATCGAGCAGCTCTATGCGCGCTACGAAGACGATCCCGCATCGGTCTCCAGCGAGTGGAGCGCCTTTTTCAAGGCGCTGGAAGACAATCCTGACGACGTGAAGAAGGCGGCGAAGGGCGCGTCCTGGCGGCGGAAGAACTGGCCGATCCAGGCGAACGGCGACCTCGTCTCCGCCCTCGACGGCGATTGGGGTGTTGTTGTCGAAAAGGCGATCGAGACCAAGGTGAAGGCCAAGGCAACGGCCGAAGCCGCGGCGACCGGAAAACCGGTAGACATGGCTCAGATCCTGCAGGCGACGCGGGATTCCGTCCGCGCCATCATGATGATCCGCGCCTACCGCATGCGCGGCCATCTGCATGCCAAGCTCGATCCCCTCGGCATCGCCGCAGCCGTGGAGGACTATAAGGAGCTCTCTCCCGAGGCCTACGGTTTCACCGAGGCGGATTACGACCGCAAGATCTTCATCGACAACGTGCTTGGGCTCGAATACGCGACCGTCCGCGAGATGATCGAGATCCTCGAGCGCACCTATTGCTCGACGCTCGGCGTCGAATTCATGCACATGTCCAATCCTGAGGAAAAGGCCTGGATCCAGGAGCGGATCGAAGGTCCGGACAAGGGCGTTGCTTTCACACCGGAAGGCAAGAAGGCGATCCTCGCCAAGCTGGTCGAAGCCGAAGGTTACGAACAGTTTCTCGACGTCAAGTTCAAGGGTACGAAGCGCTTCGGTCTCGACGGCGGTGAATCGCTTATTCCCGCCCTGGAACAGATCCTCAAGCGCGGCGGCCATCTCGGCCTTAAGGAAGCCGTCTTCGGCATGGCCCATCGCGGCCGCCTGAATGTCCTCTCCCAGGTCATGGCGAAGCCGCACCGCGCCATCTTCCATGAGTTCAAGGGCGGTTCCTACGCGCCGGACGAAGTCGAAGGCTCGGGCGACGTCAAGTACCATCTCGGTGCCTCTTCCGACCGTGAATTCGACGGCAACAAGGTTCACCTTTCGCTGACGGCGAATCCGTCGCATCTTGAAATCGTCAACCCGGTCGTCATGGGGAAGGCCCGCGCCAAGCAGGACATGAGCGCTACCGTGTGGGACGGTGACATCATTCCGCTTTCCGAGCGCGCCAAGGTCATGCCGCTCCTGATCCACGGCGACGCGGCCTTCGCAGGCCAGGGCGTCGTTGCGGAAATTCTCGGCCTTTCCGGCCTGCGCGGCCATCGCGTTGCCGGCACGATGCACGTCATCATCAACAACCAGATCGGCTTTACCACCAATCCGGCCTTCTCGCGTTCGTCGCCCTATCCATCCGACGTCGCCAAGATGATCGAGGCGCCGATCTTCCACGTCAACGGCGACGATCCGGAAGCCGTCGTCTACGCGGCGAAGATTGCCACCGAATTCCGCATGAAGTTCCACAAGCCCGTCGTCGTCGACATGTTCTGCTATCGTCGCTACGGCCATAACGAAGGCGACGAGCCGTCCTTCACGCAGCCGAAGATGTACCGGGTCATCCGCAGCCATAAGACGGTGTTGCAGCTCTATGCGGAACGGCTTGTGGCTGAAGGTCTGCTGAGTGACGGCGAAGTCGAGAAGATGAAGGCCGATTGGCGCGCGCATCTCGAACAGGAATTCGAGGCTGGCCAGTCCTACAAGCCGAACAAGGCAGATTGGCTGGACGGCGAATGGTCGGGCCTGCGCACCGCTGACAATGCCGACGAGCAGCGCCGCGGAAAGACGGCCGTCCCGATGAAGACCCTGAAGGATATCGGCCGCAAGCTGTCGGAAATCCCGGCCGGTTTTCATGCGCACCGCACCATCCAGCGCTTCATGGAAAACCGCGCCAACATGGTTCAGACCGGTGAAGGCATCGACTGGGCCATGGCGGAAGCGCTGGCCTTCGGTTCGCTCTGCGTCGAAGGCCACAAGATCCGTCTCTCCGGACAGGATTGCGAACGCGGCACCTTTTCGCAGCGCCATTCGGTTCTCTACGATCAGGAAACCGAGGAGCGCTACATTCCGCTCGCCAATCTCTCGCCGAGCCAGGCGCGTTACGAGGTCATCAATTCGATGCTTTCGGAAGAGGCCGTTCTCGGTTTCGAATATGGCTATTCGCTAGCCCGTCCGAATGCGCTAACGCTCTGGGAAGCGCAGTTCGGCGACTTCGCCAACGGCGCGCAGGTCATCTTCGATCAGTTCATCTCGTCTGGTGAACGCAAGTGGCTGCGCATGTCGGGCCTCGTTTGCCTTCTGCCGCATGGCTATGAGGGCCAGGGCCCGGAACACTCGTCCGCTCGCCTCGAACGCTTTCTGCAGCTCTGCGCCGAAGACAACATGCAGGTCGCCAACGTCACGACGCCGGCAAACTACTTCCACATCCTGCGCCGTCAGCTGAAGCGTGACTTCCGCAAGCCGCTCATCCTGATGACACCGAAATCGCTGCTTCGCCACAAGCGGGCAACATCGAGCCTTGCGGAACTTGCCGGAGAGTCCTCGTTCCACCGTCTGCTCTGGGACGATGCCGAGGTCATCAAGGACGGACCGATCAAGCTGCAGAAGGACAGCAAGATCCGTCGCGTCGTGCTCTGCAGCGGCAAGGTCTATTACGATCTTCTCGAGGAGCGCGAAAAGCGTGGCATCGACGACATCTACATCCTGCGCGTCGAGCAGCTCTATCCGTTCCCGGCCAAGGCGCTCATCAACGAGCTTTCGCGCTTCCGCAACGCCGAAATGGTCTGGTGCCAGGAAGAGCCGAAGAACATGGGCGCATGGTCGTTCATCGATCCGTATCTGGAGTGGGTGCTCGCCCATATCGACGCCAAGTATCAGCGCGTGCGCTATACCGGTCGTCCGGCAGCCGCCTCTCCCGCGACCGGTCTGATGTCCAAACATCTGGCGCAGCTTGCCGCATTCCTCGAGGATGCGCTCGGAGGCTGAGGAAGAGCGGATGGCATATTTTCACATGAAACTCGTGCCTCCGCGTCCAAGCTTTCCGCATGATGCGACCGGGGAGGAAATGGCGGCGATGAAAGAACATGCTGACTATTGGCTCCGGCAGACTCAAGCGGGCACGGCGATCGCCGTCGGGCCCGTTTTCGACCCCCGGGGAGCCTGGGGCATGGCTGTCGTCGAGGTCGACGATGCCGATGCGGTTCAGGCACTTATAGAGGCTGACCCCGTCACCATCGCGGATCTCGGGTTCAGCTATGAAGTATCCCCTATGCCCTCACTGCTCTTCCGGCAATCTGGCGCCGCAACCGCCGTCTAATTCGATAACTATCAATTCAGGATTTGAACAATGGCCACAGAAATCCGCGTCCCAACCCTCGGCGAATCCGTCAGCGAGGCAACCGTCGGCACCTGGTTCAAGAAGGTCGGCGACACCGTGAAGGCCGATGAGCCAATTCTCGAGCTTGAAACCGACAAGGTGACGATCGAGGTTCCGGCTCCTGCTGCCGGCACCCTCTCCGAAATCGTCGCCCAGGCCGGCGAGACGGTCGGGCTCGGCGCACTTCTCGGCCAGATCGCGGCAGGCGCCGCCGGTGCAGTAGCTGCTCCGGCCGCAGCACCTGCAAAGGTTCCCGAAACTGTGGCCGCTGCTCCGGCTGCACCTGCTGCGGCAGCACCGGCCGCCGCTCCGGCTGCGGTCTCTTCGATGCCGCCGGCACCGGCTGCCTCCAAGATGCTCGCCGAAAACAATCTTTCCGCCGAGCAGGTCGATGGCAGCGGCAAGCGCGGCCAGGTTCTGAAGGGCGACGTCATCGCGGCGGTCGCAAAAGGCATCTCCGCTCCGTCGTCTGCACCTGCCCCCGCCCCGGCTGCGCCGCGCGGTCCGTCGACCGTCGAGGACGCAGCCCGCGAGGAGCGCGTCAAGATGACCCGCCTGCGCCAGACCATCGCCAAGCGCCTCAAGGACGCGCAGAACACCGCTGCCATGCTCACCACCTATAACGAGGTGGACATGAAGGCCGTCATGGACCTGCGCAATAAGTACAAGGACATCTTCGAGAAGAAGCACGGCGTCAAGCTCGGTTTCATGGGCTTCTTCACCAAGGCGGTCACGCATGCGCTGAAGGAACTGCCGGCCGTCAACGCCGAGATCGACGGTACCGACATCATCTATAAGAATTACTGCCACATCGGCGTCGCAGTCGGCACCGACAAGGGTCTTGTCGTCCCGATCGTGCGTGATGCCGACCAGATGTCGATCGCCGGGATCGAGAAGGAAATCGGCCGCCTCGGCAAGGCCGCCCGCGACGGGCAGCTTTCCATGGCCGACATGCAGGGCGGTACGTTCACCATCTCCAACGGCGGTGTCTACGGATCGCTGATGTCTTCGCCGATCCTCAACGCGCCGCAGTCGGGCATCCTCGGCATGCACAAGATTCAGGAACGTCCGGTCGCGATCGGCGGTCAGGTGGTCATCCGTCCGATGATGTATTTGGCGCTCTCTTACGACCACCGCATCGTCGATGGCAAGGAAGCCGTTACCTTCCTCGTACGCGTCAAGGAAAGCCTTGAAGATCCGGAGCGGCTGGTTCTCGACCTCTGAGGAGCGGCTCTCATGGGGAAGTGGTACATGCGTGCGCTGGCCGGGCTCGTGTCCGCCGTCGCTATTCATGTACCCTGCTCCGCGCGGGCGGCTGGATGGCATGTTGCGAAGGCCAGCAGCGGTTTCGGGCTGGCCTCGCTTGATGATGCCGAGCTTTCCCGTCGCTTGACCGGGACCATTCCCATAAGTGATCTAGAGCTTTGCTCCGAGCGTATCGGCCCTGCCCCCATCATACAATTCGACCGCTCCGCTTTCGAAAGAAGCATCACGCTGGGCCACGATCCGGAGAAGCTTGATCAGGCTTTCGGCGCAATTGCCGCCGCCAACATCCGCTTCGCGGATAACCGCCCACTCGTGCTGCTCAAGCATTTCCATTCGACCAGGAACGCCGACGGGCAGCAGGAGGCGGAAAAACAGTGAGCACCGCGATCAAAAGCACGACCAGACGGCTGGGTCCTATCCATTGGATGATGATTGCCTGTGCTTCTTTTCCGATACCGGCACTGGCCGATTGTGTGCAGGAGCGGGCCATCTACGGCGATGCCGACGGCGCCTACGAACTGCGGTTCGAACCCCTCGAATCCGAGGCCGCGGCGGCCAGCAATCGCTTCAGGGTCGCCGTGCAGAAGACGTCCCTGATGCTCGACGGCTACGTCATGCAATCTGACGATCCGCCCCAATCGAATGGAATCATCCTGTTCAATTGCCCCGGAGGGGATGTGACGGGCGCCGAACTTAGCGCCTGTACCGTCTGGCAGGGAACGATCTTCGCCTCCGATGAAGCAGGCAAAACCGATGTGCTGCCGCCCGAGGGCGCTGAAGCGGCTACCCGGCTGGTGCTGCCGGACTTCGGTCCAGCCGTTCGCAAATCTTCGATCTGGGGAGAAGGAAAGGCGACCGTCGCGCCTTCAGATGTGCTGACCCTTAAGGGCTGCACAGAATGACGGGACCGGGAGGAGTGCTGCCAGTGCGGCAGCTTTTTTGGATTTGGTTTGCGTCTCGCTCTGTCGCGCGCCGCGGACTGATGGATTTTCAAAGAGGATAAATACATGGCTTACGATCTTATCGTCATAGGAACCGGTCCCGGCGGCTATGTCTGCGCCATCAAGGCGGCGCAGATCGGGCTCAAGGTTGCCGTCGTCGAAAAGCGCGCGACCTATGGCGGCACCTGCCTCAACATCGGCTGCATCCCGTCCAAGGCACTGCTGCATGCGTCCGAGATGTTCCATCAGGCCGGCCATGGCCTGGATGCGTTCGGTGTCGAGGTTGCGGCACCGAAGCTGAATCTTTCGAAGATGATGGCGCACAAGGATGCGACCGTTAAGGCGAATGTCGACGGTGTCGCCTTCTTGTTCAAGAAGAACAAGATCGACGCCTTCCATGGCACCGGCAAGATCGTCTCCGCCGGCAAGGTTTCCGTCACCAACGACAAGGGCGAGGCACAGGAAATCGAAGGCAGAAACATCGTGATTGCCACCGGCTCCGATGTTGCCGGCATCCCCGGCGTCCAGGTCGACTTCGATGAAAAGGTGATCATTTCCTCAACCGGCGGCATCGCGCTGGAAAAGGTGCCAGCAACCATGATCGTGGTCGGCGGCGGCGTCATCGGTCTCGAAATGGGCTCGGTCTGGTCGCGTCTCGGCTCCAAGGTCACGGTCGTTGAATATCTCGACACCATTCTCGGCGGCATGGACGGCGAAGTCGCAAAGCAGTCCCAGCGTCTGCTCGCAAAGCAGGGAATCGAATTTCATCTCGGTGCGAAAGTCACCGGCGTCGAAAAGTCGGGCAATGGCGCCAATGTTACTTTCGAGCCGATCAAAGGTGGCGACAAAGTCACGCTCGACGCCGAAGTCGTGCTGATCGCAACCGGTCGCGCGCCCTATACTGCAGGCCTCGGCCTTGAAGAAGCCGGCGTCAAGCTCGACAACCGTGGCCGTGTCGAGATCGACGGTCATTTTAAGACCAATGTCGACGGCATCTACGCGATCGGCGACGTCGTGAAAGGGCCGATGCTGGCCCACAAGGCGGAAGACGAGGGCGTGGCGCTCGCCGAGATCATTGCCGGCCAGGCCGGTCACGTGAACTACGATGTCATCCCGAGCGTCGTCTACACCCAGCCGGAAATCGCCTCCGTCGGCAAGACCGAGGAAGAGCTGAAGGCCGCGGGCATTGCCTACAAGGTCGGCAAGTTCCCCTTCACGGCGAACGGCCGTGCCCGCGCCATGCTGGCGACGGATGGTTTCGTCAAGATCCTGGCGGACAAGGAGACCGACCGTGTGCTCGGCGGTCATATAGTCGGCTTCGGCGCAGGCGAGATGATCCACGAGATCGCCGTGCTCATGGAATTCGGCGGTTCCTCGGAAGATCTCGGCCGCACCTGCCATGCACATCCGACCATGTCGGAAGCGGTCAAGGAAGCGGCTTTGGCCACCTTCTTCAAGCCGATCCATATGTAAGCTGATCTGCGAGAAATCCGAAAGCTGCGGCGCTGCCGCGGCTTTTTTTGACGTCAGTCGACGGATGTTACACTGAAGCCCTGCCGGCGCAGCAGCTCGACAAGCCCTGAATCGCCGGGCAGATGCAACGCGCCGACGGCCATGAAGACATTGCCGTTGGCAAGGATCGGAGCTGCGCGTTCGGCCATGATCTTGTTGCGGTCGAGAATGATGCGCTGTTCGAAGGCAGCATACTCGCCATCCGTCCCCTCGCCGTCCGGCGTCACGGCCTTCAGCATGGGCATGGTCATGCCGATATTGCCGGAGAGATAGAGCTCGGTCATGGTCTCGATGATGTCGTTCATCTGATCGCCGAGTTCGAGGGTTTCGATCAGCGATTTGACATGGAATTCAACGGGCAGATCGGCCATCGCCTGAATCTGCTCAGCAAGAGTCTCGAGCCCCCTGACCTGCTTGCCCTCGGCTGCGGCATCGGTTGCAATCTTCTGGTCAAGGAATTTAGCGCCCTTTGCCTTGCGTGCGATCTCGCAGGCAGGCAAGGTGACGACGCTGGCAATCATCCACGGCTTCATGCGGGAAACCGCTGAAAGCGGAATTCCGCGCTGTTTCAATCCCGTTTCCAGACGGGCATTGTCTTCCGGCGACAGGAGTGCGCTGATCGTCTTGCCGTCGGTGAACATGGTCAGCTCGGGCTTGGCGAGAAGGGCGAGCGCGGCCTTTTTCTCATCCAGGATCTCGTCGGATTCGATGATGATCGTGTCCGCCTTTGCGTTGGCCTCCGGCGCCCCCTTGGGCATGGTGAGCACACGTGGATCGGTCACATGCATGGTGCCGAGCAGCCAGGACGGCTTCAGACCGGGCTTCTCTATCTTCCAGAAGGTGCTTTTTCCATTCGGCGTCTCATCGGCTTCCCTGACCATGCCTGCATAGCGTTGAGGGTCCGTGCGCGGCAGGTCGGTCAGGAGATTCTTGCCTCCGCACGCCGCATCGTCTGCGGCCTCGGCTGGCGAAAACCAGAAGAGGGCAACCAGCAGCGCAGCGACAAGCAGCAGATGACAGGCGGCAATCAGGCCGAGGGCGATATCACCCGGCCGTGGGCGTGCAAGGGAGATGCTTCTCTCGCCGATGGAAATATTCATTTCGATGTCTCGATCATAAACACCCAATCAGCTCTACGCCCCGCTCGCGCATATTCCCTTAAAGAGACCGGTTAACGTTCTGTTACGCGCGCGGATGGGCGCGATCATAGACTTCGAGCAGCCGCGATGCATCAACGCCGGTATAGACCTGCGTTGTCGATAGACTGGCATGACCGAGCAATTCCTGGATGGTACGCAAATCCCCGCCACCGGCGAGCAGGTGCGTCGCGAATGAATGCCGGAGCGCATGCGGCGTTGCCGTCTCCGGCAGGCCGAAGGCGCTCCTGAGCTTCTGCATGGCGCGCTGGATGATCGCCGCCTGCAGTTTTCCGCCGCGCGCGCCGCGGAAAAGCGGCTCTCCTCTTTCCAGCTGATACGGGCAGAGAGCACGGTATTTGTCGACGGCCTCGATGACAACAGGCAGAAGCGGCACGAGCCGGGTCTTGTTGCCCTTGCCCGTGATGCGCAACGTTGTCGCAGCCGGTCCGATAGCATCCGCAGTCAGGTCGAGCGCCTCGGAAATTCGGAGGCCGCAGCCGTAAAGCAATGTCATGACCGCAGCATCGCGGACAGCGATCCAGGGTTCGTCCTGGAGCTGGGCCTGATCACCGACAACGGTCAATGCCTGCTTGTCCGATAGCGGCTTGGGAAGCGACTTCGGCTGCCGCGGGGAACGCACGGCAGCCGCACCGGCGGCATTCACCATGCCTTTCTTTTCCAGATGGCGCAAAAGCGAGCGAAGACCGGCCAGGTTGCGTCCGAGCGAACGGGCGCCGGATCCTTGCTTTCGGCGTGCGGCGAGGAAAGCGCGGAAATCCGCCGGACGCAGCGCCTCGATATCCTTGAGCGAGACAGGCCCGCCGAGATGACCGGTCATGAAAGCGAAAAACTGCCGCGTGTCGCGCTCATAGGCATCGAGCGTGTGCCCAGAAAGGCGTCGCTCGCGTCCGAGGCTTTCCAGCCAGGACTGGCGTTCGGCCATGAGTGCCGGATCGGCGATGATCAACAGTTCGCTCAGGGACGACCTCTTGAATTTGTAACTCGATCTGCCACTTTGCAGTACGAGGGTTATGGAATCCCTAATGTTTTGCGACTGCTGTCATGCTTCGATCATATTACGCTGCGATAGATCATCACTCAACCAGCAGGAATTTTCATGGCACGCCGTGATTCGATGAGCGCTCTCGGACAGCTCGCAGGAGCCATCGCCCTGGTATCTCACGGCCAACCTGGCCACATTGTTGACACCTTGATTGCCGAACGCGGTCAAAAGATCGTGCGCAATCCGGTCTGGCCGCTGATGCGGCCTTTCCTCTACACGCTGCTACGCTACAGCAAGGCGATTGAGTTCGCCGACGCCGTCGCCAACATGCCGGGTTTCCAGGCCTTTGAATATCTGAGCAATGGCCTGAAGCTCGACATTGCGGTGACCAATGGCGAGCGCATCCCCGCCTCCGGCGGCTTCATCCTCGTCAGCAATCATCCGACCGGCATCGCCGACGGTGTCGCCGTCTTCGATCTTTTGAAAGCCCGGCGCCCGGACATGATGTTCTTTGCCAACCGTGACGCCGTGCGCGTCAACCCGCGCTTCGCGGAAATGATCATTCCGGTCGAATGGCGAGAAGAACATAAGAGCAAGCTGAAGGCGCGCGAAACACTGCAGCTTACCAATCGCGCCGTCAATGCCGGCAAGGCGACGGTGCTCTTTCCCTCCGGTCGCATCGCCTATTGGGCAAACGGGCGACTGAACGAACGGCCATGGAAAACTTCCGCGGTGGGTCTGGCGCGCAAATACAATCTGCCGATCCTGCCGGTCCATATGAAGGCTCGCAATTCCGGACTTTTCTACTGGTTCGCAAAATGGTCGACGGAACTGCGCGACATGACCGTGTTTCACGAGCTCCTGAATAAACGCGGAGACCGTTTCGAATTCGTCATCGGCAATCTCATTCCGACGGCAAATCTCGACGGCGACATCAACGACGTGACGAAAGCTCTCGAGAAACATACGGTCTTCGATCTGGCCATCAACGCCGATGCACAGTTTCTGCCGGCGGCTTCGCCCGAAGCGCTTCCAACCTTGACCGCACGTACCTTTTGACCGACGACGAATAGGGCTTCGGCAATCAAGCGATCGATGCGCACACGGGTTTTCTTTTGCGGCCGTTGCGGGCATGGTCTGGCGCGATGAGCAAAGATTCGTCCGATCTCTTTGGCGCCCTTTTGGAGCCGCCATCCGTACGCCGCACAGTCCCGGTCCTGGTGCCTATGCCCGCGCCGAAACCCTACTCCTACGCAGTGCCGGATGGCATGGCGATCGAAGCTGGTTCGGTGGTGCAGGTGCCGCTCGGTCCTCGGCAAGTGATCGGCGTCGTCTGGGACAGCGGCGATGAAGGAGAGGTCGATCCGAAGAAACTGCGCCCCATCAGCCATGTCTTCGATTGCCCGCCGCTCTCCAAAGAGATGAGAGACTTCGTCAACTGGGTCGCCGCTTACACGCTTTCTCCACCAGGACTGGTCGCACGCATGGCGCTGCGGGCGCCGAATGCCTTCGAGCCGGAGCCGATGATCGAAGGACTGCGCTTTGTCGGTGGCCAGCCTGAACGAATGACCCCCGCACGAGCGCGGGTGCTGGAAGTCGCATCCGATGGCTTCTCCTGGACGCGCAGCGGCCTTGCGCATGCGGCCGGGGTTTCATCAAGCGTCATCGACGGCCTGACTGCTCAGGGAATTTTCGAGACCGTCTTTCTTCCGCCACCGCCGGTCGTCGCAAGACCGGATCCGGAGTTCATTTCCTCGCGGCTGGAAGGCCTGCAGCGGGAAGCGGCCGACGAACTGCTGGCGAGCGTGCGCGCGAAGGATTTTTCGGTCTCTTTGATCGATGGCGTTACAGGGTCCGGCAAGACGGAAGTCTATTTCGAGGCGATCGCCGAGACCCTGCGGCAGGGAAAGCAGGTATTGATCCTGCTGCCGGAAATTGCCCTGACGGCCAGCTTCCTCGAACGTTTCCAGGATCGGTTCGGAGCCAAGCCTGCTGAATGGCATTCCGATCTGCCTCCCCGCATGCGCGAAAGGGTCTGGCGCCAGGCAGTGACGGGAGAGGTACGCGTGGTCGCCGGGGCGCGCTCGGCGCTCTTCCTCCCCTTTGAGGATCTCGGCCTCATCATTGTCGACGAGGAGCACGATCCCGCCTATAAGCAGGAAGACCGCATCTACTATAATGCCCGTGACATGGCAGTCGTCCGCGGCAGGATCGGTAATTTTCCGGTGGTCCTGGTGTCGGCGACACCGTCCGTCGAAAGCCAGGTTAACGGACAGAGCGGCCGCTACACCACCATCCATCTCCCCACCCGCTTCGGCGACGCGGCTCTGCCGGATCTGCACCTCGTCGATATGCGCCGCCACCCGCCGGAACGCGGCGGCTTCCTGTCGCCGATCCTGATCCGCGCCATCGCAAAGACCGTCGAACGCGGCGAGCAGGCGCTGCTCTTCCTCAACCGCCGCGGCTATGCGCCGCTGACCCTCTGCAGGGTCTGCGGCCATCGCTTTCAATGCCCGCAGTGTTCGAGCTGGCTGGTGGAACACCGATTCCGGGGACAGATCCAGTGCCACCAGTGCGGCTATGCGGAGCGGACGCCGGAGGCCTGCCCGGAATGCGGCACATTGGATCATCTGGTCGCCTGCGGCCCCGGCGTCGAGAGAATTGCCGAGGAGGTGGAGCGGCATTTTCCGGAGGCGCGCACGATTGTGCTGTCCTCGGACATCATGGGCGGCGTCAAGCGGCTGCGGCTTGAATTGGAGGCGATCGCCAAGGGCGAGGCGAATATCGTCATTGGGACCCAACTCGTCGCCAAGGGGCATAATTTCCCTTTGATGACGCTGGTTGGTATCGTCGATGCCGATCTCGGCCTTGCCAATGGCGATCCGCGCGCAGCCGAACGCACCTTCCAGCTCCTATCGCAGGTCACCGGCCGCGCCGGCCGGACCGGCCTCAAGAGCCATGGCCTGCTGCAAACCTACCAGCCGCAGCATCCGGTCATGCAGGCAATCGTTTCCGGCGATGCGGGCGCCTTCTACGAGCGCGAGATATTGGAACGGGAACGGGCCGTGCTGCCGCCTTTCGGACGGCTAGCCTCCATCATCGTTTCAGCCGAGACGCGCCATGATGCCGAGACGCATGCGCGCGGCATGCGCCAGGCAGCTCCTCAGGTCCAGGGAATTTCCGTGCTGGGGCCGGCCGAAGCGCCGCTTGCGTTGGTGCGCGGGCGCCATCGCTTTCGGCTTCTGGTGCATGGCAGGCGCAATTCCGATATGCAGGGCTTCCTCCGAGCCATGCTCTCGCAAGGGCCGAAGGAACGGGGCTCGATCAATGTCCAGCTCGATGTCGATCCGCAGAGCTTCCTGTGAGGCCGTAAGCGGCTCCGCTTGTCTCAGATAGGCCGAGCTTCCACTCTGGCGTTCTCGGGATTCCCTCGCTCGGCGCTTCATGTCATAAGGGGCTGCTTTATCGCGTGATTTGGGGCCACTGATGGAATTCTACTTTCCGACCGAACTTGGAGAACAGCTTGCCTTCGGCGCAGCCGCCTTTACGGCGCTGTTCGGCCTGTTCATGATGTTTGCGCCGGGATACGGCTTCCGGCTCTTCGGGCTCCAAGCGAGAGACGGCAGGGCTGGGGCCTTTGCCGAAGGGCGTTCCACTATGGGCGGCTTCTATCTCGGCTTCGGACTGTCGGCCATTTTCCTGGCTCAGCCCATGCTCTATCTCGCCCTCGGGGCCTCCTATGCGCTTGCAGCCTTCGCGCGGATTGTCTCCATTATGTCTGATAAGGGGAGTGCAATAGTCAACTATTTACTTTTGGTTGCGCAGATCATTTTGGCCGCGCTTCCGCTTTCGTATTTTTTCGGCTTTACCTGAACTCGAAAACGACGAGGCAATCCTACATAATCGATTGCGTCGCGGCGGTTTAGGCCGTTTTTGCCATCAGATTTTCACGGGAATGCGGTAATCGACCAATACGCTTGTTGCGAGTCTCAACATCCTATGTTAGACGGACCCCGAAATTCGGAAGCAGCAGGAGCGCATTCCTGCGATTTCTGGGGGAAAATCAAAACGAATTCAGGAAGATAGGGCGACCGCTCGCTGGAAGTCGGCTTCTTGAACTTAAATCAGGGAAATTTGTGCCCGTGGCAGACACATCCCAGCCTACCTCTGGTGTTGCAGAACGATATGCCTCGTCGCTTTTCGAACTTGCCCTCGAAGAAGGCGCCGTAGAGAGCGTTTCCGCCGATCTCGACCGTTTCCAGGCCATGCTCGATGAGAGCGACGATTTGAAGCGCTTCGTGGCCAGCCCCGTTTTTTCCGCAGAAGATCGCATCAATGCAATCGTCGCACTCTGCGACAAAGCGGGCATCGGCGGCTTCGTCGCGAATTTCCTCAAGGTTGTGGCGGATAACCGCCGCCTCTTCGCCCTTCCGGGCATGATCCGCGCTTTCCGGGACATTGCCTCCCGTCATCGCGGCGAAATTTCCGCCGAGATCACCTCGGCCCATGCGCTGACGCCGGCGCAGGAAGATGAACTGAAGGTGGCGCTGAAGGGCGTGACCGGCAAGGAGGTGGCAATCGCCGTCTCCGTTGACCCGTCGATCCTCGGCGGCCTGATCGTCAAGGTCGGGTCCCGCCAGATCGATACGTCTCTTCGCACCAAACTTTCTACCCTTAAGCTTGCACTGAAAGAGGTTGGCTGATGGATATCCGCGCCGCGGAAATTTCCGCAATTCTCAAAGATCAAATCAAAAATTTCGGCAAAGAAGCTGAGGTCACGGAAGTCGGCCAGGTGCTTTCGGTCGGCGACGGTATCGCTCGCGTCTACGGTCTGGACAATGTCCAGGCCGGCGAGATGGTCGAGTTTCCGGGCGGTGTGCGCGGCATGGCGCTGAACCTCGAATCCGACAATGTCGGCGTCGTTATCTTCGGCTCCGACCGTGACATCAAGGAAGGCGACACCGTCAAGCGCACCGGCGCGATCGTTGACGTCCCGGTCGGTCCGGAGCTGCTCGGCCGCGTCGTCGACGCGCTCGGCAACCCGATAGACGGCAAGGGTCCGATCAACGCGACCCGACGTGCGCGCGTCGACATCAAGGCTCCGGGCATCATTCCGCGCAAATCCGTGCATGAGCCGATGTCGACCGGCCTCAAGGCCATCGACGCGCTCATTCCGGTCGGCCGCGGCCAGCGCGAGCTCGTCATCGGCGACCGCCAGACCGGCAAGACCGCGATCATTCTCGACACCTTCCTGAACCAGAAGCCGATCCATGACAACGGCCCGGACCAGGACAAGCTCTACTGCGTCTACGTTGCCGTTGGCCAGAAGCGCTCGACCGTTGCCCAGTTCGTCAAGGTTCTCGAAGAGCGCGGCGCACTGAAGTACTCGATCGTCATCGCTGCAACAGCCTCCGATCCGGCCCCGATGCAGTACCTCGCCCCGTTTGCCGGCTGCACCATGGGCGAATATTTCCGCGACAACGGCATGCACGCCCTGATCGGTTACGACGATCTGTCGAAGCAGGCTGTCGCCTATCGCCAGATGTCGCTCCTGCTGCGCCGCCCGCCGGGCCGCGAAGCCTATCCGGGCGACGTTTTCTACCTGCACTCGCGTCTGCTCGAGCGCGCCGCGAAGATGAATGATGACAATGGCGCCGGTTCGCTGACGGCCCTGCCGGTCATCGAAACGCAGGGCAACGACGTTTCCGCCTTCATTCCGACCAACGTGATCTCGATCACCGACGGCCAGATCTTCCTCGAAACCGACCTCTTCTATCAGGGCATCCGTCCGGCCGTTAACGTCGGCCTGTCGGTTTCCCGCGTCGGTTCCTCGGCGCAGATCAAGGCGATGAAGCAGGTCGCAGGCTCGATCAAGGGTGAACTTGCCCAGTATCGCGAAATGGCTGCCTTCGCGCAGTTTGGTTCCGACCTCGACGCTGCGACGCAGCGCCTCTTGAATCGTGGTGCCCGCCTGACCGAGCTCCTGAAGCAGCCGCAGTTCTCGCCGCTGAAGACGGAAGAACAGGTCGCGGTAATCTTCGCCGGCGTCAACGGCTACCTCGACAAGCTCGCCGTCAACCAGGTCGGCAAGTTCGAGCAGGGTCTGCTTTCCTACCTCCGTTCCGAAGGCAAGGACATTCTCGATGCGATCCGCACGGAAAAGGCCATCAGCGACGATATCAAGGGCAAGCTGAAGAACGCCCTCGATACCTTCGCCAAGTCTTTCTCCTGATCGGACTCCTACCTAGGACGGACCACGGATGCCTTCACTTAAGGATCTGAAAAACCGGATCGCCTCCGTCAAGGCGACGCAGAAGATCACCAAGGCGATGAAAATGGTCGCCGCGGCGAAGCTTCGGCGTGCGCAGGAGGCGGCCGAGGCCGCCCGGCCCTATTCGCAGCGCATGGGCGCGGTTCTGGCGAATATTTCCCAGGCTATGACCGAAGCTGATGGCGCACCGCGTCTGATGACCGGCACCGGCAAGGACGATGTACATCTGCTCATCGTCTGCACCGCGGAGCGCGGCCTCTGCGGCGGCTTCAATTCGCAAATCGCGCGCTTCGCTCGCGATCATATCCGCAAGCTCCTGGCCGAAGGCAAAACGGTAAAGATCTTTACGGTCGGCAAGAAGGGTTACGACATTCTGCGTCGTGAATTCGCGTCGCTGATCATCGAGCGCAAGGAGCTGCGTGACGTCAAGCGCATCGGTTTCGAAAACGCCGATGAGATTGGAAAGCGCGTCATCGACATGTTCGAAGACGATGCATTCGACGTCTGCACGCTGTTCTATTCCGAATTCAAGTCCGTCATCAGTCAGGTTCCAACCGCCCAGCAGCTCATCCCGGCAGCGGCTGGAGAGGCCTCGACCCAGGACGCCGCGCATGCGGACGCCGTTTACGAATACGAACCGGAGCCGGCCGCGATCCTCGACGATCTGATCCCGCGCAACATCTCGGTACAGATCTTCCGCGCGCTCCTTGAGAATGTCGCCGGCGAAATGGGCGCGAAGATGAGCGCCATGGACAATGCGACGCGCAATGCCGGTGAGATGATCAACAAGCTGACGCTCAACTACAACCGCCAGCGTCAGGCGCAGATCACCAAGGAACTCATTGAAATCATTTCGGGCGCGGAAGCGCTCTGAGGTTAGAGAAAGAGGGTAAGAAAATGGCTAGGGCAGCTACCCCGAAAGCGGCAGCGAAGACCGCCGCTAAGACGACCGCCACAGGCTCTGTCGGCAAGGTCACACAGGTTATCGGCGCCGTCGTGGACGTTGCTTTCGAAGGCGAACTGCCGGCGATTTTGAACGCGCTCGAAACGGAGAACCATGGCCACCGCCTGGTTCTGGAAGTAGCGCAGCACCTCGGCGAGAACGAGGTCCGCACGATTGCCATGGACTCGACCGAAGGTCTTGTCCGCGGTCAGAACGTTGTCGATACCGGCAGCCCGATCGCGGTTCCGGTCGGCGACGAAACGCTCGGCCGTATCATGAACGTCATCGGCGAACCGGTCGATGAAGCCGGCCCGCTGAACACGGCAACGAAGCGCGCCATCCACCAGGACGCCCCGGCCTATGTCGACCAGTCGACGGAAGCCCAGATCCTCGTCACCGGCATCAAGGTCGTCGACCTTCTCGCTCCCTATGCAAAGGGCGGCAAGATCGGCCTCTTCGGCGGCGCAGGCGTTGGCAAGACCGTTCTCATCATGGAACTGATCAACAACGTCGCCAAGGCGCATGGTGGTTACTCAGTCTTCGCCGGCGTGGGTGAACGTACCCGCGAGGGCAACGACCTCTATCACGAAATGATCGAATCCGGCGTCAACAAGCATGGCGGCGGCGAGGGCTCCAAGGCTGCGCTCGTTTACGGCCAGATGAACGAACCGCCAGGCGCCCGCGCCCGCGTCGCACTGACGGGTCTGACCGTTGCTGAACACTTCCGCGATCAGGGCCAGGACGTTCTGTTCTTCGTCGATAACATCTTCCGCTTCACCCAGGCAGGTTCGGAAGTGTCGGCTCTGCTCGGCCGCATCCCGTCGGCCGTCGGTTATCAGCCGACGCTCGCAACAGACATGGGCACGATGCAGGAGCGCATCACCACCACGACCACCGGCTCGATCACGTCGGTTCAGGCCATTTACGTTCCGGCCGACGACTTGACCGACCCGGCGCCGGCAACCTCGTTCGCCCACCTGGACGCAACGACGGTTCTGTCGCGTTCGATCGCGGAAAAGGGTATCTACCCGGCTGTCGACCCGCTCGACTCCACCTCGCGCATGCTCGACCCGATGGTTGTCGGCGAAGAGCACTATGAGGTTGCCCGTAAGGTTCAGTCGACGCTGCAGCGCTATAAGGCCCTGCAGGATATCATCGCCATCCTGGGCATGGATGAACTGTCCGAAGAAGACAAGCTCGCCGTCGCCCGCGCCCGCAAGATCGAGCGCTTCCTGTCCCAGCCGTTCTTTGTCGCCGAAGTCTTCACCGGTTCGCCGGGCAAGCTCGTCGCACTCGAAGACACGATCAAGGGCTTCAAGGGTCTCGTTAACGGCGAATACGACCATCTTCCGGAAGCAGCCTTCTATATGGTCGGCTCGATGGAGGAAGCCATCGAGAAGGCCAAGAAGCTCGCTGCTGCTTGATGACCGATAGTCTTGACGAGATTTTCTGCTGCGACGCTCTGAGGGAAGTCGCAGCAGAACTTCCCGCTCCGGCGGCACCGACGATCTATAGATCCGATGACGGCGTGCTGATGATGGTAGTGGGATTGATCCAGACCGAAGATGGGCTTGGTTATCTCGATCAGGCAATACAGCACTGCCCGTTCTGCGGGTCCAAACTGCTAGATGCAAAGGCCACCGAAAAGGTAAGTCACTAATGCCCGACAGTTTCAATTTTGAACTCGTGTCCCCGGAGCGCCTGCTTCTGTCGGAGATGGTGACGGAAGTTGTCATTCCCGCGACCGAGGGTGAAATGACCGTTATGGCGCACCACGCCCCGACCATGACGACGATCAAGCCAGGTATCGTCACCGTCCGCTCGGCTTCCGGTGTCAAACAGGATTATGTGGTTTTCGGCGGCTTTGCCGATATCCTGCCCACGGGTTGCACGCTGCTGGCAGAGTCGGCCGTTCCCGTCGAAGAACTGGCCGACGAACTGACCCGACGCATAGATGTGGCAAAGAGAGAGCTCGCGGACGCGCATCATCACGATCAGAAATCGCGCCTCGAGCACTTCATCATGGACCTGACGCATCTGCAAGGTCTCGTCGAGGATTGACTCCGCGGTGTGAACAGGCGGTAAAAAACCCATCACATAGCCCCGAAAATCGGAATCGATTTTCGGGGCTATTCATTTGAGGGAAGCGATAGCGCGGCTTTCGTTGCTACGCAGTTGTCCTTGTTGATGCGAGGTAAGCTTTCCACGAAAGGGCGGTGTGAGAGCTGCATGAAGCCCGGCCGATAGATATCTAATGGCGGTACCTAGCGCGGATGCCTCCACATCACAGGAAAGCGGACAGAGGCCCATTCCAGCGGCGATGGCGGAGCGCCTTATTCCGGTAATCGGGATAAGTCATCGCTCCAGCGTTATGCCGCGTTACGCTCAAATGGACCCGCGTTTCAAAAGCCGGTACCGCCGCGCAGTTCCGACGCCAGCGTCCCAAAGAAAATCTTCACGTCGAGCCAAAGATTGAAATTCTGGACGTAGTAGATATCGCAGGCGATGCGCGCGCGTGCTTCACGCGCCCGGTCGGTAGGCCCTCTCCAGCCACGCATCTGCGCAAGTCCTGTAATGCCCGGCCGCATGACGTGACGCGTGTGATACTCCGGAACGAGATCCTCATAGAGTTTGCCCGCCGCCAGCATATCGACAGCGTGGCAACGGGGTCCGATAAGCGACATGTCCCCCCTGATAACATTCAGAAGCTGCGGCAGTTCGTCGAGATTGGTGCGGCGCAGGATGGCCCCAATCCGCGTAACCCGAGGGTCGTTCCTGACGGTCTGACGCACGCCGGTCGGATCGCCGAGATTGCTGTGCATCGAACGGAATTTAAGGACTTTGATCTTGCGGCCGTTGAGGCCCCAACGCACCTGCTGGAAGAAGACTGGCCCTTTACTGTCAAGCTTGATCAGCAATGCGAGGAAAAGGAAGAACGGCAAAAGAATAAGGAGCGCGACGGCGGATGCGCCGACGTCAAACAGCCTTTTTGCCGCCAACTGTGCGGATCTGCGCTTGGGAGAGTCTCCACGCATGCCGGAATCCGCAATATTGGAATTTGCAACGACGTATTTTCTTGGTCCACCGACCTGCATGGAAGAATATGTAGAATATTTATTCTTCGAATAAGATGCGCTCATGCCATTATACCGGATTAGTTTGACGAAATTGGATGTCGCGGGCCGATCGATACAGATTCGCGGCACATTTGTCATCCTGATATTTAACGATTGGTTAACCTCATTATAGCCAAAACTGGGCGGAATAGCTTTACCCCGTTGGGCAAAATTCTTTAAAGCGGCTGAGAAATATTCAACAGAAGCTGCTGATGTAACTGCGCGGCTTCCGGAGAGAGCGAGCGGAAACTTGGTGTGCCGAGATAATAACCGAAGCCGCTCTCGACCCGGTCCTGACCAACCGTCAAAAGGGCGCCGGAGCGCAGATGTTCCTCGATGAGCCCCACGCTGCCGAGCGCAATGCCTTCACCACGCAGGGCAGCCTCAATCGCCATGATATAGGTGGAGAACGAAAGGCGCGGCCGCGGCGGCTTTCCTTTGAGCGGCGTTGCAATGCGCCCAAACCACTGTCGGAAGGAAATCCAGTGCGCGTTGAAGCGCTCGTAATCGATAAGGTCCAGCCCGGCGATGTCCTCCGCCGTCAGTATATCTGCCGTTAGCCCACGCCGTGCAAGGTAATCCGGCGAGGCGACCGGCACCAGAACTTCCCGCATCAGCAGGGTCAGGTTCCACCGGGGATGCTCCCCGGTCGAATAGAGGATGACGAGATCATTGGTCTCCGATGCCAGCTCTGACGGCGTATCGGTCGTCAGCAGGCGTACGGAGATATCAGGACTTTCCTTGCCGAAATCCTTGAGCCGTTGACCAAGCCAAAGATGCGAGACCGATCCGCTGGCGGCGATCGAGATGATCTGGGGCGTGCCGCCGCGAAACGGCTCCAGGCTTTCTTCCAGATATTCAAGCGTCGCACGTACCCGCCGGAAGAGACGTTCGCCATCGGGCGTCAATGCGAGGTTACGGCCACGCCGGACAAAAAGTTGAGCCCCGAGATGATCCTCCAGCCCCTTGATGCGGCGGCTGACGGCAGCCTGGGTGATATTGAGCTCGCGGCCGGCCCGCGAGAAATTCATGGCGCGGCAGGCTGCGTCGAAAACACGGAAAGCTTCGAGCGGGATCTTGTCAAGCATGCGATCTCCATGACTTCAAATCATCAATATGGCCGACAAATCCCCTTGTTTGAATAGTTCAGATTGTGATGCATCAATATTGAAGTCCAGTGCATCCAATTCCGGGGTGATTTCGGTGCGATTTTCCGTCTCTTCCGTTCCTGATATTCGTTTCGGCGAAGACGCTTTGTCCGAGCTCGCATCGGCGGCCCGCTCCTTCGATGACATGAAGACTGCCTTGCTCGTCATCGACGGCTTTCTCGCGCGGGCCGGGCTGGCGGATAAGATCCGGTCGGTCCTGCAGGATACAGGCATTGAAACGCGCGTCTTCTCGGACTTTGCCGGTGAACCGAAACTCGCGCATTTGCAAGCCGCGCTTTCGATGTCCCTGGGTGTGGAACTGGTGATCGGTGTCGGCGGCGGTTCGGCTCTGGACATTGCCAAGATCGCCGCGTCCATTGCGACCTCCGGTGAGGATCCAATGCACTACGCGCTGGCCGCCAATCCGCTGCCGAAGCAAGCGCTCGGGAAGATCATGGTGCCGACGACCGCCGGAACCGGGTCGGAAGCCTCCGCCACCAATATCTTCACGGGGCCGCAAGGCAAGAAGCTCTGGATCTGGGGGCCAGAGACCAAGGCCGATCTCATTATCCTCGATCCCGCCTTGACGGTGACGCTGCCGGCAGATCTCACCGCATGGTGCGGACTGGATGCTTTCGTCCATGCCTTCGAAGCGGCAACGAATCGCAATACGCATCGGGGCGCTCAGCTATACGCGCATGAGGCGATACGGTTGATCACCGCTTCGCTGGAAATCGCCGTGAGGGAACCCGGCAACATCGAGGCACGCGGCGATGTCCTGCTCGGCTCCTGTCTCGCCGGTATCGCCATCGACAATTGCGGCACGGCGATCGCGCACAATATCAGCCACGCGCTGGCGGCACTCGCCCCGGTGCACCACGGCCTTGCCACCGCGCTCGCCTTCGAGGCGACGCTTGCCTGGCTGGTCGAGTCCAATGCGCCTGGGCTCCACGCAGCCGCACGAGCCTGCGGCGTCGCGAAAGCTGCCGCATTGCCCGCCTTTGTTTCCGAATGGATGGATCGCTGTGGAATTGTCCGCGCGCTGCCGAGCGCCTTTGGGACGTTCACTGCAGCCGATCTGGCCGGGGAGATGCGTGCGCCGGAAAACCAGCCGATGCGCCGTTCCACCATCCGCGAGGTCGGAGACGCCGATATCGATCGGTTCGCTGCCGCCATGATGGCGTTGCCGAAGGAGATCTAGAATGGCCACGGAATATACACACAAATATTGGGAAAATCTCCTCTCCGGACTGAAGCCGGAGGGCCGTCACTTCATCGCCGGCGAGCATTGCGCTTCCCTCTCCGGAAGAACCTTCAAGCGCATCCGGCCGATGGATGGCAGGCCGGGCGCCGAACTCGCGCGCGGCAATAGCGACGACATCGATGCGGCGGTCTCGGCTGCCCGCGCAGCTTTCCAAAGCGGCGTCTGGCGAAACAAGGAGCCGCTCGAAAAAAAGAAGATCATGCTGAGATGGGCGGAGCTCATCCGCGCACGCGGCGAAGAACTCGCCATCATGGAAACGCTTGACGTCGGCAAGCCGGTCATGGCGTCGCTCACGGTCGATGTCCGCCTCTGCGCCGATGGCATTCAGTATTACGGCGAATTGATCGACAAGCTCTATGACGAAATTGCGCCGACCGCGCCAAATGCCCGCGCGCTCGTCAGAAAGGTGCCGCTCGGGGTCGTTGGCGCGATCACACCTTGGAACTATCCGATGATCATCGATGCCTGGAAGCTGGGTCCCGCCATCGCCGCCGGCAATTCCGTCGTGCTGAAACCGGCGGAGCAATCCTCCCTGTCGGCCATCCGGCTTGCGGAACTGGGCTACGAGGCAGGCTTGCCTGCCGGCGTCTTCAACGTCGTTACCGGTTACGGCGAAGAAGCCGGAAGGCCGCTCGCGCTCCATATGGACGTCGATATGATCGCCTTCACCGGATCGACGCAGGTGGGCAAGCTCATCATGGGTTATGCAGCGCAATCGAATGTGAAGCGCGTGGCACTTGAACTCGGCGGCAAGTCGCCGCTCGTCGTCTTCGAGGATGCCGACCTCGATGCTGCCGCAAGTGCCGCCGCCTGGGGCTGTTTTTATAATTCCGGCGAGACCTGCCACGCCTCGACACGGCTCATCGTTCACCGCTCCGTGCAGGACAGGCTGATTGCAGAGATTGAGGCGGTGACGAAAAGCGACATTGTTCTCAGGCATCCGCTCGATCCGTCGGCGCAGATCGGCGCGCTGATCGAGGAAGAGCACATGCAGAAGGTGCTTTCGATGGTCGCTGCCGGCGAAAAGGAGGGCGCAAGACGCGCCTTCGGCGCCGAACGCGTGATGGAGGAAACCGGCGGCTATTATATTTCCCCGGGCGTCTTCGTCGATATGACCAATGATATGAGCCTCGCCCGGCAGGAAATCTTCGGGCCTGTCCTTGCGGCCATCCCCTTCGATACGGAAGAGGAAGCGCTGGCGATCGCCAATGACACGATCTATGGCCTTGCCGGCGCGGTCTTCACCAGAGACATGGAACGCGCCCACCGTTTCTCGGAAGCGATCCATGCCGGAACGGTCTGGATCAACACCTATGACATGTCGAGCTTCGCCACCCCCTTCGGAGGGTTCAAGCAATCGGGCTTCGGTCGCGACCGTTCCATCCATGCCATCGACAAATATTGTGACTACAAGACGATCTGGCAGCAGTTCGGCTAAAGCAATTCCAGGAAAAGTGCGAGGCAGTTTTCCATCCGGGATTGCGTAGATTCAATAAGTGAGCGCGATAAGCGCTGGAGGCGGTATCATGAGCAGAGTGGCTTCGATCGAGATTACCCATCACCGCCTTCCCCTGGACCCGCCATTCAAGGCGAGCTGGGATGGCCGCGCCCGCAACCATTTCGATGCCACCATCGTCCGTGTCCGCGATGACGAGGGTCGCGAAGGCATAGGTTCCGGCGATCTTATGAAGGGCTTCGAGGGACACGAGGACCTCTTCATCGGTGAGGATCCGCGCCATCTGGAGCGGCATTACGAGGTTCTCTCGCACATCAATTTCCACTATGGCCGCTGCTGGCCGCTGGATCTCGCCCTCTGGGATCTCGCCGGCAAGATCACCGGAGAACCCGTCTGGCGCATGCTTGGCGGGCGTTCCGACAGGGTCCGCCTCTACGCGTCTTCAGGTGTTCTGCGTGAGCCCGCCGCCATGGCCGATCAGGCGGAGCGTTATATCGAGGAAGGTTTTGCAGCGATGAAGGTTCGCTTTTCCTCCTCACGCGGCGGACGGGCAAGCTGGCATGACGACGTCAAGGCGCTGGAGGCTATCCGAGCGCGGACCGGCGACGGACTGGAACTGATGGTGGACTGCAATCAGGGCTGGCGCATGCCCTGGGACACCACGCTACCCTGGACGTTCAAGGATGCCCTGGCCGTTGCAAGGGAGCTCGAACGGCTCGGCGTCTACTGGATGGAGGAGCCCCTTCATCGATCCGACCGCAAGGGCATGAAGGCCCTGAAGGAAGCAACCGACATCCGTATCGCTGGCGGCGAGATGACGCGCGAACTCTCGGAATTTCGCGACATCATCGAAGAGCGGGCCCTCGACGTCATTCAGCCGGATGTGGCGCTCGTCGGCGGCATCACTGGCTGCCGCAGGCTCGTCTACCAGGCCCGTGAAGCCGGTGTCCTATTTACGCCGCACTCTTGGACCAATGGTATTGGTGTGCTGGCGAACGCGCATCTGACCGCGGGTGTTGGCGACGCCCCTTGGCTCGAATATCCGTATGACAATCCGGACTGGAGCGAAGCGCGCCGCGATTATCCGCTGGCAGTGCCGCTCAGGCACGAAAAGGGTTGGCTGGATTTGGGGCAGACTCCCGGCCTCGGTGTTGCTCTCGACGAGGAGCGACTGAAAGCCACTCTTTTGTGACTGTATCGGTGTCCACGCCGGCGTATTTGGTCTGGACGCCCGTTTCCCATCAACTTGCCGTCCTGCGGATTTCCGTTGGGCGGCTCTTTTGTCCGTGCCACCGGCTTCTACCGAGCGGCGGGAAGCCATCTGCTTTTTTCCAGACTGCCGGCC
Source organism: Sinorhizobium sp. CB7 (assembly GCF_041357635.1). Taxonomy (NCBI): domain Bacteria; kingdom Pseudomonadati; phylum Pseudomonadota; class Alphaproteobacteria; order Hyphomicrobiales; family Rhizobiaceae; genus Sinorhizobium; species Sinorhizobium sp. CB7. The sequence goes on from NZ_JAULLL010000012.1 coordinate 95,796, forward strand.
CGGCGCACGACTGGTCGCTCCAGAAAAGTGTAGCTTGCTGTCGCAGCCAGCAGGATGAGGATAGTCGCCATAAGGCTCGACACGATCCAGCCACTCAAGGCATCAGCGGATCCGACGCCGAAACTGCCGGGGACGACCTTCACCATCATCGACAGGACGATGTCCTGCCATATGTAGATGCCGAACGATATCGTCGCGATAAGGCGAACAACCCTGTTGTCCAACGCATCTCCCAGAAACTCGGAGCGTGGCAACGCGCAGAGCGCTGCGCCCACCGCCATCGGCAGGAGAGGAAAGCGATAAGGTATGCCGAGCCAGCCATAGCCTTCCCATGTTCCGCCCACCGAGCGGAAAAACTGCATGGCGCCGGAGGTGAGTGCCATCAAGGCGACGACATCGAAGATAATTGAACGGCGCTCCGGCAGCATGGTATGGATGCCGGCGGCAAGAGCACCAATGGCGAAGATCACGAAAAAGCCGATTGGATTGAAACGCGGCATCCATTCCTTCGCACCTCCCTGCATTCCGAAATTCCACCCGCGTGCCAGCTCATCCATTTGAATTTGCGAAACGATAAGCCAGTGCCCGAAAAGAGCCGTCATGGCGACCATAAGAAAGACGATACGCCTTCCTCCGGGCCCCAGAGCTCCTGGAAATCTTGACAGCAAAACAAAGCAGAGCGGCAACAGCACATAGCAGGTCGCTTCAAAAGGAATCGACCATAGCGGCCCATCGCCGTCGACCGGAAAGAAGGTACGCCAATGCCATTGGCTCATGAGGAAAAAGCCCGCGAGATAGCGCCCGACGCGTTCGCTGTTTAGCGGAAAATCGTAGACGGTGAAGCTGAGCACGAAGCCAGCCGTCAGGGCAATCCAGAAGCCGGGTAGCACTCGTGCAGCCCTGCGCAACCCATATGCCTTCAGGGGTGGCAGGGATTGCTTATTGTCAAGCGCGGTCCAGAAAGGCCGCGCCAGCAGGAAACCGCTGAGAACGAAAAAGATCGAAACGCCGTAATTGCCGAATCGCGCCAGTTCGAACATCGGCCGGATCCCATCGGAGACTGCGTTGAAGTCGAGCCTGAGCACCAGATGATGGACCAGGACCAACAGACACGCCAAAGCACGCATGAAATCGGCACCGGCCAGCCGTCCTCCCATCCTCACCTCCACGAAACTCTCACTATATGTTGGTTAGGACATCACAACTTCCGAGGCAAGCCGGCGGCTGAGGCGCCCGGACAACATCTGTCCGGGCGCCCCCAATTCTTCACACCTGCCAGGAAGTGAAGAATTGGTTTGCGGGAAGATACGCATCCTTTTCAGGCGGCAATTTCGCGATAGGGTCGCATGTCTCGGGCGGCTTTCAACGCGTAGGCCCACCATTGCAGCCGCGCCATCATCAACGTCAGCGACTTGCGGGCATCGATTGGATTTTCCAGCGTGCCATCCGCCGCAAAACGGCCCCACGGATTAGCGAAACTGACGGTATCGCGAACCGTGACGGTGTGGAGCTCGGCAAAGACCAGCCGCAACTGCTCAACGGCGCGAACCCCTCCGGAAATGCCGCCATAGGAGACAAAAGCGACCGGCTTCCCATGCCACGGCGTATAGAACAGGTCGAGAACCGATTTCAACGAGGCGGTGAAGCTGTGGTTATACTCGGGTGTGACAACGATGAATGCATCCGCCAGGGCAAGCCGCTCCGATAGCTCCGCAACAGCGGGATGATCGGTGGCATGATGGACGGGAAGGCCGAATTCGAGCGGATCTACCAAGTCGATTTCGAGTAGCGGATAATGGTCAAGTTCTCCCGCCACCCATTTGACCACGCGGTCGCACAGCCGGCCTTTACGCGTGCTGCCATAGATGATCGCCACTCGGAGAGATTCTCTCATGCATTGCTCCTGCTTTACGGGTCGAGGAGCGAGCGTTATAAAACCTCAACTAAACTTGAGGTCAAGAGGAATATGGGCAGAATTTCCGCCGACGAGTTCAACCGGCTGCTGACGGTGGGGGAAGTCGCGGAGCGCAGCGGTGTTGCGGTTTCCGCATTGCATTTCTACGAAACGAAAGGGCTTATCTCGAGTCTTCGCACCAGCGGCAATCAGCGGCGTTATGCCCGCGAGGTGCTGCGCCGGGTCGCGATCATCAAGGTGGCGCAGCGTGTCGGCATTCCGCTGGCTGAGATCCAGGCGGCCTTTGAGATGCTGCCGCAGGGCCGAACACCCACGGCTTCGGATTGGAAGGCGCTTTCGTTAGCCTGGAAGGACAATCTCGACGCACGCATCAAACGGCTGACAGGTCTGCGGGATCAACTCACCAATTGTATCGGCTGCGGTTGCCTCTCGGTCGAAGGTTGTCCGCTGCGAAACCCCTATGACGTACTTTCCGAGCAAGGGCCAGGACCGCGACTGCTCGACCCATGACAGCAGCGGCTGCCACCGTCACACAGCCGAAAAGGCGCTGCCGTCTGCCACAAATGATTGTCCGCTTCTGCCCTCGAATTTAAAACCGAATCGGTCCGGCTTGCCAAGATCATGGCTATCCGCATCTATAGCAATTGGACGAATGCATGAGCAAAATGGGGGATGAGAAAAGGTGTCGGACCATACATCGCCATTGGCGCCGTTCAAGCACGAGACGTTCCGCGCCATCTGGTTTGCCAACCTTTCTTCCAACTTCGGTGGCCTGATTCAGGCTGTCGGCGCTGCCTGGATGATGGCGTCGATTTCGGAATCGGTGAACATGGTGGCGCTCGTGCAGGCATCGACCGCCCTGCCGATCATGCTCTTCTCACTCGTTTCCGGCGCGCTGGCGGATAATTTCGATCGCCGCCGTGTGATGCTGACTGCACAGTGTTTCATGCTGACGGTATCGCTGATCCTGACGGTTTCCACCTATTTCGAACTGATCACGCCCTGGCTTCTTTTGACCTTCACCTTCCTCATCGGATGTGGGACCGCCCTCAACAACCCGTCCTGGCAGGCCTCCGTCGGCGATATGGTCCCCCGCAGCGATCTTCCCGGCGCCGTCGTCCTCAATAGCATGGGCTTCAACATTACGCGCTGCATCGGTCCGGCGGTCGGCGGCATGATCGTCGCTGCTGCGGGGGCAGCCGCCGCTTTCGCCGTCAACGTGTTCTGTTATTTCGCGCTGATCTTCACCCTGGCACGATGGCGGCCAACACGCGCCCCAAGCGCGTTGCCCCGTGAGCCGCTCGGCCGCGCGGTTTCTGCCGGCCTGCGCTATGTCGCCATGTCCCCTAATATCGGCAATGTTCTCCTCCGCGGCTTCCTCTTCGGACTTGCGGCCAGTGCCATCCTGGCGCTTCTTCCGCTCGTGGCACGCGATCTGGTCAAGGGCGGGCCGCTCGTCTACGGCTTCCTGCTCGGTTCGTTCGGCATCGGCGCGATCGGCGGTGCGCTCGTCAGCACCCGCTTGCGGGAAAGCATGACGAGCGAGGCAATCGTCCGGCTCGCCTTCACGGGATTTGCCGCCAGCGCCGGTGTCCTGGCGGTAAGCACGAACGCCTGGCTCAGCAGCGCCGTTCTGCTTCTGTCGGGAGCCTGCTGGGTGCTTGCGCTTTCGCTGTTCAATGTGACGGTCCAGCTTTCCACGCCACGCTGGGTCGTCGGCCGGGCATTGTCGCTCTATCAGACCACGACCTTCGGCGGCATTGCGGGGGGAAGCTGGATATGGGGTCTGTCGGCAGAGGAATTCGGCCCTGATCTCGCGCTTGCAGGATCGAGCATGCTGCTGCTGCTCGGCGCAGCCATCGGCCTGCGCATGGCTTTGCCCGAAGCAAAATCCATGAACCTCGATCCGCTCAACCGCTTCAGCGAGCCGTTGCTCAAGCTCGACCTGACACCACGCAGCGGCCCGATCGTTGTCATGATCGACTACAATATAGCCGAAGAGGACGTACCCGAATTCCTTGCCGTCATGTCGGACCGGCGCCGCGTCCGTATCCGCGACGGGGCCGGGCACTGGAGCCTGATGCGCGACCTGGAAAATCCGGAGGTCTGGACGGAGAGCTATCATACGCCGACCTGGGTCGAATATGTGCGACACAACCAGCGGCGCACGCAGGCGGACGCGGCAATCGGCGACAAGATCCGGGCGCTGCACCGCGGGCCTGACGAACCGCGGGTACACCGCATGATCGAACGTCAGACGGTGATGCCCGCAATTTTCGCCGTCGAGAGACCACATATCAACATGTCATGACAAAAAAAGCGCCCGGATTTCTCCGGGCGCTTTCATATCTTCTGTGAAAAGATCTCGTCTCAAGATGCGAGTGTCTTCGGCCCCTTGCTCTCCGATGCAGCCTTTTCGGCTTCGGCGGCTGCGACCGCGCCCCGATGGCGACGCCGCCAGTCGCCAAGGAAGAGCAGGATCGGCGCAGCGATGAAGACCGAGGAAACCGCGGCCACGCAGATACCGAAAACCATCGGAATGGCGAAGCTTTCCACCGCACTGCCGCCCCAGATGGCCATGGGCAGCATGCACAGGAAGGCGGTCGCGCCGGTATAGAGGCTTCGCGCCAGCGTCTCGTTGATCGACTTGTCGATGATCTCGCGCAACGGCATCGATTTATAGAGCCGCATGTTCTCGCGCATGCGGTCGTAGACGACCACCTTGTCGTTCACCGAATAGCCGACCAGGGTCAGAAGTGCTGCGATGGCCGTCAGGTTGAAGTCGAGGCCGGTCAGCGCAAAGAAGCCAACCGCCTTGGTCACGTCAAGGATTAGGGTGACGATGGCGCCGACCGCGAACGGCCATTCGAACCGCACCCAGATATAGACGAGCATCGCAAGGCTTGCGAGCACGACCGAGAGAATACCGGCCACCGCCAGCTCACCGCTGACCTTCGGTCCGATCACGTCGGTACCCTCGACCGTCGCCGTCGGGTCGATCTTGGCGACCTCGGCCTTCAGCTTGGTGACGGCCGCCGTCTGCGCCTCTTCGCCACCCGGCTGACGCTGCGCCCGCACGAGCAGGTGGTTGGCATCGCCGAAGGATTGCAGCGCCACCTCGCCGAGATCGAGACTGTTCAGGCCTTCCCGGAATTTGGGGAGGTCGGCCGCCTGCGATGTCTTGACTGACATTTGGATGCCGCCGCGGAAATCAACGCCGTAATTGAGGCCGGGCGTGATGAACAGGATGATCGAGGCAATCGAAAGGATTGCCGAGACGGTAACACCGATGAAGCGGGCCTTCATGAAGTGGATCTGTGTTCCGTCCGGAATGAGCTTTATCGGCAGGAGCGGCTTGATCTCGATCGTCTTCATCTTGCGACGACGGGCAATTGAGATCATGACCACACGCACGATCGCAACCGCCGTGAACATCGAAATCATGATGCCGAGGCCCATGGTGACCGCGAAGCCACGAACTGGTCCGGAACCGAACCAGAAGAGGATGGCAGCGGCGATGAGCGCCGTCATGTTGCCGTCGACGATGGTCGAATAGGCGCGGTTGAAGCCCGCATCGATGGCGGCGAAGGCACCGCGGCCCTTACGGGTTTCCTCACGAATGCGCTCGTTGATGAGAACGTTCGCGTCGACCGCAAGGCCGATGCCGAGAACGACGCCCGCGATACCCGGAAGCGTCAGCGTCGCGCCGATCAGCGTCAGGCCCGCGAAGGTCAGGATAACGTTGAGGGCGAGCGCGGCATTGGCAAGGAGACCCCAGGGACCATAGAGCAGAAGGATGAAGGCAGCGACGAAGACGAAGCCCAACAGGCCGGTATAGACGCCGCTACGGATGGCGTCGCCGCCAAGGTCGGCACCGACGGTCCGCTCTTCAATAACGGTAAGCTTTGCCGGCAGCGCGCCGGCACGCAGCATGGCGGCGAGCGTCGTTGCGCTTTCGGCGTTGAAATTGCCGGAAATCTGGCCCGAACCGCCGGTGATCGGTTCGCGAATGACCGGTGCGCTCAGCACCTTGTCATCCAGCACGATGGCAAAGGGATTGCCGACATTCTGCCGCGTGATTTCAGCGAAACGGGCCGCACCGGCACTATCGAAGCGGAAGGTGACGACGGGTTCGTGCGTATTGGGATCGAAGCTGACGCGGGCGTCCGAAAGGCGATCGCCCGAGAGCTCGACGCGATCTTCGACGGGGAAGGTATTGCCCTCGTCGTCCTTCAGCATCGTGACGCCGGGACCGGGCGCATTGTTGGGCGAGAGAAGATGGAAGCTCATCTTCGCGGTTGAGCCGAGCAATTCGCGCAGACGGCTGGGATCCTGTGCACCCGGGAGCTGGACCAGAATACGGTTACTGCCGATGCGCTGAATGGTCGGCTCCGCAACACCGACCTGGTCGACGCGCTGACGGATGACTTCCAGGCTCTGCTCGACGGCGGAATTGACATTGTTGGCAATGCCTGCCTGCGAGAAGCTCATATTGATATTACTGTTGCCGCTTGCCGTGACGCTGAGATCCGACTGGCCGGCGCTGAGACCGATACCGACAGGGTTGGCGAGCGTCTTGAGCTGGGCGATCGCGTCATCGCGCTGCGATGGATCGGCCAGCGTCACGACGATCTGATCCTGATTTCGGGCGACCAATCGCGTCTGAATATTCTTTTCACGAAGAACGCGTCGGGCGTCCTGGAGCAGCGATTGCAGGCGCTCCTTCACAAGGTCGGACTCGTCGACTTCAAGGACGAGATGCGATCCGCCGCGCAGGTCGAGACCAAGGGATACCTGATTGTGCGGAAGCCACGCCGGCAAACGCTGCAGCGTCGACTGAGGCAGGACGTTGGGAAGGGCGATTAATATGCCGAGGAGGATGATCACCGTATAGGTGGCCACCAGCCATGGTGAAGTGCGCATTGCTTAGTTTTCCTTCAAGACGCTCTGATCAGCGGCCGATAGTTTTCGCTGAGGGCTGTCGTCGATTTTCTGAAAGCGATCGGAAATCAGGCAAATTCCGGCGGCGGGCCACGCGGCCGATAGCCGTACGACACCGAAGCCTGTATGGGAACAACGGTCATGTCGGCATGCGGAGCGGATGCTCGCGGCAGATCCGATACGGCAGGCAGAGGCGGAAGTGCTGCCGACGACGGATCGTGGCCGCCTGCCTTTGCAAGGAGCTTCCTGTCCGGGACGAGAATGCCACGCACCGCATCGCGCGCTGTTACATGAAGCGGCTGCGATTCCTTGCCGGCGGAAAAGGAATTCAGAGAGCTTGTCGGACCAATGGAGACGTTGCCGCCGAAGAGGAGACCGAAATAGGCCACGATGGCGATGACGATGGAAGCTAGCACACGGCCGCCAAAGCCGCGCACATCCGCGTTCGTCTCGTCGTCTTCGACCATCCAGGTCTCGTTTGATGTCACAGGCGCTAACTTCTCTTATTTCTCGGCCGGCTCTCCGTCCGGACCAGATGCAGCCTGAAGCATTCTAACAGGCTGATCTTCGTCTTCATAGTGCGCGCCTTCATGATGCACTTGAGCGAGCCGGTCAACCATGCCGAGGGCGATTTCACGCTCGCCCATGATCACCGTATCGGCCCCGTACTGTTTCAATTCCTCGACCTCAGCATCCGAATGGGCTCGTGCGACGATCAGGATCGAGGCATTGGCCTCGCGCGCCTGTTGTGCCACGCGGCATGCCTCGAAAGCATTCGGAATGGCGATGACCAGGCTCCGGGCGCCAGTGAGATTGGCAAAGGAAAGAACCTCCGCCGAGGCGGCATTGCCGATGATCGCCTCGATGCCCTGCGCTTTGAGCTCGGCAACGCGCTTGTCGGAATCCTCGATGACGAGGAAAGGCGTGCCCGATGATTTCAGATTCTGTCCGACAATGCTGCCGACACGGCCATATCCGACAAGGACGACGTGGCCGCTAAGTGACGTCGGATATACTTCGTCCTCCGTAGATGCCGTCGCATCGAGCGGAGCTCCGCCAGATGTGTCATCGGCGCTTGCAGGAACCGGCTCTGCCGCGGCTCCCGGCTCGACGCCTGTATGGGCGGCCTCTTCGCGCCTTGTTTCGAGCAGCGGTTTCAAGTGCTCACAGATGATGAATACCACGGGATTGAGAATGATGGAGATGAGTGCGCCAGCGAGGATGAAGTCGCGTCCCTCGTCCGGCAATAGCCCAAGAGCAACACCGAGAGTGGCAAGGATGAAGGAAAATTCGCCGATCTGCGCAAGGCTCGCGGAGATCATTAGCGCGGTGCCGATCGATTTGCGGAAGGCGAGCACGATCAGAAAGGCGGCGACCGATTTGCCGACGATAATGATGAAGACGGTCGCAAGGACCGGCAGCGGATTTCGGATCAGGATCGCCGGATCGAACAGCATGCCGACGGAAACGAAGAAGAGGACGGCGAAAGCATCGCGCAAAGGCAGGCTTTCCTGCGCGGCGCGATGGCTGAGCTCGCTTTCCGAAAGGATCATGCCGGCAAAGAATGCGCCGAGCGCCAGCGATACTCCGAACAGCTTCGCCGCTCCGAAGGCCACACCGAGGGCGATCGCCAGGACACCAAGGCGGAACAGCTCGCGCGAGCCCGTATGGGCAATTCGGTGCAGCGTCCAGGGAATGAGCCGCCTGCCGAACACCAGCATCAGTCCGACAAAGGCAACGACTTTCAGCAGCGTCATCGCGATGATGCCGGTGATCCCCAGATCGAGACCAAGGAGCCGGCTGAGCTCTGCAGACAACGGCTCGACCGTACCGTGTCCATCGCCGATGCTTGCAGCAGCAGGGATGAGCACCAGCGCCAGGACCATGGCAAGGTCTTCGACGATCAGCCACCCAACGGCTATCTTGCCACGTTCCGTTTCAATGAGACGCCGCTCCTGCAGCGCTTTCAGCAGTACCACGGTGGAGGCAACCGAAAGCGCCAATCCGAAGACAAGGCTGCCCCCGAGAGGCCAGTCCATGAATGCGCCGAGCGCCCAGCCGAGCAACGTGGCGAAACCGATCTGCGCGATCGCTCCCGGGACGGCGATGCCACGTACGGACAGCAGATCCTTCAGGGAAAAGTGTAGGCCGACGCCGAACATCAGCAAAATGACGCCGATTTCAGCAAGTTCGGGGGCAAGGCTCTGATCCGCAACGAAACCGGGCGTATGCGGCCCGGCAAGAATGCCGGCGACGAGATAGCCGACCAGCGGCGGCAGCCGAAGACGGTTGGCGATCGCACCGAGGATGAAGGCCAGCACGAGACCTGCAACGATCGTGGAGATCAAAGGCGTATCGTGCGGCATATCGTTTTTCCCCGGCTGGTAATTCCATTTAAGTCATGACATATATGATTGATATTGACCAATATGGGCAGTTCTCGATCATGGGTCAAGGCAATAAGGTTATGATTCTGACCCCGGCGCTCTGTCGGGCCGCACGCGGTCTCCTGGACTGGACGCAATCGGATCTCGCTGACAAGGCTGCCATCTCGCGCAGCACGATCCGCGACTATGAAGGACGACACCGCGATATTCATCGCGCCACCGAAGCCCAGTTGCGCCTCGCTTTCGAGAACGGCGGCGTCGCCTTCGTGGAGCTCGAAGGGCTAGGCTGGGGCGTTTGGGCAAAGGAAACGCTATAAAAGAGTGCGAGCGCTTTTCCGGGAATTGCATAAAACAAAAAGGGCCGGAAGCGGTTCTGATCGCCAGCGCCGCACGCCTGCATTATTAAGGAGGAGATCCGGCCTCATGTCGAACGATCCGCCGACCGGATCTCCCGCCGCCGAAATTGGGTTTCCCGACAGCGGCTCTTTGTGACCAGCGCTACGCAAACATTCCATTTCAATAACTTGCGATAGACAAACGACCGTTAATATCCACCGCCCCTGTTTCACGCCGAGACAACAGGTCAGGTCCGGCGAATGCGTAGCCGTCGCGGTCGCCCGTAGTTAAGGAATCCTTAAAAGACGACTAAAGAGATAGACTATTGACAGCAACATCTGATCTGTCATCATATTATTAACGACGGTTAGCTTTCGTGATCATGGAGGTTAAGGATGTTTTTTCTCGGTGGCATGACCATGGGCTATCTTCATCCGCCTGCACCGGCAGAAGAAGCCGTCGCTACCAGCACAAAGGCCGTGGAAGAGAAAAATCGCCGGTTGCTCGTATCAAGGGAAGCATCACTTCCCCGCGACGGCAGAACGGAGCGACCCCTCATCTGGGCATGGCGAATCCTGTGCTGACATTCCGGAACAATTAAGGGCGGGTTGAATTTTCTCTCCTAAGCGTTCTGGAAGAAATTTTATCTCTACCTACTTAATAGAGTATATGTACTGATGGGGTTCGCTTCCCTTGTGGGGCGCCACACCAGAATGAACGGAGGCAACGGATGGCAAATCAGGGTATTTCGAATACTCATCTGAGTGGTTCCGTATCCGGCAACCGGTTTAAACCGATGGCACAATTTGGATGGCGCCACCGAATACAGTGGTTTACCCATGCGGCGCTCTTTACTGCGGCGTTTCTTTTCGTGGTCGCCCTCATATGCGGTGTTTTCAGCTGAGGCTGACTCTCTTTCAAACTTGCTCTCAGAAGTGAAGCAATCGGTAGCCGACCTTGTAAATCGGCCCGGATGGGCGCTTGTGTTAATCGCGAGTCCAGAGCCATAGGTTAATCCTATGCAGCGTGCTTTTCTAGTGAAAGTGAAGTTTCCGGCCTCTCCCCGGAACTAATTCGCGGTCGTGGGGTTAGCCCATCAGTAACGACCAAGGAGATCGCCATGCTTTACTATGCTCTTGTATTTCTTATTGTGGCGCTCATTGCCGGCGTCTTCGGATTTGGCGGCATAGCGGGTGCCTCAGCCTCGATCGCACAGGTTCTCTTCTTCCTATTCCTGATCCTGTTCGTGGTCTCGCTTGTCGCACGCCTGTTGCGGCGAACAGGGTAACATAAAAAGCATATCGACGGCGGCCCCTGGGACCGCCGTTTCCTATTTCCGATCTCTCTTTGCGGCCATCCATCGACATCGACCCGACGCTTCCCGTCTGTTACATTTGCCTCCTAAGACCTTGACTTGAATTATGCTGATAGTGCCCAAATTTTCGGCATGACCTTGGAGGGTGGTGGCCCAGAAAACGCCATGAACCCGGCTGAGGCACCGAGAATTCAGGCTATCTGCCAGTTTTGTCCGCCGTCCACATTACCATTCAAGCCTTCGCAATGGGTGAGAAGGGTTTGTTCATCTAACAGTCATGATGAGCGATGCAATAGACGGCGAAAGCTCATAACTCCATTTGGATCCAGAACCGAACCCTATGGCACTGCAAGATCTTATCACGACCTCTCCTTCGCGCGATCCTGAAGCCAAACAGATCGATCACAACGATTCGATCCGTTCGACCTACCTGAGCATCGAAGATTTGAAAGCGATTGGTGCGGCAGTCGCGCGCGGCGAAGTGAAAACGCTTCCCGCTTTCAAGCCTTTCGATTTCTTTGCGCGTCACCGGGAAAACGAGAAAGAGATCCTGCGTGTCTATCGGTCGACGGCAACCGACGTCGAAGCGGGAGAGACGATTACGCCCGCCGCCGAATGGCTGCTCGACAACCATTACATCGTCGAAGAGGCGATTCAGGAGGTAAGGCGCGACTTCCCGCGGCACTTCTATCGCGAGCTGCCGACGGTCGAGATTCAGGGGCTGACCGTACCCCGTACCTTGATTCTCGCCTGGCTCTATGTCGCTCATACCCACAGCACCGTCTCCCACGACAGCCTGACGGCGCTCGTCGACGGCTTCCAGAGCTATGAGACACTGCAGATCGGCGAACTTTGGGCGCTTCCTTCGCTGGTGCGCTACGTCCTCGTAGAGAATCTGCGCCGCATCTCGAGCCGGGTCGAGCGTAGCCGATGGATGCGCCGCAAGGCGAACGAAGCCGCCGACCAACTGATACGTTTCGAGGATCCGACCAGGGCCACCGAATATCTGAAAACCCTGGAATCCCAAGCCAGCGACAATACGTTCGCCACGCAATTTCTCTATCGTCTGCGCGATGGCTCGCAGACATCCGCTCTCGCCATTTCCTGGCTGGATGAGCACCTGGAGCGGGCAGGGACCGATGCCGAGTCGGTGACGACGGCGGAGCATAATCGACTATCCTCCGGCAATGTGACAATGGGAAACATTATCCGGGGCCTGCGCGAGATCGACGACACCGAATGGTCCGTCTGGGTCGAACAGGTCAGCCATGTCGACAAGCTGCTGTGGGACGAAACGGACTATGGCGAGCTCGACGCCGGTTCGCGCAACAGCTACCGCAAGCAGATCGAGAAGCTGGCCAAGAGGTCCGAAAGGACCGAAATGGAAGTGGCTCAGATCGCCATCGACATGACCGAGGCCGCAAAGCGGTCCGGAGAACCGCAAGTCCATGAGCCCAATGTCGGCGGCTATTTTGTCGGCAATTATCGGGAGAGGCTCGAAGGCGCGATCAGATACCGCCCGACCTTCGTGCAGTCCGCAGTCCGGATGATCCGAAAGCTCAACTGGCTCGCGATCGCAGCTCCTGTCGTCCTTTTGACGATCCTTGCGCTTGCGGTCGTCGGATCCTTCATGGCCGATGCCGGAATGGCGTCCACGGAAATCACAATCCTGCTCATCATGTTTTCGCTTCCGGCGTCGGAAGGTGCGACGGGCCTCTTTAACACGCTGATGACATTCTTCGTCACGCCGGCACGGCTGGTCGGATACGAATTCAAGGAAGGTATTCCGGAAGATGCCCGCACGCTGCTGGTGGTTCCCTGCCTGATCGGGAACCGCGACAGCGTCGACGAACTCGTCCGCAATCTCGAGGTTCATTACCTCGCCAATCCGCGTGGTGAGATCTGTTTTGCCTTGCTCAGCGACTGGCCGGATAGCAACATCGAGGAAAGCGAGACCGATCTCGAAGTGTTGGATTATGCGCGGCGCGAAATCGCAGCGCTTTCCACACGCTACGCCTATGACGGCAAGACACGCTTCTACCTGCTGCACCGCCGGCGGCTTTACAATCCATCCGAGGGTGTCTGGATGGGCTGGGAGCGCAAGCGCGGCAAGCTGCATGAACTCAACATGCTGCTGCGCGGCGACCGCGACACGACATTCCTGCCGGGCGCCAATGCCGTCCCGGCGAATATCCAATATATCATGACGCTCGATTCCGATACGCGTCTGATGCGCGATACCGTCACGAAGCTGGTCGGTAAGCTCTATCACCCCATCAATCGACCGGTTCTGAACCCCGACAGCGGACGTGTCGAGAGCGGCTATGGAGTACTGCAGCCGCGCGTCACGCCGTCGCTGACGACTGGCAAGGATGCTTCGGTCTTCCAGCGCGTCTTTTCCATCAATCGCGGTCTGGACCCTTACGTCTTCACCGTATCCGACGTCTACCAGGATCTGGCTGGCGAAGGCACCTTCACCGGCAAGGGCCTCTATCACGTCGATGCCTTCGAAAGTTCGCTGAAGGGACGGATCGAGGAGAATTCCGTCCTGAGCCATGATCTTCTCGAAGGCTCGATGGCGCGCTGTGCGCTCGTCACGGATGTGGAGCTCGTTGAGGATTTCCCGATCCGCTACGAAGTCGAGACGTCGCGTCAGCATCGCTGGGCGCGTGGCGACTGGCAGCTTCTTCCCTACATCCTCGACCCGCGGCGCGGTGTGACCGGCCTCGGCCGCTGGAAGATGTTCGACAACCTGCGCCGCTCGCTGACGCCGATCGCCTGGTTCTTCGCCTCGGTGCTCGGCTGGTATTTCATGGGCCCGCTCGGAGCGCTCGTCTGGCAGATTCTGTTGATCTTCTGCCTTTTCGTGGCACCAACCCTGTCGCTCATCTCCGGTATCGTGCCCCGCACGAGCGATATCGTCCCCCGTGCGCATCTTCATACCGTCTGGTCAGATATCCGCGCTGCAAACGCTCAGGTCGCTCTACGGATCGTCTTCATTGCCGATTCGGCCTATATGATGGCCGATGCCATCGGCCGGTCGCTTTACCGCCTGCTCGTCAGCGGCAAGCTGATGCTGCAGTGGCGCACAGCGGCAAGTGTCCAGGCAAACGCCCAGACGACGGTGCTCGGCTATTATCGCCTGATGTGGCATGCACCCGTGCTCGCCATTCTGGCTCTCATCTTCGCCGCACTGCCCGGCGACAATGCTTTCCTCATCGGCATTCCCTTCGCGATCCTCTGGATTCTCTCACCAGCGGTCGCATGGTATGTGAGCCAGTCTGCCGAAACCGAAGACCGGCTGGCCGTACCCGACAGCGTCTCGGAAGAACTACGCAAGATCGCGCGACGGACCTGGCGCTATTTCGAGGTATTCGTTGTCGAAAAGCAGAACTTCCTGCCACCAGACAATATACAGGAAACGCCGCATCTTACGGTCGCCGCCCGAACCTCGCCGACCAATGTCGGCGTCTATCTCCTCTCCGTCGTCTCGGCACGCCAATTCGGCTGGATCGGTTTCGAGCAAACCATCGAACGTCTCGAACAGACGATCGCGACCGTCGACCGAATGGAGAAATTCCGCGGCCACCTGCTGAACTGGTATCATACGGACACGCTGGCTCCCCTGGGTCCTCGCTATGTATCGGCCGTCGACAGCGGCAATCTCGCTGGCCATTTGATCGCCGTTTCCTCTGCCTGCCGCAACTGGGCGGAAGCGCCTTCCGCGCATATGCAGGGAAGCCTCGACGGCGTGGGCGACACGGCCGGCATTCTGGAGGAAACGCTTGATGCCTTGCCGGACGATCGCAAAACCGTGCGGCCGCTGCGTCGTCGTCTCGAGGAACGCATTCTGGGCTTCCGCAATGCGCTCGCCGCAGTCAAGCGCGAGCACGAATTCGCATCGATCCGGATCATCAACCTTTCCGTCCTTGCGCGCGACATTCAGAAACTCGCCACCAACCTCGACCATGAAGTGAAGTCTACGCAGAGCAGTGAAGTGACCCGCTGGGCCGAATCGCTCGTCAAGGTCTGCGAGGCGCACATCGCCGACAGCGTCTTTGATCTCGGAAATATCGATGCGCTGCGTCAGCGTCTGATCGCGCTTCGCGACCGTGCTCGCGACATCGCCTTCTCGATGGATTTCGGCTTCCTGTTCCGCCCTGAAAGGCGCCTCCTGTCGATCGGCTATCGCGTGGACAGCGGCGAGCTGGACCAGGCCTGCTACGATCTTCTGGCATCGGAAGCTCGCCTGACCAGCCTCTTTGCCATCGCCAAGGGCGATCTTCCGACCGAGCACTGGTATCGTCTCGGACGTCAGGTGGTCCCCGTCGGCTCGCGTGGCGCACTGCTCTCCTGGTCGGGTTCGATGTTCGAATATCTGATGCCGCCGCTCGTCATGCAGGAGCGCACCGGTGGGATCCTGAACCAGACGAACAATCTCGTCGTGAAGGAGCAGATGAACTATGCCCGCCGCCTCGGCGGCATCCCGTGGGGCATTTCCGAAGCTGCGTTCAATGCCCGCGATCATCAGCTCAACTATCAATACACGAACTTCGGCGTGCCATCGCTCGGCCTGAAGCGTGGACTCGGGCAAAATGCCGTTATCGCCCCCTACGCATCTCTTCTGGCAAGCCAATATGAACCGGAAGCAGCGCTGGAAAATCTCCAGCGCCTGCGAAAGGTCGGCGCACTGGGAATGTACGGCTACCACGATGCGGTGGATTTCACGCCGACGCGCGTGCCGGAAGGCAAGAAATGTGCGATCGTCCATAATTACTATGCACACCATCACGGCATGTCGATTGCCGCGGTCGCCAACGTTGCCTTCAACGGACATCTGCGGGAGCTTTTCCATTCCGATCCCGTGATCGAAGCGGCCGAACTGCTGCTGCAGGAGAAGGCACCGCGCGATATCCCGGTCGTCAGCGCCAAGCACGAATCCGATGCTCCGGCGAGTATCCAGGACGATCTCCTGCGTCCGGAAGTCCGCAAGATCAGCGATCCGGCGTCACGCGATCGCGAGCTGGTTTTCCTTTCCAACGGTCACTATTCGATCATGCTGACGGCGACCGGTGCAGGCTATTCCCGCTGGAACGGCCAGTCCGTCTCACGCTGGAAACCCGACCCGACCGAGGACCGCTGGGGCACCTTCATCTTCCTGCGCGATATTGCTACCGGGCAATGGTGGTCAGCAACGACCGAGCCCCGTGGCGTCGAAGGGGAGAAGGTCAAGGTCGCCTTCAGTGATGACAAGGCCGAGTTCACCAAGATCGTCGGAGACCTTACGAGCGAGGTCGAATGCATCGTCGCAAGTGAGCATGATGCGGAAGCACGGCGTCTTACCTTGCTCAACATGGGCACCGAAGATCGTTTCATCGAGGTGACATCCTATCTGGAGCCCGTGATTGCAACCGATGACGTCGACAATGCGCATCCGGCCTTCGCCCGTATGTTCGTTAAGACGGAGATTGGACGCCGCGGCGACGTCATTCGCGCGGAGCGCAACAAGCGCGATCCGAACGAACCGGACATGTGCGTTGCCCATCTTGTCGTGGATAATGCCGGACCGGACCGACCCACGGAATTCGAAACCGATCGCCGCAGGTTCCTCGGCCGTGGCCGCAGCCTTGCGGAAGCCGCCGCCTTCGATCCCGGCGCAACGCTTTCCGGCACGGATGGATTTACGCTCGACCCGATTCTTTCCCTCCGCCGGACGGTTCGCGTGCCCGCCGGAAAGAAGGTCAGCGTGATCTTCTGGACGATCGCAGCCCCGAACCGGGAAGAGATGGACAAGGCAGTCAATCGCTACCGTCATCCGGACGCCTTCAGCCATGAACTGGTGCATGCCTGGACACGCACCCAGGTCCAGATGCGCCATGTCGGCGTCACCTCACAGCAGGCAGCAGCCTTCCAGCATCTCGGACGCTATCTCGTCTATCCCGACATGCATCTTCGGGCGGATGCCGCGACGGTGCAGTCCGGATTGCAGTCGCAATCGGCCCTATGGCCACTGGCGATTTCTGGCGATTTCCCGATCTTCACACTGCGTATCAACGACGACCTGGACATCGAAATTGCCAAGGAGGCGTTAAGTGCACAGCAGTATCTCCGCTCACGCGGCGTCATGGCCGATGTCGTCATCCTGAACGAGCGGGCGTCCTCCTACGCGCAGGACCTGCAGCATGCGCTTGATGCGATGTGCGAAAACCTGCGTCGGATCAGCCAGGCGGACGGACTGCGCCAGCACGTCTTCGCGGTTCGCAAGGACCTGATGGAGAACTCGACCTACCAGGCGCTGGTTGCGGTCTCCCGTGTCATCTTCCATGCACGCAATGGGAAGATCGTTGACCAGATCAATCGGGCGGTCACCCTCTTCGGCTCATCGAAGCAGGCCGAACAGAACGGAGAGCGGCGGCAGGTGCCGCTGCATCCCGAAAAGCCCGTTTTCTACGAGACCCCCTTCGAGGAAGCGGGCGATCTCGATTTCTGGAATGGCTACGGCGGTTTCTCAAAGGATGGCCGGGAATATGTGGTCCGCCTCTTCGGCGGGCAGGCGACGCCGCACCCCTGGATCAACGTAATTTCCAATGAAACCTTCGGCTTCCACGTTTCGGCCGAAGGGGCTGGATATACCTGGAGCCGCAATTCGCGCGACTATCAGTTGACTGCCTGGACAAATGATCCGGTCATCAACAGGCCCGGCGAGGCGATCTATGTGGCGGATCTCGATAGCGGTCTGGTGGCCACGCCCTTTGCCGCGCTTTCCCGCCATCCCGACGTCCGATTCGAAGCCCGCCACGGACTTGGCTATTCCGTCTTCTCCAGCATTCACGACAATCTTGCGCTGGAACTGACGCAGACCGTGGATCGCGAACGTCCGGTCAAGCTTCAGCGTTTGCGGATCCGCAACAATGGACCTGCGACGCGGCGGTTGCGTGTCTACGGTTATGTGGAATGGATCCTGGGCAATAACCCACAGCGCACCCTACCCTTCATTCTCCCATTGCGGGATGAAGAGACGGACGCTCTGCTTGCAAGCAACCCGTACAGCATCGACTATTCCGATCGCGTCGCATTCTTTGCCGCCTCCGAGGCTCTTTCGAGCTTTACGGCCAGCCGGCGGGAATTCATTGGTCGCTTCGGTACGGTGCAATTGCCGCGCGCGGTCGTATCCACGACCACCCTTTCCGGTTCCGTGGAACTGGATGGCGATCCCTGCGCAGCACTCGCGACCGATGTCGTCATTGAACCCGGGCAAGAGCGGGATATCTGCTTCTTCCTCGGCGATGCCGGATCGCAGGAAGAAGCCCGGGCATTGCTGACCGATATTCGCAAGGATGATTTCGACAGGATCCTCCATGCCAACAGCGCCTTCTGGGAAGGCTTCACCGGTCGGCTGCAGATCTCGACGCCGAATCAGGCGCTCAACCATATGGTCAATACCTGGCTGCCCTACCAGAGCCTCGGATGCCGTATCATGGCGCGTTCAGCCTTCTATCAGGCAAGCGGCGCCTTCGGCTTCCGTGACCAGCTACAGGATACGCTTGCCTTCCTGCTGCACGAACCGTCGCTGGCCCGTCGACAGATCCTGAACGCGGCGTCGCGACAGTTCCGGGAAGGGGATGTCCAGCACTGGTGGCTGCCCGGCACCGGCGCAGGCGTCCGTACGCGAATTTCAGACGATGTCGTATGGCTTGCCTATGCGGTCGACCAGTATTGCACGGCAACCGGTGACAGGACGCTGCTCGACGAACGGGTCGCCATCATAGAGGGTGCGGCCCTTCTGCCCGGTCAGCACGACGCCTTTTTCAAGCCGGAAATTTCGGCAGAGAAGGTCAGCATTTACGAGCATGCGGCGCTCGCTCTCGATCTCGCAATCGAGCGCACGGGAGAAAACGGTCTGCCACTGATGCTCGGCGGCGATTGGAACGACGGCATGAACCGCGTCGGTATCAACGGCCGCGGCACGAGCACCTGGCTCGGCTGGCTGCTCGCCTCGACCCTGACTGCCTTCATTCCCTATGCCCGCGAACGCGGCGACGAAGCTCGGGTCAAGCGCTGGTCCAAGCATCTCCCGGGATTGAAGAAGGCCTTAGAGACCGCTGGCTGGGATGGTGCCTATTACCGGCGCGGATATTTCGACGACGGCAGCCCGCTCGGCTCTCAGGAGAGCTCGGAATGCCGGATCGATTCCATCGCGCAATCCTGGAGCGTGCTGTCCGGCCAGGGTGATCCGGCACATGCAGACATGGCGATGAACGCGGTTCTCAAGGAGCTTGTTGACGAGAACGCCCGCATCATCCGCCTCTTCACGCCGCCTTTCGCGAAATCGAGAAAGGACCCTGGCTATATCAAGGCCTATCCGCCGGGTGTGCGTGAAAACGGCGGACAATATACGCATGCGGCAACCTGGGTCGTCCTGGCGCTGGCCGAGATGCAGCGCGGCGACGATGCGTGGCGGTGTTTCGAAATCCTCAACCCGATCAATCATGCGCACGACCGCGCTGCAGCGGAGACTTATCGCGTCGAACCCTACGTGGTCGCCGCGGACGTCTACGGCGAAGGCGCGCTCACCGGTCGTGGCGGCTGGACATGGTATACGGGCTCGGCCGGCTGGCTCTACCGCGCCGCCATCGAAGGCATTCTCGGCATCCGTGTCAGGAACGGCCGGCTTTACGTGCGTCCAGCCCTGCCGGGGGACTGGGACGGGTATTCAACCGAACTTGATTTGGCGGGCAAGAAATACCGCATTTCGGTCTCAAAACGGTCCCATATCGCCGGCTATGATCTTTCGATAAACGGCACGACGATCACAGATTCTGATGAAGGCTATCCGATCGGATAGCGAAATCATCTCCTCCCGGAGTTGCTCCGATTGCTGCGGCCAAAAGCGAACCTTTTGACCGCAGCCGCGTTTTGCACGACTGAACGGAGACATAATACATGGCTGGCACGACGGGTTATTCTGCTGTCTCACAGGGCGGCACCATAACGACCGCCCCGCAGAGACGCGATACGCGCCTGGATGTCCTGCGTGGTTTGGCTTTGATCACAATCTTCATCAATCATGTTCCGGGCCAGATTTTCGAGTACCTGACGACGCGTAATTTTGGCTTCTCGGATGCAGCCGAAGGTTTCGTGCTGATTTCGGGAATTGCTGTAGGGCTCTCCTATGGAGCGCATTTTCGACTGGGAAAGCGGCTTTCCCAGGCTCGCAAGGCAGTGAAGCGGGCATTCACGCTTTATCTCGCTCACATGATCACCACCTTCATGACGCTGGCGCTCTTCATCTGCAGCGCGTGGCTGTTTCACCGGCCAGGGCTGCTTTGTGAGATCAATATTCTTGCGGTCCTCACCAATCTCAAGGATGGCATTCCGGCGCTACTGCTGCTGGGTCATCAGATCGGCTACAACAATATATTGCCGATGTACGGTGCGCTCATGCTGATGGTGCCGCTCATCCTGTACCTGGCAGCGCTCAGCCCTTTCCTGGCGCTGACCGTTTCGGGGACGGTATGGCTATTTGCCGGCATCTATCAAATTGCGCCGCACAACATGCTGCTGGAAGGCTACTGGTTCCTTAATCCGCTCTCCTGGCAGTTTCTCTTCGTGATCGGCATCGTCGCGACCATGCATGTGCGTAACGGTGGGAAGCTGCCGCAGCATCCCATTCTCTTCGTACTTGCAGTTACCTATGTCGTGTTTTCGTTCATCTGGGTCACGGCCCAGCTTTGGGATGTCGGAAATACGCTCGCCGCGCTGGGTCTGCCTACCGTGGTGACGGGTTTCGACAAGACGTTCCTGTCGCTGCCGCGGCTGCTGCACGTGCTTGCGCTCGCCTATCTGGTCCTCAATATACCGGCTATTTCGCGCTGGTGCCGCCGCCCGACGGATCATCCGCTGACGATTCTGGGGCGCCATTCCCTAAACATCTTCGTCGCCGGTACCATCCTCGCGATGGCCGGCCAGGTCATTCTCTATATCACCAACAGAGATCATATCATTGGTCCACTCTACGTCCTGATCGGCATCCTGGCTCAGTTCATCTACGCCAGTTATCTGGAGCAGAAACGCCTGCAGAGCCGCGGCAAACCTCGGTTTGGCACGCCCGCCGACGCCGTTGCGGTCCCCATTCGCGTGAATGATCACAAACGGATGGATCGTGACAGTCGTTAGAGCAATTCCAGGAAAAGTGCGAAGCGGTCTTCCGTTCGGAGTTGCGTAAAAACAAATGGTCAGAGCGGTTCTGCGTTTCCACGAAAACGCTCTAAAAGGAGTTTAGGGCGTCCTTGGCTCCCCCGACGGCCGCGTGGCGTTCATGTGGCTGAGAATGTTGACGAGCTTTCCGAAAGGGTCCCGCACGTAGAAACGGCGAACTCCCCAAGGCTCGTCCGCTGGACCATATTCTATCGGGACGCCTGCCTCCTGCATCTTCGCAAGCGCGACCGCGAGATCATCGACCTCTATCGATAGATCGGGAACCGGAGTGCCGGAGCCGCCTTCGGAAGCAAAGCTCACCTGAACACGCATCTCCGCCTTCGATCCATAAGTCGTGATCCAGCCGAGATCCATCAGAAGATCAAGGCCGAGGATGTCATGGTAAAAGCGCCTGGCGGCTGCCACATCCCCGGTTTGGATATTGGTGACGATGCGCAAGACCTTCATCGCAAATCCTCCATTTGGACAGTATCCGGCAAAGCCGTTATTGCACCAAGAGCGGGGCACCGAAAGGTGGGCTCTAGCTATTTGATTCAGAGCCGAAGCGCGGAAAAGCAAAAGGCCGGGGCACTGCCGCCCCGGCCTTTGTCCAAAGGAAATGAAGCAAGTTACGCCGCTTCGTTGCCAGCCGTGTGAGCCCTGCGGACCTCGTCATCCGTCAGAATACCGCTGGCGCGCAGCAGGGCGGCAAAGCGACCATTGCTCTGGCTGAGCTCGTTGAACCCACCCTTTTCGATCACCCGGCCGTTCTCGAGGAAGAGCACGATATCAGCTTCCCTGACGGTCGACAGACGGTGAGCGATGATGAAGGTCGTACGATTCTGGCGCAGGTTGTCGATCGCACTCTTCACGCGCGCTTCCGTTTCGACATCGAGCGCGCTGGTGGCTTCGTCAAGAACCAGGATCGGCGCGTCCTTCAGAATGGCGCGAGCGATTGCGATGCGCTGACGCTCACCACCGGAGAGCTTGTTGCCGCGTTCACCGACAGTCGTATCGTACCGATCCTCACGGTTTTCGATGAAGTCGCTGGCAGCAGCGGCCTCGGCCGCCCGGATCATCTCCTCCTCCGTCGCATCTTCGCGTCCGAGGTGGATATTGTCCTTGATCGAGCGGTTTAGCAGACCCGCATCCTGGAAGACGGTGGCGATATGACGCCGCAACGACTTGCGGGTAACCTTGGTGATGTCGGCTCCGTCCACCATGATCTGGCCGTGCTGCGGGTCATAGACACGCTGCAGCAGGTTGACGAGCGTCGTCTTGCCCGCACCCGTCGGACCGACGATAGCGACGGTCTGTCCGGCTTGAACCGAGAAGGAGACATCGTGCAGGCCCTGGGACGTATTGGCAAAGCCGAAGGATACGTTGCGGAATTCCACCGCACCCTTGACGTCCTTGATCTCGGCAAGACCAGCGGGCTCCTCGCGATCGCGGACGGAATCCTCAAGCGTATAGAAGTCTTCGAGTTTGGAGCGAGCTTCGAAGATCTGGGTCGCGAAATTGCGCATCTGGTCGAGACGGGCGATCAGCAGGTTGGCAAAGCCGATGAAGGCAATCACATCGCCGACGCGCAAGCTTCCGGATTGGACGAACAACGTGCCGATGACGAGAATGATCATCATGGCAATCGTCGATGCCATGCGGTTGAGCGCACTTGCGAGCGCCCACCAGTCCAGCACCGGATACTGGGCGGCAAGCAGACGGTCCGCGAAGGACTTCAGAGTCTTCGTCTCGGCTTCGATGCGGTTATAGCTGTGCAACACTGAAACGTTACTGATCGAGTCACTAACGTGGGAGAAGACCGTATGATAGTGATTTTCCACCGATGCCTGACCGTCCTTTGTACGGCTCATGACGACGCGGCCGATCAGCCAGTACAGCGCGCCGAGCACGATGAGTACCGCCGAAAGACGAAAATCCATTGACATTGCCGTCGGCACCAGCAGAACGAGAGCGACAGCTGTCGAAAGGTGATTGCGCATGAATTCGAGCCAGAGCCCGAAAAGCGATTCGCAGGCGCGCAGCAGCGTATGAAGCGCGTTAGACGTACCGCGCTGGTGATGCCAAGCGAGCGGCATCGAAATGATCCGGCCGAAGGCCTCGGTCAGAAGCGTCGCACGGCGGCCATGCGCCAGACGGTCGGCCTCTCGCGAGACGAGGACGAAAGCCACTGTATTGAACACCGCGAAACCAGCCCACATCAGCAGGATGGACTTGACATCGCCTTTGGAGGAAATGGCATCAATGATCCGGCCGAACAGGATCGGCTCGGCGATTGTAATCACAGCGAGAACGATGTTCGCAATTACGACCAGGGAAACCCGCAGTCGGTACACTGCAAGATACCTCAGGGCTCTTGCATAAACTTTGAGAAGCGACACTTCGATACCTCTTGTGCACTTACGCAGAATGGGATGATCGGATGCTACATTTCTCTACCTGAACCTGCGATTAACAGGTTCGCGGCTCCGAGAGCCGATGCAAATTTACAAGCGTTAGGGAGTACAGGACGGAGAAGCAGTGAATTGAAGTCCGCAGGTATCGTCAGGCAATTGCCGTTGCCGCGCAGATCAATGTATAGCGTGCTATAAAACATTTGGAACATCGTGAATTTTGCGAAGACGGTCGGCATCCCGGGTCGAGAGTGACGCAGGCGGATGTGAACCTAGGTATCGCAAGGGGGCCAGCAGTGAATGTTCATTCTTTAACCCAGTTGCTCGTCATTATTGAGGAATGTAGGACGCCCGAGAACGTCGTGATCGAGCTTGAACGGGTCGTTAAGTCCTACAGGTTCAGCTTCTACGGACTTCTCAAGCAGCCGAAGCCGAACGCCGATCCCATGAGCCTCGTGCTTGCCGGCCGCTGGCCGGAAAAATGGCCGCAGGTCTATATCGCCAAGAAATACGTTCTGATCGATCCGACCATCCGCTTCCTCGCACAGGCGCAGCGTCCCTTCCGCTGGCGTGACACCGTGCTTGCCTTCCGCACGGATCCGCACCGCCGACGCATGGAGCAGATGATGATCGACGCGCGTGCCCACGGGCTGCACGACGGCTACATCTTTCCCATTCACGGCCGCAACGGCCTCCTGGGAAACATGACGCTCGGCGGCGAGGTCGTGGATCTCTCGCCAGTCGAAATCGCCCTTTTCGATGCCGCGGCCAAAAAAGCTTTCTGGCGGATCTTGGAACTGAGGGGCGAGGCGTCGGCGCTTGAGCAGACGCCTGCCATCGCCGCTCAGCTGACACGGCGCGAAATGGAGATCCTGCATTATCTCGCCGATGGCCTGACCTCGATAGAAATCAGCAAGTTGTTGAAGATATCCAACCACACGGTCGACTGGTACATGAACGGCATCCAAGACAAGCTGAAGGCAAAGAACCGCCAGCAGGTTGTCGCCCTCGCCTTCCGTCACGGGTTGATCTTCTAGGGTTCGGCCCGCTCCAACTCTCTGATTATAGTATGTTTTCTGCTCTCTGGTGATTCCGATGCTCAGGGAGCGGCCAAAAATTCGATCTGTTTTAGGGGCGGGAAATTGAACTTTCTCTAACAAGAAGTTAAGGATTTCCTTCGCGGGTGCAGCATACCCGCGTCTGACGCCTGAGGAGATCGTCTTTGCCCATTTCCAAGATACTTGTCGCCAATCGTTCCGAAATCGCAATTCGAGTTTTCCGCGCGGCCAATGAGCTCGGAATAAAAACCGTTGCCATATGGGCGGAAGAAGACAAGCTCGCTCTCCATCGCTTCAAGGCAGACGAGAGTTATCAGGTTGGTCGCGGGCCGCACCTTTCCCGCGATCTAGGGCCCATCGAAAGCTATCTCTCCATTTCCGAAATCATCCGCGTCGCAAAACTCTCCGGTGCCGACGCGATCCATCCGGGCTACGGCCTGCTCTCGGAAAGCCCTGAATTCGTGGATGCCTGCGACCAGGCCGGCATCATCTTCATCGGCCCGAAGGCCGATACGATGCGGCAGCTCGGCAACAAGGTGGCCGCTCGAAACCTGGCGATCTCGGTCGACGTGCCGGTCGTGCCGGCAACCGAGCCTTTGCCTGATGACATGGCTGAAGTAGCGAAGATGGCCGCGGCGATCGGCTATCCGGTAATGCTGAAGGCGTCCTGGGGTGGCGGCGGACGCGGTATGCGGGTGATCCGTTCCGAGGCGGATCTGGCCAAGGAAGTGACGGAAGCCAAGCGCGAGGCGATGGCCGCCTTTGGAAAGGACGAGGTCTATCTCGAAAAGCTGGTTGAGCGCGCGCGCCATGTCGAAAGCCAGATCCTCGGCGATACCCATGGCAATGTCGTGCATCTCTTCGAGCGCGATTGCTCGATCCAACGCCGCAACCAGAAGGTCGTCGAGCGGGCGCCGGCGCCTTACCTCAGCGACGCGCAGCGCCAGGAGCTCGCCTCCTATTCGCTGAAGATTGCGCAGGCGACCAACTATATCGGCGCGGGCACCGTTGAATATCTGATGGATGCGGATACCGGCAAGTTCTACTTCATCGAAGTCAACCCGCGCATCCAGGTCGAGCACACGGTGACCGAAGTCGTCACCGGCATCGATATCGTCAAGGCTCAGATCCATATCCTTGATGGCTTCGCCATCGGAACACCGGAGTCCGGCGTCCCGAAGCAGAAGGATATCCGCCTCAACGGCCATGCCCTGCAGTGCCGCATCACGACGGAAGACCCCGAGCACAACTTCATTCCGGATTACGGCCGCATCACCGGCTATCGCTCGGCTGCCGGTTTCGGCATTCGCCTCGATGGCGGTACCGCCTATACGGGGGCGATCATAACGCGCTTTTATGATCCGCTGCTGGTCAAGGTGACAGCCTGGGCATCGACGCCACACGAAGCGATCAGCCGCATGGATCGCGCGCTGCGGGAATTCCGCATTCGCGGCGTTGCGACGAACCTCACCTTTCTCGAGGCCATCATCGGGCATGCGAGCTTCAGGGACAACAGCTATACGACGCGCTTCATCGATTCGACGCCTGAGCTCTTCCAGCAGGTGAAGCGCCAGGATCGGGCTACCAAGCTTCTGACCTATCTTGCCGACGTCACCGTCAACGGCCACCCGGAAGCGCGCGGCCGCCCCGCCCCCTCACCGAAGGCGGCCGAACCCGTGCTGCCCTATATCGACGGCCCGATAGTGGACGGGACCAGGCAGCGGCTCGACATGCTCGGTCCGCAGAAATTTGCCGAATGGATGCGCGGCGAGAACCGTGTTCTCATGACCGATACGACGATGCGCGATGGGCATCAGTCGCTGCTCGCCACCCGGATGCGCACCTTCGACATCGCCCGCGTTGCCGGCACCTATGCGCGCGCGCTGCCGCAGCTTCTGTCGCTCGAATGCTGGGGCGGGGCAACCTTCGACGTCTCCATGCGCTTCCTGACAGAAGATCCCTGGGAACGGCTGGCGCTGATCCGGGAGGCCGCACCCAATCTCCTCCTGCAGATGCTGCTACGCGGCGCCAATGGCGTCGGCTACACCAACTATCCCGATAACGTCGTCAAATATTTCGTCCGCCAGGCCGCAAAAGGCGGTATCGATCTCTTCCGTGTCTTCGACTGCCTGAACTGGATCGAGAACATGCGGGTGTCCATGGATGCGGTCATCGAGGAGAACAAGCTCTGTGAAGCGGCGATCTGCTATACCGGCGATATCCTGAACTCCGCGCGTCCGAAATATGATCTGAAATACTATACCGATCTCGCCGTCGAACTGGAAAAGGCCGGAGCCCACATCATTGCGGTGAAGGACATGGCAGGTCTTCTGAAGCCGGGCGCGGCGAAAGTCCTGTTCAAGGCTCTTCGCGAGGCAACCGGCCTGCCGATCCATTTCCATACCCACGATACGTCCGGCATCGCCGCAGCGACCGTGCTTGCGGCTGTGGAAGCCGGCGTCGATGCGGTCGATGCCGCGATGGATGCGCTTTCCGGCAATACGTCGCAGCCCTGTCTCGGTTCCATCGTCGAGGCGCTGTCGGGTTCCGAGCGCGATCCGGGCCTCGATCCGGAATGGATCCGCCGCATATCCTTCTATTGGGAGGCAGTGCGCCATCAATACGCGGCCTTCGAAAGCGATCTCAAGGGACCGGCGTCGGAAGTCTACCTGCATGAAATGCCGGGCGGCCAGTTCACCAATCTCAAGGAGCAGGCTCGCTCGCTCGGGCTCGAGACACGCTGGCACGAGGTCGCCCAGGCCTATGCCGACGCCAACCGGATGTTCGGCGATATCGTCAAGGTGACGCCATCGTCCAAGGTAGTCGGTGACATGGCCTTGATGATGGTCAGTCAGGATTTGACTGTCGGCGACGTCCTGAACCCCGAAAAGGAGGTCTCCTTTCCGGAATCGGTGGTCTCCATGCTGAAGGGCGATCTCGGACAGCCGCCGGGCGGCTGGCCGGAGGGCCTGCAGAAAAAAGCACTTAAAGGGGAGAAGCCCTATACGGTTCGACCCGGGTCACTGCTTGCCGACGCCGACCTCGATTCCGAGCGCCATGCAATCGAGACGAAGCTGGAGCGGAAGATCGATGATTTCGAATTCGCGTCCTATCTGATGTATCCCAAGGTCTTCACCGACTTCGCCCAGGCCGCCGACACTTACGGGCCGGTCTCCGTTCTGCCGACACCCGCCTATTTCTACGGCCTGCCGGAAGGTGGCGAGCTTTTCGCGGAAATCGAGAAGGGCAAGACGCTGGTCGTCGTCAATCAGGCGATGACGGCGACCGACGAGAAGGGCATGGTCTCGGTCTTCTTCGAGCTCAATGGCCAGCCGCGTCGCGTCAAGGTGCCGGATCGCGCCCATGGAGCAGCCGGCAGCGCAGTCCGCCGCAAGGCCGAAAGCGGCAATGCCGCCCATGTCGGCGCGCCGATGCCGGGGGTCATATCGACGGTCGCAGTCAGCCCGGGCCAGAGCGTCAAAGCCGGCGACGTATTGCTCTCCATCGAGGCGATGAAGATGGAAACCGCTCTGCATGCAGAGAAGGACGGGACCGTGGCGGAGGTGCTTGTCCGTGCCGGCGATCAGATTGACGCCAAGGACCTCCTGATCGTCTACGGCGCCTGATCATCATTTCACCGGATCATCCGGAGAAGGCGGCTGTCAAGGCAAGCCGCCTTTCAGGTGCCGCCCTATCAGATGTCGCCCTATCAGATGTCGTAAGTGTGACCGGCAGTCAGGGTGGAGACAAAGCGCTTGGTTCGTTCGCGCACCGGCGTATTGAAGATGCTCCGTGCCGAGCCAGTTTCGACGACCTCGCCCGCTTCCAGGAAAACAACGTCATTTGCAATCTTTGAAGCCAGACGCAGATCATGTGTCGCCATGACCATGGTTGTCCCCTCGGTTGCAAGCCGGCTGAGCACGTCGACCACTTCGGCGGCGAGCTCCGGATCGAGCGCGGAGGTCGGCTCGTCGCAGAGAAGGACGCGGGGCGATGGCGCAAGCGCACGGGCGATTGCAACACGCTGCTGCTGGCCGCCGGAAAGCGTGGAGGGCCAGGCATCTGCCTTGTGCGCCATGCCGACCTTGGTCAGCAACTCCATGGCGCGCGCATGCGCCCTCTCCTTCGGCCATTTCAGGACGGTCACCAACCCCTCCATGACATTCCCGATCGCCGTCTGATGCGGAAAGAGCTGAAAATTCTGGAAGATCATGCCTGTCTGACGACGGATCTTCTGGATTGCTTGCCAGGAGATCCTATGGCCCGGCTCGAACGTCAATCGTTCTCCGCCAAGGCTGATGGAGCCGGCTGTCGGGATTTCGAGCAGATTGATGCAGCGAAGCAGCGTGCTCTTGCCGCCGCCGGAAGGGCCGACAAGAGCCGTGACGTTGCCTTCGGGAATCTGAAGGCTGATGTCTTTGAGGATGACGGCATCGCCGAAGCGTTTTTCAATATGGGAAAGTTCGATCATGCCTTTGCCTCCAGCATCCCGCCATAGCGGCCGAAGCGAAGCTCGAGCCGGGCCTGCAACGCGGAGAGCACGGAACTCAGCGCCAGATAGATCAGGGCCGCCTCAATATAGAGGATCAGCGGTTCATAGGTCGTCGCGACGATCCGCTGCGCCGCCTGAAACAGCTCCGGCACCGTGATGGCGGCGGCAAGCGACGTGTCCTTGACGAGCGAGATGAAAGTATTGGACAGGGGCGGCACAGCGACGCGCCCGGCCTGCGGCAGGATGGTGCGCTGCATGGCCTGGCGCCAGTTCATGCCGATCGAATAGGCGGCCTCCCATTGTCCTTTTGGTACCGATGAGATGACGGCCCGGATGATTTCCGAACTATAGGCACCGATATTGAGCGTGAAACCGATGAGCGCCGCCGGGAAGGCGTCGAGCAGGATGCCGATGCTCGGCAGCCCATAGAAGATCACGAAAAGCTGCACCAGAAGCGGCGTCCCGCGAATCACCCAGACGTAAAAGCGCGCAATCGCCACGATCGGCGCAGGTGCAAAGAGACGCGCGACTGCGGTGACGAGGCCGAGGATCAGGCCGAAGGTGAACGACAGGAGGGTGAGCGGAATTGTGAAGATGAGCCCCGCCCACAGCAGGGGGCCGAGCGAATCCGCCATCAATTGTAGCCAGTGCGGCAAGGGTGGCCTCTCGATAAAAGAATGCGTTCAGGGATGTACCCTGAACGCCTGGTCGATTGCAGTTATACTGGAAGGCGGGACCGGACGAAACCAGTTGCCGGGTCCGTTATTTCGAGACGTCCTGCCCGAAATATTTGTCGGCGATCTTGGCGTAGGTACCGTCGGACTTGATCTCAGCAAGCGCCTTGTTGATCGAATCCAGCAGTTCCGGTTCGCCCTTGCGGATGATGATGCCTGAATAATCGGCATTCTCCTGCTGGGCAGCGATCTTCACGTTGGCATCCGGCTTGTGCTTCTTGAAGTCGAGGAAGGAAAGGCTGTCGTTGATCGTCGCATCGGCACGGCCCGTAAGCACGAGCTGGATGGACTGATCAAAGCCGTCGGTGCCGACGAGTTCGGCACCAGACTTCTCGGCGAGCTTGCCGAAATTGCTGGTCAGCGACTGGGCCGACTTCTTGCCTTTCAGGTCGTCGAAGCTCTTTATGCTATCATCGTCGGCACGCACGATCAGCACGGCCTTCGAGGCGATGTAAGGCTCCGAGAAGTCGTATTTCTGCTTACGTGCTTCGGTAATGCCGACCTGATTGATGACGGTGTCATAACGGTTGGCGTCCAGGCCGGCGATCAGGCCATCCCACTTCCCTTCCAGAAACTGTGGCTTGACGCCGAGACGCTTGGCGACTTCCTCACCGATCTCGACGTCGAAGCCGACGAGCTTGCCGCTTTCATCGTGATAGGTGAAGGGCGCGTAAGTGCCTTCGGTGCCGATCTTCAACACACCGGCCGACTTGATCGCATCCAGATTTTCACCGGCGTGGGCGGGAAGCAGGAAGGCCGTCTGAACGAGGGCCGCAGCCGCAATAGTCTTCAACCAGCTCATGATCTCTCCGTTTCTTTTCAAAGGACAATTGATGGCGCATAGATCGCAGAAAAATGCAGTAGCGAAAGCGTAGAAACCTGCAAAAGAAACGAGCATTTGCGAATATTTTTCTCATTTCCGCCTCCTGCGCGGTTTTGTCAATGTTATCGCTTGTCACAAAAGTTGCGACCTCGACGCTTGCACCCAGGATCGTTTCGGTTTATGCACGTTCTTGCAAGATTTCGCATGTTGTTGCACGGAGCCGGCATGACCTCTCAGGATTTGCTTCTCAGGGAACGACAGGGTGCCATAAGCGAAAGGCTGAAGATCTCCGGCCGCGTGCTTGCGAGCGAACTGGCCAGCGAATTCGGCGTCTCGGAAGATACGATCCGGCGAGATCTGCGGGAGATGGCAGCCGCGGGCCTTTGCGAGCGTGTCTATGGCGGCGCCTTGCTCATTTCGCCGGCAAGCGGTGGAAACCTGAGACAGCGTATAGCGATCGCCCCGGACCGGAAAGCGGAACTTGCCCATGCCGCGCTTTCCCAGATCGAGGCCGGTTCGGTCGTGTTTTTCGATGCAGGCAGTACCAATCTGGCAATTGCCAATGCTCTTGCCGACGACATTGCTTTAACGGCTGTGACCAACGCACCGATGATCGCCACCGCACTTCTGGATTACCCTGGGATTGAGGTCATCCTCATCGGCGGTCGCATGGACAGGCTTGCCGGCGGAGCGATCGGAGCGCGAGCCATACGGGATCTGGAAATGCTGTCGCCTGATCTCTGCCTGCTTGGCGCCTGTGGGATCGATATTGCGGCCGGCGTGACGACCTTCGGCTTCGAAGACGCGGAACTCAAGCGCTGCGCCGCATCGCGCAGCCGGAAAATACTGGTTGCTGCGACGGCTGAAAAATTCGGGACAACGGCGCCTTATAACGTGGTGCCGGTGGAACGCTGCAGCCATCTTGTCGTCGAAAGTGGAATCGACAGGGATCTGCTCGACGCCTATAGGTTGCGAGGGTGCCATGTCGTGGTTGCGGGAAAAGCAGATTAATTCATGTCGCGCAAAGTGTGCAGCGGTTTTGCGGCAACGACATGCATGAAAACAATAGCTGGTCGGTCCGATTGACCGGATAATGGATGGGAATTTTCCATCCTCGATGTCGATAATACTCTGCCGCCGAGCAGCGGCACCGAAAAACTCGGGGACTTTGATGATGGATCATAATCCGAATGCAGCAGCGATCGTCCGACCGGGCTTTCTTCCAAAACAGCGGGTCGCGGTGTCCCTGCTCTTTCTCATGAACGGCTTCCTCGTTGGCTGCTGGGCGCCAAAGATCCCTGAATTTGCGGAGCGCCTGCAGCTGACCAAATTCGAGCTCGGCGTGATGATCCTCGTCTTCGGGCTCGGCTCGCTGATGATGATGCCTGTCGCCGGCGCCCAGATTGCCGGCCGGGGTTCCAGGATTGTGGCCAAGGCTACCGCCGTGCTTCTTCTTCCGTCCCTTCTGGCCCTGACGCTTGTTCAAAACGTATGGACCGGCGCCCTGTCGCTCTTCCTCTTTGGCGGCTTTATCGGCGCGATGGACGTCGCGATGAACGCCAATGCGGTATCGACCGAAAAGTTCATGCGTCGCGCAATCATGTCCTCCTGCCACGCTTTCTGGAGCCTCGGGGGGCTTATCGGTTCCGGTCTGGGCGGCTATCTCATCGCTGAGATCGGCATCCTCGGTCATGCCACGCTCGCGACCGCGCTTGCAGCCATCCTGCTTGCCGTCGCGTGGCCGATGATCCTCGGAGATCAGCCGCATCATGAGGAGGAAAAGGGTAAGACGGGCCTGCCGCTTACGCCCTTGCCGTGGCTCCTCGGCCTGATGGCGCTTTTCTGCATGGTGCCGGAAGGCGCAGTGCTCGATTGGAGCGCGCTTTACCTGCGCGAAGAGCTCGGTGGCTCCGTCGTCCTTTCCGGCTTCGGCTTTGCCGCCTTCTCGCTGACCATGGCCACCATGCGCTTTGCAGGTGATGTCGTCCGCGATCGCTTCGGCGCGGTGCAAACATTGCGCGTCTGCACCCTTTTTGCCATCACCGGCATGCTGATTGCGGCCTTCGCGCCGAATGCCGGAATTGCGATCATCGGTTTCGCCTTCTGCGGCATCGGCATTTCCAACATGGTTCCGATCGCCTTCTCGGCAGCCGGCAACATACCGGGCCTTGCCCACGGGATCGGCATTTCGGTCGTCACCACCATGGGCTATTCCGGCATGCTGGTGGCACCCTCGGTGATCGGATTTGCCGCCGAGCATGTCGGCTTTTCCGCCGTCTTCAAAGCGCTTCCAGTGCTGCTGCTTGTGGTGCTGGTGTTTTCACGCCTCGCCCGCTATGCGGACGGCATCGGCGCCGGAGGCAGCCATCATTAGAGCGGGATGCCGAAAAGTGTGAGCGGTTTTCGGGCAACATCCCAGGTCGATTCGACCTAAATCATCCGTTTCTGACCGCATAAAAGTTAATGCATGAACCGGTTGACAAGAAAGCAGTCATGATCCACCTGAAAGGCACCAAATTCCAAAGCCGATCAAGAGCGTTCCATGTCGTCAGCAACCGATTTTGATCCGAAGCCCCGCCGCGCCTCCGTTGCCGTCGATGTCGGTGGCGTCATCGTGGGAGGTGGCGCGCCGGTCGTCGTGCAGTCCATGACAAACACGGATACCGCCGATATCGACTCGACGGTTGCCCAGGTCGCCGCCCTCTTCAAGGCCGGTTCGGAACTCGTTCGCATCACGGTCGACCGCGACGAAAGTGCAGCCGCCGTGCCGAAGATCCGCGAGAGGCTGCTGCGGCTTGGCATGGACGTGCCGCTCGTCGGCGATTTCCACTATATCGGGCACAAGCTTCTCGCCGATCATCCCGCCTGTGCCGAGGCGCTTGCCAAATACCGGATCAATCCGGGCAATGTCGGTTTCAAGGACAAGAAGGACAAACAGTTCGCCGAAATCATCGAGATGGCGATCCGCTACGACAAGCCGGTTCGTATCGGCGTCAACTGGGGTTCCCTCGACCAGGATCTGCTGACGGCGCTGATGGATCAGAATGCAGCAGCCGGCTCGCCGCTTTCGGCCCGTCAGGTGACGCGCGAGGCGATTGTGCAGTCGGCACTGATCTCCGCCAATCTCGCCGAAGAGCTGGGCCTGCCGCGCAATCGCATCATCCTTTCCGCCAAGGTCAGCCAGGTGCAGGACCTGATCGCCGTCTATTCCATGCTTGCCGACCGCTCCAATCACGCGCTGCATCTTGGCCTCACCGAGGCCGGCATGGGCAGCAAGGGCATTGTCGCCTCTTCCGCCGCCATGGGCTATGTGCTGCAGCACGGTATCGGCGACACCATCCGTGTCTCCCTGACACCGGAACCAAATGGTGATCGCACCCGTGAAGTGCAGGTCGCACAGGAACTGCTGCAGGTCATGGGCTTCCGCCAGTTCGTGCCGGTGGTCGCCGCTTGTCCGGGCTGCGGCCGCACCACGTCGACCGTCTTCCAGGAGCTTGCCCAGAGCATTCAGAATGACATTCGCAAGAATATGCCGGTCTGGCGCGAGAAATATCCGGGCGTCGAGGCGCTGAACGTCGCCGTCATGGGCTGCATCGTCAACGGTCCCGGCGAAAGCAAGCATGCCGATATCGGCATCTCGCTGCCGGGCACCGGCGAAAGCCCGGCCGCTCCTGTCTTCATCGACGGCAAGAAGGCCATGACGCTCCGTGGCCCGAACATTGCTTCCGATTTCGAGGCACTGGTCATCGACTATATCGAGAAGCGCTTCGGCCAAAACGTAGCGGCAGAATAAGCCGCCTTTTGCAGCTTAGAGCGTTTCAGCTTTTCATGGAAACGCAGAACCGCTCTAAGCTTTTGTTTTACGCAATTCCGGAAGGAAAACCGCTTCGCACTTTTCCTGGAATTGCTCTAGCTCTTGCGATTAGCGACGAATTGGGCGGTCTCCACAAGAACAGCAGCCTTCTCGCCATAGGGTGAAAGCAGCTCGGCTGCCTCTTTCACCAGCCTGCTGAGCGTTGCTTCCGCCCACGCCATCCCGCGCAGCGCGACGAGCGTGCCCTTGCCGCGTGCAGCGTCCTTACCCGTCGCCTTTCCCATCGTTTCGGTATCGGCGGTCAGATCCAGCAGATCATCGGCAACCTGGAACGCGAGCCCGATCTTTTCGCCGAATGCTCGCAGGCGTGCACGATCATCCGGCGATACGCCCGCCAGAATTGCCCCTGCTTCGCAGGCAAAGCGTATGAGTGCTCCGGTCTTCATAGCCTGCAGCGTCACGATGCCCTGCTCGTCGGGAGCCTTTTTCTCGGCGGCCAGATCCAGGGCCTGGCCGCCTGCCATGCCTCCCAATCCGGCGGCACGCGAGAGCGCCAGAACCAGAGCAACCTTCCGCTCGTCAGCCAGCTCGGTTTCCGGAGCAGCGATGATATCGAAGGCATAGGTCAGAAGACTGTCGCCGGCGAGAATGGCGGTCGCCTCGTCAAAAGCGATATGAACAGTCGGCTTGCCCCGCCGAAGGTCGTCATCGTCCATTGCAGGAAGATCGTCATGCACGAGCGAATAGCAATGCACGCATTCCAATGCGGCAGCCACCCGCAAGGCAGCCTCACGATCGCCACC
Source organism: Sinorhizobium sp. CB7 (assembly GCF_041357635.1). Classification (NCBI taxonomy): domain Bacteria; kingdom Pseudomonadati; phylum Pseudomonadota; class Alphaproteobacteria; order Hyphomicrobiales; family Rhizobiaceae; genus Sinorhizobium; species Sinorhizobium sp. CB7. The sequence continues at coordinate 131,022 of NZ_JAULLL010000012.1, forward strand.
GAGCAGCGTCGCGCTCTCGATCAGCAGAAAGGGCCGCAACCGTTTGCCGCCGTTCAACACTCCGTGGCGCATGGCGGCGAGTAGATGCCCTGGCCGCAGGGTCTCGTCATGCGTGGCAGCATCCGACAACAAAGCGCCCAGCAACGCCTCGATCTCTTGCGCGCTGGCTTTCAACCGTGCTTCGAATGTCGTTGGCTGATTGTCCATATGCGCCTGTTTGGCATGAGCGCGATGGGCTGGCAACGGAATTATCGCGAAGATTGCACAGATAAGGTCGGGTGGTCTGGCCATGCGGGCACGCAGGCGATATGACTTTGCCCTGAGGAAAAATCGGGCTGTAATTTGGATCTATCGCCGGAAAGAGAGGAAGAGACGGACATGCTGACCGGCCGCAAGTCAGCCTGGCTGCGCCGCCGCTCCGTGCCGCAACGAATGGTCCTTGCCCTCATTGGCCTGTTACTGCTGCCTTATCTGCTGATTTTCCTGTACACAGCACCATTCATCCATCCGGTCTCGACGCTGATGATCCGCGATCTCCTTCTGCTTAAGGGATATGACCGGCAATGGGTTTCCCTCGATCGAATATCGCCCGTTCTCGTCCAATCCGTGATGATGTCGGAGGATGGTCAGTTCTGCTTTCATGGCGGTGTGGATTGGGAAGAAATGCGCCTGCTGCTGCAGGATACGTTCAATGGTGAATCGACGCGGGGCGGCAGCACGATTCCGATGCAGACCGTCAAGAACCTGTTTCTCTGGAACAGCCGCTCCTTCGTTCGCAAGGCGCTGGAACTGCCGCTCGCCGTGACGGCTGATTTCGTCTGGTCGAAGCGGCGCATGATGGAAATTTATCTCAACATTGCCGAATGGGGGCCTGGCATCTACGGCATAGAAGCCGCCGCCCAGCATCACTTCAACGTATCCGCCTCCAAACTCTCCCGTCGTCAGGCGGCACTGCTTGCCGTTTCGCTTCCAAATCCCTTTTCCCGCGTCGCAAGCAAACCGCGTCGCGGGTTGCGACAGTTGGCAACGGTGAACGAGCGCCGCGCAGCCGGTTCCGGCGAATACATCAAATGCCTTTATGATTGATATCAGAACATATCGTTCGAAGCTTGCCGCATCATCTGGCATTCTTGAATCACGTGCCCGATCAACGAACAAAGGAAATTCCGTGGAGAAGCTCACACTTTATATCGGCAACAAGAATTACTCCTCCTGGTCGCTAAGACCATGGCTCGCGCTGGAGGCGGCCGGTATACCATTCGAGGAGGTGCTGATCCCTTTCGATTTTCCGGCAGATAATCCGCGCTTCAAGGAAATTTCCCCGACCGGCCGGGTCCCGGTGCTGCATCACGGCGATCTTCGCGTCTGGGAATCGCTCGCCATCATCGAATATGCCGCCGAGCTCTTCCCGAACGCAGGCCTTTGGCCGCAAGCCGCAAAGGAACGGTCCATGGCGCGCTCCGTCTCCATGGAAATGCTGTCCGGCTTTCGGGCGTTGCGCAATGCCTGCCCGATGAACATTCGCCGTCCGAAGGAAAAGATCGCGCTTGATGACGGTGTCCCGGCCGATGTCGCGCGTATCGAGACGATCTGGCGCACGATGCGCGAGCGCTCCGGCGGCCCGTTTCTTTTCGGCGCCTTCTCCGGTGCCGATGCGATGTTTGCCCCTGTCGTCAACCGGTTCGAAGTCTACGACCTCGTCGATGCCGCGGACACCCTGGACTATATGGCGACCGTGAAGAGCCTTCCTGCATGGCAGAAGTGGGAAAAGGCAGCCCGCGCGGAGCCCTGGATCGTGCCCGAGGACGAAGTCTAGAACGCGATGCCGGTTTTCGGGCGACATCCCGCTCTGACTTTTTGATTTAGAGACGGATTCAGATATCAGGGTCGGTTCGACCTGATATCATCCGGCTCTAAGGAAATGCAAAAAATATGCTTGGGGACTGGTCAAAGCCCGGCAAGACATGTATAAGCCCGCAAAATTTCCGAAATCGTGACATGTCCGTTTCGGCCGCCTGTCTGGCCGGGGTCATGTTTGTCTGTCAAGTGGAGTACGAGAAATGGCTGTACCGAAAAGAAAAACGAGCCCGTCCAAGCGCGGTATGCGCCGCTCGGCTGACGCTCTGAAGGCTCCGACCTACGTCGAAGACAAGAACTCCGGCGAACTGCGCCGTCCGCATCATATCGACCTCAAGACCGGTATGTACCGCGGTCGTCAGGTCCTGACGCCGAAGGAAAACGCATAATTCCATCCGGGATTGCAATGGCAAGATAGGCAAAGGCTGGCGTTTCGCCGGCCTTTTGCTTTGCCAGCCTTTTTCTTTTGCGAGCCTTTTCCTTTTACATGTACAGCACTTGCAGCCGATAAAAGTTCGGCTATGAATCGCGGCTAATATACAATCTCAATTTATTGGTGAGAGATTTGCCGACGATGCTGGCTGCATTCCCGCTGATGATTATTCCGCTTGCTCTTTACAACATCGCAATGCTTGGGCTGATGGGCGATGGCGGGATTGCCGCGCTGAACAACGATATCATCGTGCTCTCGATGCTTTCCGGCGCGATCTGGAGCATGGCACTGGGCGACCTTTTCATCGTCGTCGCGCTTGTCGTGCTCTTCTTCGAGCTATTGAAGGCGACCGGCGGCTCCGGCTCGCTGATGAATCATATGCTGTCGATGCTGGTCTTCATCGCGTTTCTGGTGGAGTTTCTCCTGGTCGAGGATGCGGCCACGCAAGTTTTCTTTATCCTGATGACCATCGCCTTCATCGACGTCATCGGCGGCTTTGCCGTCTCGATCCGTTCGGCCGGGCGCGATGTGTCGATCGGTTTATAGGCGCGACACAGGATCGGCTTCAGAGATTGTCGAGCTTATTCTGCAGCGCACGAAGCTGTTCCTTGAGCTCGTCGATGTCCTTCGCTTCCGCCTTCCGGGTTTCCTTGGCCGGCGGTTTCATGAAGGGCGAGAACATCTGCATCGCCTGCTGGAACATCTCCGTGTTGCGGCGCACCTGATCTTCGATCATTTGCATCGGAAGCTGCAAATTCTTGCCGAGCGGCGTCTCTCCGAAGGCGCGATTGATCTGCTCGCGCATCTGGGTCTGCTGTTCCGTAAAGGCGCGCATGGAATGTTCGAGGAAGCTCGGCACGACCATCTGCATCTGATCGCCGTAATAGGTGATGAGCTGGCGCAGGAAGGATATCGGCAGCAGCGTATTGCCGGTCTTCGATTCCTGTTCGAAGATGATCTGCGTCAAGACCGAATGCGTAATATCCTCGCCACTCTTCGCATCCTGGACCGTAAATTCCTCCCCCTTCTTCACCATCTCCGCCAGATCGTCCAGCGTCACATAGGTGCTGGTGCCCGTATTGTAGAGTCGGCGATTGGCATATTTTTTGATGACAATCTGGCCTTCGTTTTTCGCCATATCAGTCTCCCTGACCCCGTCTGATTCTTATGGATGCTCCTCCACCACAGACTGTAGACGCAAAAGAAGGGCGGTGACAATCTCTTTGTGCGATGCGGCAAACCCTTTCAAAAAACGGAGAAATCCCGGGCACGATATGGAGATGAAATGCGGCGGTTGCGTCTTGGCGTTTGACTTGCATCACAAGCTTTGCCAGTTTTCCTTTGAAACGATGTTGAAAAACGAGGAGACATCTCATGAGCAGCTCATCCATAGTCGTTGCCAGCGCAGCGCGTACGCCGGTTGGATCCTTCAACGGCGCATTTGCGACCGTTCCCGCTCATGAGCTCGGTGCCGTCGCCATAAAGGCGGCGCTGGAGCGCGCCGGCGTGGAGGCAGCCGAAGTGAACGAAGTCATCCTCGGTCAGGTGCTGCAGGCCGCCGAAGGCCAGAACCCCGCGCGCCAGGCGGCCATGAAGGCAGGCATTCCCAAGGAAACGACCGCCTGGAGCGTCAATCAGCTTTGCGGTTCAGGCCTGCGCGCCGTGGCGCTCGGCATGCAGCAGATTTTGACCGGTGACGCGAAGATCATTGTCGCCGGCGGCCAGGAATCCATGTCGATGGCGCCGCATGCAGCCCATTTGCGTGGCGGCGTGAAGATGGGCGACATGAAGATGACCGATACGATGATCAAGGATGGCCTGACCGATGCCTTCTACGGTTATCACATGGGCACTACGGCGGAGAACGTTGCCCGGCAATGGCAACTTTCCCGCGACGACCAGGATCAGTTTGCGGTCGCTTCCCAGAACAAGGCGGAAGCCGCGCAAAAGGCGGGGCGGTTCAAGGATGAGATCGTTCCCTACGTGGTCCAGACACGTAAGGGCGACGTAACCGTCGATGCTGACGAATATATCCGCCATGGAGCAACACTCGATGCCATGACGAAGCTTCGTCCCGCCTTCGACAAGGAGGGCACAGTCACGGCCGGCAACGCTTCCGGAATCAATGACGGTGCCGCTGCTGCGGTGTTGATGACTGAAGAGGAGGCGTCGCGCCGCGGCATACAGCCCCTCGCCCGCATCGTTTCCTGGGCTACCGCCGGCGTCGATCCGCAGATCATGGGCACCGGCCCGATTCCGGCCTCACGCAAGGCACTGGAGAAGGCTGGCTGGTCTGTCGGCGATCTCGAGCTGGTGGAAGCGAACGAGGCCTTCGCCGCTCAAGCCTGCGCCGTCAACAAGGACCTTGGCTGGGATCCGGCGATCGTCAACGTCAATGGTGGTGCAATCGCAATCGGCCATCCAATCGGAGCGTCCGGAGCGCGCATCCTGAACACGCTGCTGTTCGAGATGAAGCGACGCGGCGCAAGGAAGGGATTGGCGACCCTTTGCATCGGCGGCGGCATGGGCGTCGCCATGTGCTTCGAGACGCTTTGATTAGTCGGCAATACATGTTGCAAATGAACAGCGGCGGCACCGGCAGACCGCCAACAGAAAGATCACGGGGAGCGAAATATGAGCAGAGTGGCACTTGTCACTGGGGGATCGCGTGGTATAGGCGCTGCAATTTCGATGGCGCTGCGGAATGCCGGCTACAGGGTAGCGGCGACCTATGCCGGCAACGACGAAAAGGCGAAGGCTTTCCACGGCGTTACGGGAATTTCGGTCTATAAATGGGATGTCTCCGACTATGTCGCCTGCGGCGAGGGCATCGGCAAGGTGGAATCCGATCTTGGACCGGTGGAAATTCTCGTCAACAATGCTGGCATTACCCGCGACGCCATGTTTCACAAGATGACGCCGCAGCAATGGCACGAGGTCGTCAACACCAACCTCACCGGCCTCTTCAACATGACACATCACGTCTGGCCTGGCATGCGCGAGCGCAATTTCGGCCGCGTCATCAATATTTCCTCGATCAACGGCCAGAAAGGCCAGATGGGCCAGGTAAACTATTCCTCGGCGAAGGCCGGGGATCTCGGTTTTACGAAGGCTCTGGCCCAAGAGGGAGCGGCCAAGAACATCACCGTGAATGCCATCTGCCCGGGATATATCGCCACTGAGATGGTCCTGGCCGTGCCTGAAAAAGTTCTCAATGAGCGAATCATTCCGCAAATCCCCGTCGGCAGGCTGGGAGATCCGGAGGAGGTCGCGCGTTGCGTCGTCTTCCTTGCGTCTGATGACGCCGGTTTTGTCACCGGATCGACGATCACCGTCAACGGCGGCCAGTTCTTTGTCTAGCAATTCCAGGAAAGTGGGAAGCGGTTTTCCGTTCTGAATTGAGTAACACCAAAGGCTCTTAGCGGCTCGGCATTCCACGAAAAGCTGAGCCGCTAGAACAATTGCCGCCGAATCGAGGAAGAGACACTCCTTCGGGGTGATGGCCGGCTTATCGGGAAGCTGATCAAAAAGGGCTCTTGTGCGAATCGACCGTCACCCCCATGTTTGATTTGCGCCGCTCGAAATGCGACGGGAATGCATAAGGGACGAACAACGGTATGGGCCGCATATGCTACAACGCCATGATGATGAGGATGTCGCGCTTGTCGACCGCCTGCAGCGCGCCGCATTCGAATATTTTCTGAATTTTACCAATCCCGAGAACGGGCTTGTTGCCGACACGTCGATAGGCGGAAGCCACTGCAGCATCGCGGCGGTGGGCTTTGCCCTCTCCAGCTATCCCGTAGCAGTTGAACGCGGATGGGTCGATCGCCAGTTTGCCGTCGAGCGCGTGCTCACGACGTTGCGCTTCTTCGCCGAAAGCCGCCAGGGACGGGAGCGGCACGCGACCGGCCACCGCGGCTTCTATTACCATTTCCTGCACATGGATACCGGCCATCGGGCCTGGAACAGCGAGCTTTCGACGATCGACAGCGCACTGCTCTTTGCCGGCATGCTGACGGCGGCCGCCTATTTTACCGAGAGCGATGAGGCCGAGACCGAGATCCGGACACTCGCGGCCATGCTCTATGAACGTGCCGACTGGCGTTGGGCCCTCAACAAGGGCAAGACGGTGTCGATGGGCTGGAAGCCCGGAAGCGGATTTCTGCGGTGGCGCTGGCAGGGATACGACGAGGCGATCATCCTCTATGTGCTGGCACTCGCCTCCCCTGCCCACGCAATTCCGGAAGAGAGTTACGCTGCCTTTACCGAGAGCTATTCCTGGATGCTCTTCAGGGATCAGCCCTATCTCTATGCCGGCCCGCTTTTCATTCATCTCTTCAGTCACGCCTGGATCGATTTCCGTCAGATTCAGGACGGCCCGATGGTGCAGAGGAATCATGATTACTTCCGAAACACGCAGATCGCGATCGAGGTCCAGCGCGACTACGCGGAGCGAAATCCCGCTCGCTTCATTGGCTACAGTCGCGATATCTGGGGACTGACGGCTTCCGACGGTCCACCCCCCGTCCGGCGCCTGCGCGGCGGGCGTCGTTCCAATTTTCTAAGCTACGCCGCCCGTGGTGCGCCGCTCGGCCCGGACGATGGCACCATCGCGCCCTGGGCGCCGCTTGCCTGCCTCCCCTTCGACCGCGCCGCGGCGCTCGACGGACTGAAGGCTATTCTTTCCACCTATCCCAACCTTCTCTACGAAGATCGGTTCCCGGGTGGCTTCAATCCGACGGTCAAGAGTGCGAAGCCCGAAGGATGGGTAGACGACCGCTGCGTCGCCATCGACCAGGGGCTCCTTGTCATGATGATCGAAAACGCTCGCACCGATTTCATCTGGAGTCTGATGCGGCAGTCGCCGGTTATAAAGCAAGGGCTGGAGCGTGCCGGGTTCACGGGTGGCTGGCTTGAAGAGGCCGTAGCGGAAAGAAAGCGGGCCTGATCGCTGTCGCTTGCAATGTGTCTCGGCGCATGGACCGGTGCGCCGTGCTCCAGAGTAGTTCAGCTCTTCGTGTCGAGGACATGCGCCTTGCCGGCGATCGCCAGGCGGACTCTCCCGCCCACCGGCGGGAGTTCGACGCTTGAGCTCTTGATCAGCAGCGGCGTTTCGTGAACCTCGCCATTTTCTCCGAGCAGAGCGACGGAAACCGTGCAGACGGCGCCACCGAAATCGACGCCCGTCACCTTGCCGTAGCACGCCGCCCTGAAGCTATCGCCGTGCTCCGTCTCTGCTATCAGTCGCACCTGCTCGGGGCGCAGCATGATTTCCCGGCGTCCCTGTCCCGTCGCCGTCGCTTCGATGCGACCGAGAATGCAGTCGGCCCAGCCTTCACTTAAATCCGCCGGCAAGAGGATCGCATCACCAAGAAAAAGAGCGGTCTCTCTGTCCCGGGGGGCGAGATAGAGCGACTGCGGCGATCCATCCTGGATCAGCCGGCCCTCGCGAAGGACCGCTACGTGGTCGGCAAAGGAGAGCGCCTCCCCCTGGTCGTGGGTAACCAGGATCGTCGTAATGCCAGCCGCCTGCAGGACCCGCGCCACGGCCTTGCGCATGTTCTCGCGCAATCCGGTATCGAGTGCCGAAAACGGCTCATCGAGCAGCATCAGCCGGGGCTTGCGTCCCAGCGCACGTGCGAGCGCCACACGCTGCTGCTGCCCTCCCGAAAGCTGGTGAGGGCGCCTGTCGAGCATGCTCCTGTCGAGCTCGACCATCTCCAACAGTTCCAGGATGCGCCTCTCGCGATCCGGAGCACCGCGCTCGAACCCGAAACCGATATTGTCGGCGACACTCAAATGCGGAAAAAGCGCGCCGTCCTGCGAGACGATGCCGATGCCACGCTTATGGGCCGGGATCGCCATTGGACCATCCGCCAGGATCTCGCCGTCGAGCGCCACCAGGCCCTGATCCGGCTGTTCGAAGCCGGCAATGATCCGCAGGAGCGTTGTCTTGCCCGAGCCGGAGGGGCCAACCACGGCCGTACGGCTGCCCAGAGCAATGTCGAGATTGATGTCATCGAGCGCTTGCACCGGTCCATAGCGCTTGCTGATATTTTCGATCTTCAGGAATGTCATTGGCCGGCGGTCCGTCTGGATTGGGCATAGAGGAGAAGGGTAAGCGGCAAGGACAGCACCACCATCATCAAGGCATAGGGCGCAGCGGCGACATAATCGATCTCGCTCGTCAGCGACCAGAACTTCGTTGCCAATGTGTCGACCCCGTTCGGCGAGAGCATCAGCGTGGCGGTCAGTTCATTGGTGATGCCGAGCGCCGCGAGCGCAACGCTTGCCGCGGCACCCGGTGCTGCAAGCCGCATCGTGATCTGGCGGACAGCCTGTCCCGGTGTGCGTCCGAGCGCCATGGCCGCCCTTTCCAGTTCGACCGGAGCCTGCGCGATGCTCGCCCGCAGCCCGACCATTGCACGCGGCAGGAAGAGCAGCACATAGGCGACCAGCAGCGTCGCAAAGGTCTGGTAAAGGGGCAGAACGAGACGAACGGTTATCGTCACGAGCGCCAGCGCCACCACGACGCCTGGCAGCGAGCCGACATAGTAATGACAGGCCTCCAGGATCCGCTGGAAACGGCCCGGCGCCCGCACAGACAGCCACGCCATCGGGGCAGCGGCGATGGTCGCGAGAACGCCGCCGGCGACGGCGAGAACGATCGTCTGAAGGAAAGCGTTTCCGACCGTATCCACTCGCCATATGCCCGCGCCGCCGAGCACGAGCCATCGCGTCAGCGTCATGAAAGGCACGCCGAGCGTCAGTACCGCCGTCGCGATCGGCAGAAGAAGAGCCGGAATGGTCATCCAGCCGAGAGACCGCGGCTCGGCGGGACGTGCGGCACCGGAACCCACACGGGCGTAACGCTCGTTGCCGCGAACCAGGACTTCCAATCCGAGAAGGAACAGGCAGCAGATGACGAGCACACCGCCGAGCATGTTGGCCGCCGGGCTGTTATAGGCCGATTGGAATTGGTCGACGATCGCCGTTGCGAACGTATCGAAACGAATCATGACAAACAGGCCGTATTCGGCCAGGAGATGAAGCGCGATCAGCAGCGAGCCTCCGCAGATTGCCAGACGCAGTTGCGGCAGGATCGCACGGAAGAACACGGCCCACGGACCGAGACCAAGCGAAGCGGCAGCATCTTCAATCGCGGGATCGAGCCGACGAAACGTCACGGCTATCGGCAGATAGAGAAAAGGATAGTAGGCAAGCACCGAAACGAAGACGCCGCTCGCAAGTCCGCGCATTCCCGGCCAGAGGCTGACCCAGGCGTAGCTGTGCACGAAGGCGGGAACGGCGAGCGGCGCGATGGCGAGCCAGGACCAGAGGCGCGCGCCCGGAATGTCGCTGCGCTCGGTCAGCCAGGCAAGAGATGTCGCCAACAAAATGGAAAGGGGGATCGTGCAGACTTCGAGAAGCACTGTGTTGACCAGCAGTTCCCCGACACGCGGCCGGAAAACCAGTGTCCTGACGGTATCCCAGCCGACATCGAACGTGATCCAGACGATGAAGCCGAGCGGTACAAGGCTGAGGATCGAAACCATGCTTGCGACGGCGACGACGGAAGCGTGTGGAATCCGGCGCCCCAGGGGACTGGTCCTCAATGCCCGTTTCAAGCCCGGAACATTACGATTGGATGCAGCAAACGTACTTTTCTGCAGCAAGGCCGAAACCGCCTTTTACACGCCGGAACAGGAGGCGACCGCCCAAAGGCCATCACCGAGTTGCGCAATGGCCTAAGGTTTTCTTGAGCCAAAAGCAATAGTTTTAGCTTGATAGGCTTGCGACAGAAACGTCTTAGAGCGGGATGCCGAAGACTTTGCGCGGTTTTCGGGCGACATCCCGCTCTAACTTTTTGATGTAGAGGCGGATTCAGATTTCAGGTCGCATCGACCTGAAATCATCCGGCTCTAGAGAAGACCCACGGCGGTCATCAGCTCGACGACCTTCTTGCTGTTGAGCTGCGAAGCCTCCACCTTCGGCGCATGAAGATCGGCAAGCGGGACGAGCTTCGCATTGGACTCGGAGTCCTTGCCGACGGCATATTCATAGGAGTCGCCGTCCTTGAGGATCTGCTGGCCCTCCTTGCTGGTGAGCCACTTCAGGAAGGCTTGGGCTTCCTTCTGGTGCTGGCTGGAGGCAAGGATGCCGCCGCCCGAAACGCTGACGAAAGCGCCCGGGTCCTCGTTTTTGAAATAGTGCAGCGAAACGTTCTTGCTGTTTTCGCCGGTCTTCGCCTGATCGCCGAACCAGTAGTAGTGATAGATGATTGCGCCTTCAACTTCGCCGGCATTCACCGCCTTCATGGCGACGCTGTTGCCCTTGTAGGGGGTTGCGTTCTCTTTCAGCCCCTTCAGCCAGGCGGCGGTCGCTTCCTCGCCCTTCAGCTGCAGAAGCGCGCTGACGATCGCCTGGAAGTCCGCGCCTGCCGGTGCCGCGCCCCAGCGCCCCTTCCAGGCGGGGTCGGCGAGATCGAGCATGGATTTCGGCAGCTTATCTTCCGTCAGCTTGGTCTTGTCGTAGGCAAAAACGGTTGTGCGCGCCGCAATACCGATCCACTTGCCATCAGCCGGGCGGTAGCTTTCCGGCACCTGCGCCAACGTGTCCGCATTCACAGGAGCGAAAAGACCGGCCGCGTCGACAAGCGTCATGGCAGGGGAGTTCTCGGTAAGGAAGACGTCGGCCGGAGAGGCAGCGCCTTCCTGAATGATCTGGTTGGCGAACTGCATGTCGCTTCCCTGACGCATCGTGACCTTGATGCCCGTCGCCTTGGTGAAGGCGTCGATCCAGGCGCGGCCGAGGCTTTCGTGCTGTGCGTTGTAGACAACGATGCCTTCGGGTTCCTGTGCGCTGGCGAGACTGGTTGCCAGCGACGTCGCGGCGAAAAGCGAGGCGGCAAGCACAAGCGCGCCGGAAAGACGATTAAGGGAATTTTTCATAAGGCCCTCCATGGCGTTTCGCCTGATTCGCCAGGCGATAGCAGCCCTATATTTTTCTGGAGTGGCGGTTTCAAGTTTATAATATCAGCGGTAACAGAAAGTTGAAGAAAGCGCTTATATATCAATGGGTGGCAAAATGATCTGCCACCCTCTGAAACCGCAAAATTTGGAGCCGGTCACTCGACGTCGAATTTCACGCCTTGCGCAAGCGGCAGCGTCTTGCCGTAATTGATGGTATTGGTCGAGCGCCGCATATAGGCCTTCCAAGCATCCGAACCGGATTCGCGGCCGCCGCCGGTTTCCTTCTCGCCACCGAATGCTCCGCCGATTTCAGCACCCGAGGGACCGATATTGATGTTGGCGATACCGCAATCCGACCCGCGCGCCGAGACGAAGGTTTCCGCCTCTCGCATGTCATTGGTGAAGATGGAGGACGAGAGGCCCTGCGGCACCGCATTGTGCAGCTCCAGCACCTTATCGAAATCACTGTACTTGATGACGTAGAGGATCGGGGCAAAGGTCTCCTCAACCACTGGCCCCGTCTGTGACGGCATTTCCACCAAGGCCGGTCGAACGTAATAGGCGTTGTCGGCATTCGCCAGGTCGACACGCTCGCCGCCCGTTACCTTGCCGCCCTCCGACTTCGCCGCATCAAGTGCATGCTGCATCTTCTCGAAGGCTGCCCGGTCGATCAATGGGCCGACGAGCGTACCGCTTTCGAGCGGATTGCCGATGGTGACGGAGCCGTAGGCCTTCTGCAAGCGCGGCACGAGCTGATCATAGACACTTTCATGCACGAACAGACGGCGCAGCGTGGTGCAACGTTGTCCGGCAGTACCCATGGCGGCAAAGGCGACGCCGCGCAGTGTTAGGTCGAGATCGGCCGTCGGGCAGACAATCGCGCCGTTATTGCCGCCGAGCTCGAGGATGGCGCGGGCAAAACGACTAGCGAGCCGCGGACCGACGGCGCGTCCCATCGCCGTGGAGCCGGTGGCCGAGACCAGTGGCACCTTCGGATGGTCGACCAGCACTTCGCCGACATCGCGACCGCCGATCAGCAGCGTCGAGAGATTCGTGGGCGCCGCGCCGCCTTCGGCGACATAGCGTTTCAGCGCCTTCTCAAACAGAGCCTGTGTTGCCAGGGCCGTCAGCGGCGTTTTCTCGGACGGCTTCCAGACGGTCGCATTGCCGCAGACGATGGCAAGTGCAGCATTCCACGACCAGACGGCAACCGGAAAGTTGAAGGCGGAGACGATGCCGACGGCGCCGAGCGGATGCCAGCTTTCCATCATGCGATGGTCGGACCGCTCTGTGGCAATCGTCAGCCCGTAAAGCTGGCGCGACAGCCCGACCGCGAAATCGCAGATGTCGATCATTTCCTGCACTTCACCGAGCCCTTCGGACGTGATCTTGCCGACTTCAATGGAAACAAGGCGTCCGAGGGCAGCCTTGGAGGCACGCAGCTCCTCGCCGAGAAGTCGGATCAACTCACCGCGCTTTGGCGCCGGAATGAGCCGCCATTGCAGGAAAGCCTCGTGTGCCTTCTCGATCGCCGCCTTCGCATCGGAGGCCGAATGCTCCTTCACACGGGCGATCTCGGCTCCTGTCACGGGTGAGGTCACGACCAGCGTGCCGCTGGTATAGCGGTCGGAGGCGACACCGAGCTCCGTCAGCAGTTTCTTGGTTTCGGTAGCGAGATCGAGGGTGGCGATGGTCATCGTCGTCTTTCCTGCGTTATCGTTGTCTCAGCGCAATCAGAATCGCGCATCGGCGAAATGGGCAAGCTGCGCCCCGGCTTCGTACCATACTTCCTTGACGGCACGGAAGGCGGGCTCGTTCGGAACGGTCAGTGGCAATGGCAGCTCGGCTTCCGGCAGCGTCCCGAGGATGTGGTCGGCAAGCGTTTTTCCGAAAACGGTACCCGGCGCTATGCCGCGCCCGTTGTACCCTGAAAAGCCGACGACATTCGGCGCGAATTTATGGAAGCGCGGCAGCGCGTTGTCGGTCATGCCGATCTTGCCGTACCATTCATATTCGAATTCAATCTCGCTCAGCTGCGGAAAGAGCTTCTTCAGCGAACGCTTTGCCCATGCCTTGTGAACAGCGTGACCGGTATTGCGCAGAGCCCCGACGCTGCCGAAGACCAGCCGCCCTGCCTGATCCATACGGAAGGAGGAAAGAATCTCCTTGGTATCCCAGGCCCCCTCGCGCCCGGGCAATATTGACTTGCGGAGATTGTCGCCGAGCGGCACTGTGGCAAAGTTGAAATAGGGCAGATGAACCTGCTCTTTCCGGACTTCTTCCCAAGGACCGATGCTATAGGCGTCAGTCGCAACGACGATCCAGTCGGCCGTTGCATGCCCGTTTGCAGTCCTGACAGCCCAGCGATTACCGCTGCGTTCGGTGGAGATAACTGGGCTGCCGGTATGGATCGCGACCCCAGCCTTGATTACCGCATCGGCGAGCCCGCGTGCATAGGCAAGCGGTTGCAATGTTCCGGCGCGCATGTCCAGCAAGGAACCCGCATAAGCGCTGCTTCCGACACGACGTGCCGTCTCCGCTGCATCGAGGAGGCTCACGGGAGCTCCCCGCGCGGACCATTGCGCCGCGCGCTCCTCGATTTCCTTCAAGCCTTCGCTGCCGGCCGCACAATGCAACGTACCGTTTCTTTCCAGTTCGCAGGCAATGGCATGCTTGTCGATCAGCGCCATGACCAGTTTCGGTGCATTCCCAAGGAGATCGAGCAGCCTCTCCCCGTAAACCGGCCCCAACACGCCGGGCAGATCGTTAGGCATCACCCACATGCCCGCATTGATGAGGCCGACATTACGCCCCGCACCGCCGAAACCGATCTCTCTCGCTTCCAAAAGGATGACACGCGCGCCAGCCTCGGCGAGGTGCAAGGCCGATGAAAGCCCCGTATAGCCGCCTCCGACGATGACGACATCCGCTGAAGCGGCGCCCTTAAGCGGGTTGCTCTGTGGCGCTGGGGGCGCAGTCTTCTCCCAAAGACCATGGGAACGCGGATCGTTCAGCATCGAAAACATTCCAATCGATCGAATTGCAGGCCCCTCAACTTAGCGCCACGATGGTCCGGCGAAAAGTGCCCCGGCAGTGGTCTCAAGCGTTCATTCGAGAGGCGGCTTGCATCCAGGTGTCGCTTTCGACCATTATGCGCCTACTCGAAATTTTCGACAGGTAACCTCCATGAAGCCCATCTTTGTTCAGCTCCAGTGCGCACCCGGCAAGACCTATGAGGTTGCCGACGCGATATACCAGACAGAGCTGGTGTCCGAACTCTATTCCACCAGCGGTGATTACGATCTGCTTCTGAAAATCTACCTGGAGGAAGGTCAGGATATCGGCAAGTTCATCAACGACAACATCGCCAATATCCCCGGCATCGTACGCTCGCTGACGACCCTGACGTTCAGGGCATTCTGAACGAGGACGTCATTAACCTCGTATTGACGCCCTTCTGAATCGAAGGCCTTGCATAAACCGCATTTTAACTCGCGCAATGATCTGTTCCGGCCTGTGCATGGACCGGACGGGATGGGCCTGTCTTCCATTTTTGGAAAGCCGAAGGCTGCCGATGGGATCTTTGAAGATGCAGGCTGGTTCGCGACCGCTGATCGTCCAGGTGGTGCGCCAGTTCTGGCCTAATCGAGGTGGCTTCGAGGACGTGATCGGCAATCTTTCGCGGCAGCTGCTCGATCGCGGCTATCGCGTGCGTGTCGTCACCTGTGACCGGCTGTTTTCCGCCCCCGACCGGAAACTTCCATCGCGGGAGACGCTGGAGGGCATTGAGATCGTCCGCATACCCTGGTCCGGAAGCAGCCGCTATCCGTTGGCGCCGCAGATTTTCGCGCATGTTCGCGATGCCGATCTCATCCACGTGCACGCCATCGACTTCTTTTTCGACGCCTTGGCCTGGGGAAGAATGCTGCATCGGCGGCCGATGGTGGCGACGACGCATGGTGGCTTCTTTCACACGCCCAATTATGCAGCCATCAAGAAGATCTGGTTCCGATCGATCACCCGGCTCTCTGCCATGGGTTACGGACGCCTCATCTGCTGCAGCGAACCCGACTTCAAGCTGTTTTCCGGAATTGCGGGCGATCGTGCAATCCTCGTCGAAAACGGTGTCGATACCGAAAAGTTTGCCGGCGGCGCCTCGCCCGGGGCCGCACGCAGGATCGTCACGATCGGTCGCTTCTCCGTCAACAAGCGTCTCGACCGCATGCTCGACATGATGAGGGTCGTGACGGCGCGTGATCCCGCCTGGCATTTGGATATTATCGGATCAGCCTACGATCTCGATGAAGCCGCACTCCGGCAGGAAGTCGGAAAGCGCGGGCTGGTCAACCACGTGTCGCTGCATGTGTCGCCCGAAAATGCCGCTATCCGCAGCATTATCGGCGGTGGGTCGCTATTCGCCTCCGCCTCCGAATACGAAGGTTTCGGCTTGGTGGCTGTCGAAGCGATGAGCGCGGGATTGCTGCCGATTCTGCATCCTAATGACGCCTATCGCAGCTTGGCTTCGCGTCACAGGACGGTGAAGCTTGCGGACTTTGCATCGCCAAGCCTTGCTGCGGACGCAGTAACTGCCGCCTACGAATCGCTCCTCGCCAATGGAGACGACCTTCGCGAAGCAATCAGGCGCGAGGTGGAGCCCTACTCCTGGAACACCGTCGCTGACCGCTATGTCGATGTCTATAGGACGATGCTTGCGGAGCACCGATGAGCGTACCATCGCGCGTTCGCTTGAACGCGCGACCTCAGCCGCGCTCCGGAACGGCCCGATAGATTCGCAGATGTTCGCGGGCAATTTCCTTCCAGTCACGGGCGTGCATCTCGCGGGCGAGAATATCGGCAGCCCGACTTCGGGCTACATCGCCCGACATGATTCTTGAGACAAGACCTGCCGCATCTTCCGGTGAAGAGATTGGATGCGTGACCTGGGCGAGCCATTCTGGGGTGAGATGCGAATGCGTCGTCAGAACGCTGACACCGTGATCGAGGCAGGCAAGGGCCGAGCCGCGCTTGTTCGAAATACCGTCGGGAAATGGCAGCAGCGCGATGGTGGCCGCATTGAGAGCCTCGGATACCTTCTCAGGCGGCAGATTCAGCCGCAGCCGGATGTCATACTGCTCGGTGGACCTTTTCACGAAGTCGATGAAGGCAACATCCGTCTCGACAAGGGCACCGATCAGCTCCGCTTCGATCTCTACCTTCCGTGCGCGCAGAAGGGCGATGGTCTCGATAAAGAATTCGATACCCTTGTTATGCGAGATCTGACCGAAATAGATGATCCGTTCCGACCGGGCCGCATCGGGCCGCGGCGAAACATTGGCGATGTTGTTGCCAATCGGAACGACCGTCAAACGCTTTGCCGAATGGGGAAAATATCGCTGAAAGAGCGCCTTTTCCTCATCGTTCGAAAAGATGACCTTCCGGGACAGAAAGCTCGGCGCGAAAAAGATCAGCTTCCGTAGAATATTGAAAAGCCGGAACTCGTGCAGCGTTACGAAGGTGTTCGGCAAGAGAATCGGCAGAAAGCCCGGCGAGATCGAGTAACCCAAGCGCAGGGAAGGATACTGCATGTGGAATATCGTTGGCCCGTCGGTGCGATATCGGCGCCTTATCTCGAGGATTCGTGAAAATGACCATTGGTCGAGAAATTCCACCGTGGCTTTGGCGCCGATGGCGTCAAATGCTGCGGCGAGCCGGGCCGTATAGTCTGCGACGCCGCACATTTCACCCTGCGCCGAAGTGACAAGAAGAACAATATCCAAGACGCACCAATGTGACAGGCGGGAAGGCTGTCGGACTATTGCTCCTTACCGTTTAAGAACCCGTAAAGCCGGCTCAGCAAAGTATCGAATCACAAATTTTGCACCGCCAAATAAGTAAAAACCTTAAGATTTCTGGCATAGAAGACGAAGCTTCAGGGGCTACGGCTGCACCGGCGCAGCCTTGAATGAAACGGACTTCCCATGGCGAAAAGCATCATGGCGAATTCGGCGCTGAATGCCGCCGCGGGTATGACCATGCTGCTCACCGGCTTTGTCAGCGCGATCGCCGCAGCGCGGCTTCTCGGGCCGGAAGCGAACGGAGTCATTGCCTTCTCCTATTGGCTGACAACGAGCGGCACATTGATCGCCGGCTTGGGCGCCGATGTCATCCTGCCCCGTGTTCTGCCGCAATTGAAGACACAGGGCATGGCGGATGCGCGCCGCCGTGGGTTTGCGGCTTATTTTGCCCGCGCCGTCATCGCCGCAGTCGTCATCCTGCTTTGCCTTTACATCCTGAGTTTTTGGGAATCGGAGCGGTTGCATTGGGCTCCGTCTGCTCCTGGCGTCGCGCTCGTTACCGGCATCCTCTTTTTCGTCCAGGCTATCGGCATGCTCTCGATCAATTTTCTGATCGCAGAGCAACGGCTCGAAACTTTCTTTCGCCTGACGCTGCTGTCCTGTATCCTTCAGCTGGTAACGGTTTTTGCCGGAGCTTCCCTGTACAGCATCGAAGGTGCCCTCATCGGCTATATCCTGGGTCAGGCGGCTTTCTTCCTCTACACCCTCAATCTTTTGAGAACGCGGGCGGATTCCTGCGGCCTCCGCCCGGCCTATCTCGCGAGAATGTCGGTCATCATCTCGCTGCAGATATTCATCGAGGCAATCTTCCTCAATCGTATCGAGCTGCTCTTTCTGCAGAGATTTTTGAATGTGGAGTCCGTCGGCTTCTATGCCATTGGGCTGTCTCTCGCCAATCTCGCTCTGCAGCTTCCCGTCCAGGCGACGGGCAGCCTCGTCCCCTACTATACGGAACAGCTTCAGGCGCGGGGCAGCAGGCGATTGCCGGTCCACTTCTTTGCAGGCGTCATGCGCAGTCTCGCCTACATCACCATGCCGATGAGCTTCGGACTAGCCGCCATTTCCCCGGAGCTTGTCGTGGCAATCTTCGGCGAACCATTCCGGCCGGCAGCCGGAATCGTCGCCCTGCTCGCGTTGAGCGCACCGCTTGCCGTTTTCACTTCCGTCAGCACAAAATACATGTTCGCCACGGATCTCGAGAAGCAGCGCACCACGATCGGCGCGCTGGGGGCCATCGTCATGGTCGTGGGCTGCATCGTCCTTGTCCCAGCCCTTGGCGGAGAAGGCGCAGCGATCACGAGGATCGTCGTCGGTCTTTTCATGAGCGTTCTCATGGTCCGCCGAATGGATTTCGAGGGTTCGCTCGCGCCGATGTACTGGTCGATCCTGAGGATCTCGGCCGCAGCGCTCGCCTGCGCCGCCACCGCTTATCTTATTGGTAATGAAATCGGAGGCATAATGGGGCTGATCGTCGCCATAGCATCTGGCGCCGTCGTCTACGCGATCTGCCTGAGGCTCGTACGTGCCGTGCCCAGGGCCGATTTCGCGATGATCGAGCCGATCATGGATCGGCTCCCGCGCCGGATGAGCCGGCAGGCAAAGCGGGTCTTTGCCCTTGTTACCACCTGAATTCGCGACCGAACTGCCGGAATGACGATGAATATGGAACCACGCCGAATAGCGGATCATACGGATCGACACGCTGCAATACGCTCAGCGGCCATTCCGTTGACATTTGCTGGCACGGTGGGCCTCTTTATGCCGGCCGACGCGCAGACGCAGGCTTCGACGACCGGTGTCTTGATCGTCGGATCATGGGGCTTCGAGGAGATGTGCACGCGGAAGTTCTGGCGCATCATCGCCGATGATCTTGCGCTCGCGGGCATTGCGAGCCTGCGCTTCGATTATCCCGGCACCGGCGATGCGCTCGACGACATGGATTTCAGTGGTGGGCTCACCCTTTGGCAGAATCGCATCGTGACGGCCGCAGAGCGCCTGCGCACGCTTTCAGGCTGCACGCGGCTGATCGTCCTGGCGGAAGGGCTCGGCGTCCCGCTGGGGCTCGAAGCCTGCAAGAGGCTTCATGATGTAGCCGGTCTAGGGCTCCTGGCGCCGGTCATTTCCGGCCGTGCCTATCTGCGCGAGCTGTCGATCTGGTCGCGAATGATCGACGACAATCTCGGTCTGCGAGAGGAGCAGCGCGACATGACCGGCATCTCGATCGCGGGCCTCAAAATGCCGGAGGCCGTTGCTGCCGCCGTCAAAAAGATCAATATCGCGGATTACCGGGAAGCCCCACCTGTCAAGTGCCTTCTTCTTTCGTCGCCGGCACGATCCGGAGATTCGGAATTTGCAGCGGCTCTCGAAAGCTGCGGCGCTCACGTGGAGCGGTACCCCTTCGACGGCTTCGAACAAATGATTTCGAACGTCACCTATGCCAAGCCGCCGATGGATACCATTGCGAGGATCGTCGACTGGGTGAAGGCGAACAGTGGACTGCCGGAGAAAATTTCCGCGCCCGCCGCCATTCCCTCGGCGGAGCCGCTCATCGGCAACGGCTTTCGCGAAACTCCGGTTCGCTTCGGCGAAAACGACAGGCTCTTCGGTGTCCTCTGTGAACCGCTCGCCCAACGCAAGGGAGCGACCCTCGTCATGATGACGACGGCCTACGAACGCCATGCGAGCTGGGGCCGGCTGATGACCCACCTTGCTCGCGATATGGCCTCCTCGGGCATTGCTTCGCTGCGCTTTGACAACGCCAATGTTGCCGACAGCCCTCCCCTGCCGGATGCCCCCGAGCAGGTTCTCTATTCGGAATGGCAGAACCTCGATGTGAAGGACGCGCTCGACTTTTTGAAGCGCCAAGGACATGAGGGCATGATTGCCGTCGGCCGCTGCAGCGGTGGTTTTCTTGCGTTCCGCAGCGCCGTATTGAACAAGGAATTCAAGGCGGCCGTTCTCGTCAATCCCTTCGCCTTTTATTTCGATGGCAGGCAATCGGTCGAGAGCCTTTTGAAATTCGTCCCGCAATCGCTCGTCAGCTACGGCCCGAAGGCGATGCGGCTCGAGACCTGGAGAAGAATCGCGAAGGGCGACATCAAGCTGAAGAACGCCGTCATCAACATCGGCAAGGCGCTTTCCAAGAAAGCGATCGCGAAGGTCTCGCCGATTTTGAAATATTTCCCTTTCATGCCGGAGGAGTTTCGCGAGGTTCAAAGGTCCTTTGCCCAGCTCAAGGCGCGAAAAGTTCCGCTGTCACTGATCTATTCGGAGAGCGACGTAGGACTGCAGCATTTCTCCCATCACTTTGGCGCCGATGGCGCCGGGTTGAAGCACTATCCCAATGCGACGCTGACGATGATTGCCGACGCCGATCACAATCTGACACCGCCTGAGGCCAGACAGGTCTTTCATGAGGCGGTCAGAACCATGGCGCTGCGGTTTCCGCCAAAAGCCTGAACGTCGCAAGGATCTGATTTTAAAAATGAGCGGTGCGCGAGTTGCCGGCCATCTGGATTTCGCCCGTGGGGACGGCATCCGGCGCGGTATCCTGACGTGGAATAAGGGCGATACGTTTAATTGCGCCCGGCGCGAGATGAAACCAATCGTCCTCAGGGCGGTACCCCTCGACGTCGATGTGAACGGATTGAGCAAGCCTGTCCGTCTCGAGATCGAGAAACCATCCCCTGCCTTCATTCGACAGCACGGCTTCCAAGGCCGCATCGTGGAAAGCCTCGCTCCGACCGAGCGGAAAATGGAAAGAGTCGGCAATGACGCTGTGGGTCTGGAGAGAACGTAGCCGTGCAACCGTAACATCGTGAGATGGGGGGCCGAAGCGGAAAGCATAGGCCGTATCGAAGAATGCGCCGAAAAGATCCGTGCAGGCGAAACTCTCCTTCGCTCGGGGCGGAAGGGAAAACTCGCGCCTGCCGCTCACGACGACGTTTTGGCCATTGCGGAAGCAGAGCACCTCCAGTTCGAGCTCCAGAGGATCCGCGAGTTCGTTGATGACGTGCGCATCGAGCCCGTTCGTGCCTTCGTCGCTGAAGAAAACCTGAACCGGCCGGAAAGCCCTTCGCGCGGCATACCACACGGGCTTCGGTTCACGCGTGGAATCGATAACGCCCCATCCTGCTCCCGGCAGGAGATCCTGCAGCGTCCAGACAAGTGCGCCGTTGCACCCCGAACCCTTGCGACGCCACTCTGCAAAGACCATTTCGATTACCTCGCCGGTAACGGCCCGCGAGAGATCGAGGTAGCGCACCGGATCTTCGCGCCGCAGCCGGGCCGGATCGGCGCCATACAGTACTTCGAGATAATGATCGCGGATGTCCTCGAAATCCCAGGAGGCGCCGCGATCGCGTGGTATCCGCTCTTTCCAGAGCGGGCTATGCACTGCCGGGACGGCAAGACGCCTGTCCAGCAGCTTCTGTTGCGGCACATTTGCAAAGGCGAGACTTTCGGCGGCGAAACGCACATCGGCGCGACGTGCATCTTCAAGCGGTCGGCAATAGGCGCCGACACCATAATAATGCGTCACGCCCGCATTCGGCGAAAACGGCATGGCCCCGCCATGCGGCGAATTCGGGATGTATGGTACATCCGGCCGAATCCGGCTAACGAGGGCGGGAATAATCTCCTCCGTGATCGGATTTGACCAGAAGCGCTCCGGAAGGCCGAACATCGCAGCCTGCTGATACATCTCGCTGCCCCCGCAAAGAAGAGCAAGCGATGGTGAGGTTCGCGTCGCCACCAGCAATTGGGCGACCTCTGCCTCGACATGCGTCGCGAAAGCCTTGTCAGCCTTCGGATAGTCGAAATTGGCGAGCATGAAGTCCTGCCAGACGAGAATTCCGAGCTCGTCGCACAGCCGGAAGAAATCTGCCGTCTCGTAAGCCATGGTCCCGCCAATGCGGATCATGTTCATGCCGGCGTCTGCTGCAAGGCGCAGCCAAGGCAGATAATCCTCTTGGGTGCCGGACAGAGACACGATATCCGCAGTGGTCCAGACCGCTCCGCGGCAAAAGACAGGCTCACCGTTGACCACAACAGAGAAATTTCGGCCGTCGGCGCCGGTATCGACGGCTATGCTTCGAAATCCCGTGCGACCAAGCGAATATTCGACCCCGTTGACGACGATTGCCATATCGTAGAGGTGCGGTGCGCCATGTGTATGTGGCCACCAGGGCCGGACCTCCGGCATTTTCAGGATAGCCGTGAAATGTCCGCCATTGTCTCTTTCGAATGCCTGTTCCACCTCGCCGCAGCGAAGCACGACATCGGCCACCTCGCCCTGGATGCTCATGGAGGCATAGAGCCGGCCCTCCTTCTCCTCCGTCAGATGCGACCGGACCGAAAGATCGCGGACCACGACTGCGCCGGGGCGCAACAGAGAGATCGGTCGCCACGGACCGACGGCATGGACCTCAGGGCACCAGCCGGGCATATAGCCAAGCAGCGTCGTGCGCCAGCTGCGCAATTCCTGTGGCGTGATCATCTGCGGCCGCCACCGCGCGCGCGGACCGGGCTCGGCAAATCGCGGCTCAAGTGCCCGGAAACAGAGCGCCAATTCGTCGCTGCCAAACAGGTTGACCGGAACGTCATGCGTTTCAAACATGCTTTCCGAAGAAAGGATCTTCTCTCCGTTCAGGAAAACATCACATAGGGTGGCGAGCCCCTGGAAGCGTAGAACCGCATCGCCAGCCTCCTCGTCGACGAGTCGGCAAAGATACCAGGCATCCCTGGTGTTGAGCGGATGGGGTTTTTCACGATCGAACAGGCCCGCTCTTTCGAGTGTTTGCGCGACGGTTCCCGGAACCTGCGCCGGAATGAATTGAGCGGAAAAGGCAACATCCGACGGCAGTGCGCATGCATCCGCCTCGGTCAGGACAAGGTTCCACCCCTCGGTCAGCAGCGTCTCTGCGGCCCCGATGCTCGCTAAACGTCCCCCCATAGATGGTCCCCGGTTCAGATTCGTCGTTGCAGCAGCCCGATCATGAAATCCCATGCATCTGCCGCCGGATCAAGTACTGTCTGCAATGGCTCGAACTTCCGCCTGCTGATAGCGCGGGCGAGCTGGAACTGCACCGATTTCGCCACTTCCGAAATGCGGCGCGCCTGCGCGGCAGGCTCGGCAAAATCCGGCGACAGCCAATCGAGATGGCTGCCGGCCAGCTCGAAATTGGCGCCGATCTGCCTCAGCGTGTTGAAGGCATATTTGTGGAAGAAGCCGAAGGGCCGCTCGGCTATGGTCTCCACCTGTGCCGGAAAAACCCTGGCAAAGGCCCGGATGGGATTGGCGGACGGGCGCCGGGCGAAATGAAACGCCAGCAGACGGCGGCCGGTGGCATCGAGATGTTCGTCCGTGGCCGTTTCCTCCGGAAATTTCGCGAATTCCGTATAGGGCAGGAAGGGCAGATCTTCTTCCGTCAGATGAAGCTGGAAAAGCCCCTCGAAATCTTCACCGGAAAGACGGAAGAAGCCGGCATTGTGGAAATAGTCGAGCTCGCGCTTTTCCATATCCAACCGGTTGATGGCGATGGTCGTCTTGCCATGTTCGCGCCGGTAGCCCACACCCTGGGTGTCGGGCATGAAGTAGGAATCCATCTCCACGAGACAAAGCCGGCCACGCCCGATCTGCTCGGCAACGTGCCGTTCGACCCGGTCGTAGATTGCAAGTTCCGTGCAGCGGATGCCGTAGAGCGCCTCAAGATCTTCGAGCGGCACCTTGAAAAAGGTAAACTGATCGCCTTCGAAATCCTGTGTCAACGTGAAGCCGAGCATGGCTTCAGGCGGAACCCCAAGGCTGTTCAGCACCTCGATCCACAGATCCACATAGCAGTTGGTCTCCGGCCACATGCGCTCGCTGGAATGCAGGGCATGTGGCCGGTAGCTCGCCGGATCGATCGCCGGGAATACCGATGTCATCGATCCGCTCAGCCCCAAAGCGCCTCGCGAACCCTTTGCGGCCATTCCTTCACGTCAAGCCCGTGGTGATGGAAGAGGGCGAGCGCGATGCGCTCCAGGCCGAAGCCGACGCAGGCGGTATGCGCAATGCCGCCGTCTTCGAGATGGAGGCCCCATTTCGTGCCGAAGGCATCCTGATGATAGTTGAAGCTCATGCAGGCAGTCGGCTTTGCAGTCGAAGTGATTGGAATCAGGAGCTCGAATTTCAGGTTCTGATCGCGTTGATTGTTAGCCAGCATCTTGCCGGCGCGGCCAAAGAACGGGTCGTTGGCGACATCGATGGTGACGTCCAGGCCAACGGCCTCCATCATCTTCAAGCCCCGGTCCATCCAGCTCTGGCGGAAATCGGTCACATGCTGCTCGGTGCCCATGCAGACATATTCACGCATGCGGAAAAGCTGCTGGCGCGCTGGATCCTTCGACGGCTCATGGCGGAAGCAATAGGACTGCAGATCGAAAAGACCGCCTCCGGCGGGCAAGCGCCCACGCTTGGCGACCGTCGGATAGAGCGGATAGCAGGCTGCCGGCGTCAGCACGATATCGGTTGCTTCCTGACCTTTCGTCCAGTCCTCCCCGACCTCCATGCATTTGAGCAGGCTCATATGGTCGAGCTCGCCGCCGCAAAAGCTGTGAACCGTGCCGGCAAGTTGCGGAAAGCTCTTCATATAGCCGCTCTTTTCGAAAAAGAGGCGGTTCATGCCGGGCGGAAAACGCATGGCTTCGGCGCCATCCTTCCCGCCAAATCTGTCGATCAGGCGCTCGAACGCTGCAATCACATCTTCGAACTGGCCGCTGCGGCCATAAAGCCCGTCAACACCCGTATCGATCAGCAGGCCGGCCTCAAAGAGCCGATCCAGAAACGAGGTCTGCATATCCACGATTGTCACCCCAATAGGCTGGTATCTTGTTTATGGACGAGGAGCATGCTCGACGTGTTGCCGAGAATGCGGTCATTCGAGATCATCAGTTGCGCCGAATGCGCGTCACGCAGATGGCGGCCGAGGCTATAGGGCGTGCCGTTCTTGTAACCCTGGATGCCGCAGATCAGCATCGCGTGATTTATGATCGGCAGGATCATCTCGGACGAGGCGATCTTCACATTGTTCATGGCGACGGCAAAACCCATCGAAGAGAGCTTGTCTGCGTCGGCTTTTGCTTCCTCATACGCCTTGAGGCCTGCAATGACATTGGATTTGACCATCTGCAGCAGATTAGACACCTCTGCGAGACGCAAGGCGCCGGGCGGCGTCGCACCGGGAGCCTTGCGGGCTGCAGCACGCACGAATGCCTGAGCGCGGCCAACCGCATCGGCGGCAATGCCATACCAGACTCCACTCCAGAGCAGATGCGAGGTCGCGAGCATCGACTGCGCGGCAATCTCGACGAAGGGCTTCGGCAGGATCTGCACCGCCGGCGCCTCACCCTTGAACAAAAAGCCGTCGGAGCAGGTTCCGCGCATCCCGAGCGTATCCCACACCTGGGTCCGCTCGAGCCTGTACTGATCCTTGAGAAAGACCGTCAGCACCTGGTCGGAGGAAACCGCCTCGGCGTGGCTGCGCGATGTGATCAGGATAGCGTCCGCATGGGCGCCATAGGAGATGACGGTCGCATCCTTTTCCAGACGGCAGATATCGCCATCGCTCTCGATCGCGCAAATGCTGTTCCTGAGATTTCCACCGATCCCGCCTTCGGTCGTAGCCGAAGCCAGCAGCAATTGCTCATCGACGATGAGGCGCATGAAGCCGCAATGCCATTCGCTCTCGACGCCGTGCGTAACCAGGCTTGAAAGCTTGATTTGATGCATCGCGAAGACCATGGCGCTCGCTGCACAGGATTGTGCCAGGATAGAGCATAGCTCCGCGATCTCGGTCAGCGAGGCACCCTCGCCTCCAAGATGCCGCGGGACCTGGATTGCCATCAGCTTTTCGGCCTTCATCGCGTCGACTGCCTCCTGCGGGAAACGAGCCTCGGCGTCCACGGCATCCGCGTGCTTCGCGGCTACCAGGGCCACACGGGCAGCTCTTGCCGCAAGGCTGTCCTGCGTGATTGTCACCGACATGTTCATCAGGCGACCTTTCTGGCTTCCACGATCACGTTCAGCGTTTTCTCGATCGCGGCGATGCTCGCGAAGGACTTGCGATTGAGGAGATTGTCCGGAAACTCAATATCGAACGCCTCTTCGAGCGCCAGCATCAGCTGCACCGATGCGAAAGACGAGAGGCCTGTCGCATAGAGATCGGCATCGTCGGCAATCTGGCCGACATCGATCGAAAGGCCGCCGAACTTCGCCACCAGACCGCGGATTGTTTGATTCATCCCTTCACCCTCCAAGATTTTCATGATCCTGACAGGCCGCATCGCCTTATCGTGGATCGTCTTGTAACGATGAAAGCAGAACATTCCGCTAACCGTTTTAGTTAAATATAACTAACCGGCGAGCGTCAAAATTTACCTATACTGGCTCTGTCTCATTTGCCCGGCGGATATACATGATCGTTGCCGCGATAGTCGGAGACCAAGTAGCAACCTTCACCATTATCGCGAATGGCACTTGCGCCTATCGGCGCCTTGCCATGGCCCCCCGGGATGTCGAGTATATAGGTCGGCTGGCAGAGACCGGAGATGCGGCCACGCAACGCCGCCACAATTCTTTGTCCTTCCGCGATCGACAGCCGGAAATGGCTCGTGCCCGGCGCGAGATCGGGATGATGCAGGTAATAGGGCTTGATGCGTGTTTCGACGAAAGCCCGCATCAGGGCGGCCAGGATTTCGGGATCGTCATTGACGCCCCTCAGCAATACGGACTGGCTGATCATGACAACGCCGGCATCGACGAGGCGCGCGCAGGCAGCCCGTGCCTCGTCGGTCATCTCGCGGGGATGATTCGCGTGCAACGCGATGTAGACCGTCTTGCCGCTCGCCTTCAGGGCTGAGATCAGGTCTCCATCGATCTTTGCCGGATCGACGACCGGCACGCGCGTGTGGAAGCGCACGATCTTCACATGATCGATCTCAGCAAGACCCTCGACGATTTCCGCCAGCCGCCGCGGCGACAGCACAAGCGGATCGCCGCCGGTCAGAATGACTTCCCATATCTCGTCATGCTCGCGAATATAGGCAAGCGCCGCTTTCAGCTCGGCGGAATCGAGCGTGCCCAGTCCATGCGGACCAACCATTTCGCGTCGGAAACAGAAACGGCAATAGACTGGACAGACATGGACTGCCTTCAGTAGCACACGGTCAGGATAGCGGTGCACGATACCTGCAACCGGGCTATGGGTGTGATCGCCGATCGGATCGGCGCGTTCCTCGGGCGTGACCACGAGTTCTGCGGCATCCGGTATGAACTGTCGACGAATGGGGTCGGCAGGATCGGCTGGATTTATCAGCTTAACGATTTGCGGCGTCAATCCGATCGCGTAGCGCTCCGCAACGGCCTCCAGGCTGGAACGCACGGCCTCGTCGACCAATCCGGCCTTCGCCAGGTCTTCGATGGATTTGATGGGGCGAGCGATGCTCATTGGCCAAACTCCGCCACGGGCGCCCAAAGCACCTGTTCGATCCGCGAAGCACCGGTCGCAAGCATCACGAGTCGGTCGAAGCCGAGTGCGATGCCGCTCGCTTCCGGCATCAGTGCCAGGGCATCGAGAAAATCCTCGTCAAGCGGATAGGTTTCGCCATAGATGCGCGCCTTCTCCGCCATCTCGATTTCGAAGCGGCGGCGCTGCTCGACCGCGTTGGTAAGTTCGCCGAAGGCATTGGCAAGCTCGACGCCGCAGGCATAGAGTTCGAAACGCTCCGCAACGCGGGGATCGGCGGCCGAAGGCCGGGCGAGCGCTGCTTCCGAAACCGGATACTCGTCAAGGATCGTCGCCCGGCCATGGCCGAGATGCGGCTCGATCTTCTCAACCAGGACACGGCTGAAAAGATCCGCCCAGCTATCGTCTTCCGCAACCCGTATCCCGACCCGCTTCAACGCGGCTGCAAGATGGTCGCGGTCCGTCGTGCCGTCGCTCGCTACGGATGAGAGCAGATCGATATCGGCATAGCGTTCGAAGGCTTCGGCGACGCTGATCCGCTCGGCTCCGGCGAAGGGATCCACTTCGGCGCTTCGATAAGTGAATTTCTTCGCCTTGACCGTCTCGGCGGCCAAGGCCAGCATCCGTACGCAATCCGCCATCAGACTTTCATAGGTCTCGCCGGCCCTATACCATTCCAGCATCGTGAATTCAGGATGATGCAGCGGTCCCCGTTCCCGATTGCGATAGACATGCGCGAAGCAGGCAATGCGTCTCTCGCCGGCGGCCAGCAGCTTCTTGCAGGCAAATTCCGGCGATGTATGGAGATAGAAGGGTGCGGTCCGCCCATCCGTGGAAATTGCTTCCGTGCGAAAAGCATGCAGATGCGCCTCGTTACCGGGTGACACCTGCAGTGTGGCGGTATCAACCTCGATGAAATCCTCCTGCGTGAAGAAGCCCCGGAGCGTCGCCTGGATCGCGCTTCGTCCGAGCAGAAAAGGCCGCCGGTCGGCATGGACTATGGGCGTCCACCAGGGAGATGCTTTGCTGCTCTTCGGTTTCATTCAAGGCTTTCTTTGGGGAACAGCCGGGTGGGGGTGGCTATTTCCGCAATTTTAGGATAGTTGCGCCCCAAGAAAAGCATTGCGTGCGTTCAGGAGCAGATCGACAGTCCTCTACGACGCAGGAAGTCAAGTGACAAGGAAGTCTTATGGTCAAGGTCATCGCCTCTTCGCTCCGCAAGGGCAATGTCGTCGACGTCGACGGCAAGCTTTATGTCGTTCTCACCGCCCAGAACTTTCACCCCGGCAAGGGCACGCCCGTTACCCAGGTTGACATGCGCCGCATCGTCGACGGCGTGAAGGTCTCCGAGCGCTGGCGCACCACGGAACAGGTCGAGCGCGCCTTCGTCGAAGACACCACCTTCCAGTACCTTTACGAGGACAGCGAAGGCTTCCACTTCATGAACCCGGCCACCTATGACCAGGTCGTCGTCGATGTCGACACCATGGGCGACCAGAAGGCCTATCTCCAGGAAGGCATGGAAGCCATCCTCTCGATCCATGAAGGCGTTCCATTGGCCATCGAGCTGCCGCGTCACGTAACGCTGGAGATCACCGAGACCGAGCCGGTCGTCAAGGGCCAGACGGCATCCTCCTCCTATAAGCCGGCAATGCTTTCCAACGGCGTGCGCACCATGGTTCCGCCGCATATCACGGCCGGCACCCGTGTCGTGATCATGACGGAAGATGGTTCCTACGTCGAGCGCGCCAAGGACTGACTTGCCACCACAGTTTCAGTCAAAAAGGCCGGTGCGACCGGCCTTTTTCATGTCTGTGCGTTGCGCGTCAAAGATGAGGATTGCGCGGACGGTATTTCTTCACGAGCTTCTGGTTGATCTCCTTTGCGCCCGGCATATTGGCGCTGAGATAGACCGGCGGATCGCCGGCCTTGGCGAGTTCGGCGGCGACCTCGGCGAAGATCGCATTCAGCACCGTCGCGCCGATTGCTGTCGAAACCGGTCCCACCTTCAGTCCGCTTCCCGGCAGATCGATCACCGCATCGCCCGGCGGAAGACCGTTGTCGAGAACGATATCGGCGATGTCCGCAAGCCGTCTACGGCCATTCGCGATCGCGGTGGAATAGGCGATCGAAGTGATTGCTATGACCGTCGCCCCGATCTCACGCCCGTAATCCGCAGCCTCGATCGGGGCGGCGTTGACCCCCGAATTGGAGGCAATGATCAGCACGTCACCGGGCTGTATGCCATAGCGTTCGAAGACCGGACGGATCAGCCCCTCTGTGCGCTCATAGACAGAACTGATCACCGCCCCTTCATGCAACATAGCCGAGCCCACCAGCACCGGGATGGTGATCGCTAGACCGCCGGCGCGATAGTGGACCTCTTCTGCCAGCATATGCGAATGCCCGGTTCCAAAGACATAGACGCGCCGATCCTGCCTCGCCGCCTCGCAGATTGTCGCAGCCGCCTTAGCCATCGGTTCGGCAAGCGATTGCTTCAGAGTGCCAAGCCGGCTGATGAGATCGGAGAAATAGGCATCGGTGATCGCGGTCATGCCCGAAGTTTCCTGTTGTGTAAGTTTACGCGGACGGTTGCCCGCCGATCCATGTGGTGGTGACCTCGATGGCGTCGTTCAGATGCACGAGATCTGCGCGTGCGCCAGGCGAAAGATGCCCGCGATCTGAAAGCCGAAGGAAGCGCGCAGGATAGGACGTCGCCATGCGCAATGCCTCCGCAAGTGTCAGTTCCAGATAGGTGACGCCGTAGCGGATCGTCGAGGCCATATCGACGTCGGAACCGGCAAGCGTGCCATCGGCAAGAACCAGTTTCGAACAGAACCCGCCCCTTTCCCGGCGCACGGTGCGGCCGTTCAATGTGAACGTGTCCTGATCCGAACCGACAAGCGACATGGCATCGGTCACGAAGAACAGCCGCCCCTCGCCGCGCTTGGCCCTGAGCGCCGTTCGCAGCGCCTTGGGATCGACATGGTGGCCGTCGGCAATGATGCCGCACCAGGTTAAAGGATGGTCTATCGCGGCGCCGACGAGACCGGGTGAACGGTGGCCGAGCTGGCTCATTGCATTGAAAAGATGGGTGACACCACGCGCACCGGCATCGAAAAGCGCTTCTGCCGCTTCGCTCGTGCAGTCGGAATGGCCGATGCTAACGATCACGCCGGCCTCGCTCAATGCCTGCACCTGACGGGCAGTCACCTGCTCTGCCGCGATCGTGACGAGAAGCGTCCCGATTGCTTCCTTGGCACGGATGAAAGCCTTGACGTCGCCGTCTTCCACCGGACGCATGAGTTCAGCGAGATGCGCACCCTTTCGAGCAGGTGCGAGGTGCGGACCCTCGAGATGGAGGCCTGCAACACCCCTGTTGGCCTTGACCGCTTCGACGGCGGCCTCAATGGCCGCCGCAGTGGCAGCCGCCGTATCGGTGATCAAGGTCGGGAGCAGCGCGGTCGTGCCGTAGGGGCGATGCCCTTCCGCGATCATATACATCGAGGTCGCGGAGGGTTCGTCATTCAGCATGCGGCCGCCACCGCCATTTACCTGGGCATCGATGAAGCCCGCAGACAGCACCCCGCCCTCAAGAGCCATGACCGTAGCCTTGTCAGGAATACTGTTCCGCCCGACGATCGCCTGCACCCGGCCATTGCCGGTGACGAGCGCGCTGTCCTCATGGAAACGTTCGCCGTCGAAAATCCGTGCGCCGGTGAAGACCTCGTATTTCATCAGATCGTCTCCGTCACCTTCAGAAGGTTAGCCGGCTTGTCCGGATCGAAGCCCTTGCGGCGCGTCACCGATTCGATCAGTCGATAGTAGCAGAGCAACGACACCAGCGGATCGAGCAGGCCGTTGCCCGTGCTCGGCATGCGTAGATTGATACCCGCAACCGGCGTTGCCGAGAAAGGAACGACCGTCGCACCCAGTTTCTGCAGGCGCTCCAACGCCTGCACGTTATTTGCGAAAGCCGCGTCATTAGGTACGAAGGCGACGATCGGAAAGCCAGGCTGAACGAGGCGCATCGGCCCGTGCATAAGTTCGGCAAGCGAGAAGGCTTCGGCATGCAGACCAGAAGTCTCTTTTGCCTTTAACGCCGCTTCCAGCGCGATTGCGAGAGACGGACCGCGACCCGCCGTATAGAGCGAGGCGGCCTTGAAGAGCACGTCTTCGGCCGCCGAACCGTCGATGCCCGCTGTCTCTGCCAGAGCCTCGGGCAGCTTTTCAAGCGCCGACTGCAAGGCCGCCTTGCCTGTCACGGCAGCCGTCACGCCGGAAAGAGCGGCAACGGATGCAATGAAGGATTTTGTTGCGGCCACACTCTTCTCCGGTCCGGCGTTAAGGCCGAGAACGATGTCTGCCTCCTTGGCAAGCGGGCTGTCGGTGACGTTGACGACCGCGATGCTAACTGCGCCGCCGCGTTTGGCCGCATCCTGCAGCGCCACGATATCTGGGCTCGCACCGGACTGCGAAACGGTGAAATGGATGCCGCCCTTGAGGCTGAGTGGCGAACCATAGACCGAGGCGATTGACGGTCCGATCGACGCAACCGGAATGCCATGGGAAATTTCGAAGAGATATTTGAAGAACGTCGCCGCGTGGTCGGAAGAACCGCGCGCCGCGGTGGTCACGACCGCGGGCCGACTTGAGGAGAATAGTTTCGCGATTTCAACAAAGACCGGCTTTTCCTTTTCGAGGAGGGTCGCAACCACCGCAGGCGCTTCGCCGGCTTCCTTCAGCATCAGGGATTGGTTCTCACTCATAGATCATCTCCAATTCTTAATTCGGCCACGAAATCATAGGCATCGCCGCGATAATGCGAGCGGGTGTATTCGACCACACGCTGGTCTTCGAGGCGCGAAATCCGCTCGATGAGCAGCGCGGGAGCGCCGGCTTTGACATCCAGCATCGATGCGGACGTCGGGTCGAGCGTGACAGCCGTCAGGCGCTGCAGCGCGCGCACGGGCCGGAATCCTTTTTCAGCCAGAGCATCATAAAGCGAACCTTCTCCGGCGGCATTCTCGCCCACAAATTTGACAGGAATGACGGCCCGCTCGATGGCAAGCGGCAAGCCGTCGGCAAGACGCAGACGGTCGAGCCGCAGCACGGGCTCATCCAGTCCGAGGCCAAGAAGGAAAGCCTCCTCGGGTGACGGCTGGTTGACGGTTCTCGACAGTATTCGTGCGGCGGGCGAGCGCCCCCGCGAGCGCATATCGGCAGAGAAGGAGGAGAGCCGCCAGAGCGATTGCTCGATGCGCTCGACCTTCTGCGATACGAAGGTGCCGCTGCCATGCCGCGATTCAAGGACACCTGCCGTCATCAGTTCGCGGTAGGCGGTGCGCACGGTAACGCGTCCGACCTGCAAGGCTTCCGCGAGATCGCGTTCCCCCGGCAGGGCGGCTCCCGGTTTCAGCAAGCCTTCATTGACCAGTCCAGTGAGCGCCGTTGCAAGTCGCTTGTACAGCGGCCCCGACATTGCGCCGTCGCTCAATGCCCGCCCCTTCAGTTCCGCGATCAAACTGGTTCTATCCATGCTCTAATAATAGAACCTATTTGGAACCATTCGCAAGGAAATTTACCGGGGCAAACAAAAAGACCTCAAGAGCCGAGCTTTCGAGGTCTCAAATCACGCGATCAGCAAACGTTTGCTGCTCAACTTTTCGTGAAAATATAATCCGTTTCCTGCCGCAGTACCTCGCCGGGACGCAGAACCGCATTGGGGAAACCGTCATGGTTGATCGCATCGGGCCAGACCTGGGTTTCCAGGCAGAAGCCCGCGAAAGCTCCGTATTTGCGCCCGCCGTGACCAGGTACAGGCACATTCAGCTTGAAGCCGGTATAGAACTGTACGCCAGGCTCGGTGGTCCGGACCTCCAAGGAGACGCCGGAATTGAGGCTGCGGGCGATCGCAACCGAGCGCTTTGCGACTCGCTCGGTCGAAAAGCAAAAATTATGGTCGTACAGTACCTGCTCGCCGCCTTCGAAGCGCTTCATCGGCGCCATCTCGCGGAAATCAAACGATGTACCGGCAACCGATCGCACCTCACCGCTCGGAACCTGCTTCTCGTTGGTCGGAAGATAGTGGTCTGCGGCGATCATGATGTCGTGATCGAGCGCGTTCTCGCGCCCATCGAGATTGAAGTAGGCGTGCTGGCACACGTTCGCGAGCGTGGGTTGATCGGTGGTCGTCTCATAGATGACGGAAAGCACGCCGTTATCGTGCACTCGATAGGTTACCTGGACCGTGCAATTGCCCGGATATCCGGCACGGCCGTCCGGGTCGACGATTTTCAGCACCACGTAGTCGTCCGCATGCTCGACGATCGTCCAGTTGCGCTTGGCTATATTGTCGCTGCCGCCGTGAAGATGAGTGACACCTTTCTCGTTCAGTTCGAGCTGATAGTCCTTTCCGTCGAGTGTAAAGCGCCCGTCTCCGATGCGATTGGCACATCGGCCCGGCGTAGCGCCGAAATAAGAGGAATGGGATGGATAGCTCGCGAAATCGTCGAAGCCCAGCAGAAGCGGCGCATCATGGCCTTCCAGACGCAGGTCCTGAATGACCGCGCCCCAGCTCATGACCTTGGCGGTTAGCCCACCGCCTTTGATCTCGACACGATAGACAGGCTCACCCGCCGCCGTATGCCCGAATACTTCACGCTTCGAAGTGTCTTGCGCCATAGCCATCACCTGCTCACTGTTTGAATCCTGAGCGGGATGAGGAAAAGTGTATGCGGTTTTCCTCATCCCGCTCTAACCTATTAGTATAGATCACGATGATTTTGGGTTGATTCTACCCAAAATCATCGTGATCAAGGCGGACACTGCCCGCATTCGCCGAAAACCGCAATCGGCCAGCGATACAATGCCTTCCTGTCGATCAAGCCCCAGCACCGCGACACTATGATGACGTCAGACCTCCCCGATCTCCTCCAGATCATAGGGCGTCGTCTGGTAGATCTCATTGATCCAGTTGCCGAAGAGCAGATGCGCATGGCTGCGCCAACGGTTTTGCGGCGGCAGCGCCGGATCGTTATGCGGGAAATAATTCTGCGGCAGTTTTATCGGTATTCCGGCATTCACGTCGCGAAAATACTCGTCCGAAAGTGATGTGGAATCATATTCGACATGGTTGAACATGTAGAGACGATTGGATTTCTGCTCGTGCACCAGACATACGCCCATTTCGTTTGAATCCATCAGGATTTCCAGGCCCGGCACCCTTGCGATATCCGTGCGGCGAACTTCCGTCCAGCGTGACACCGGCACGGCAAAGTCATCCGAAAAGCCGTTGAGATAGACGGAGGAAGGCTTGAGGTTCTGATGTCGGTAGACGCCGAAAGCCTTTTCCTTCAGGTCGTATTTCGGCACGCTATGGAAATGATAGATCGCCGCCATGGCGCCCCAGCAGACATTCATCGTCGAATGGACGTTCGTTGCCGTCCAATCGAATATCTGCTGCAACTCATCCCAATAGGTCACCTCCTCGTACGCAAGCTTTTCGACAGGCGCACCGGTAATGATGAAGCCGTCGAACTTGCGCTGCTTCACCTCTTCCCAGGTCTGATAGAAGGAGAGGAGGTGTTCTTCGGAGGTGTTCTTGGCCTTATGGCCGCCGATGCGGATAAGCGATAGCTCGACCTGCAGCGGCGAGGCGCCAACCAGGCGCGCCATCTGCACTTCCGTCTTGATCTTGTTCGGCATGAGGTTGAGAAGCCCGATCTGCAGTGGACGAATGTCCTGGCGGATTGCCACGGTTTCGGTCATGACCCGCACACCTTCGTTGACGAGCGTCTCGAAGGCGGGCAGCGTGTCGGGGATCCTGATGGGCATGATATTCACTCGATCAAAACAAAAAAACCGGCGGCGAAAAATCGCTACCGGTCCGCACGCGGCCCTTTAGCGACTTTTTTAACGTGGCTGCAAGCCGGCCGGCCAAATCACCACGGAAAGCACTAAATAGCGCTGGTTATTGATCGAATCAACGTCGGATTCGCAAATCGCGGCCATAAAAAGGCTATCACGCTTTTATGACTGGCTGAATCTGCCGATGGACAAGCTGGATCACCATGTTATCAGAGGCTATTGATGGCATAGGAAGGTGTTGATGGCAGATGACTTGCAGGCAAAGCCGGCCATCCAACAGGATCGCGTCGGATATGATCTAAGCCTGGGCTACCGCCTCAGGATGATGTTCAGTGCATTCTGGGGCTCGGATGTACGAAGCAAGGTCGTCGTACTCGCAATTACATTGCTCTTCGTTATTCTGGCGACGGCCTATGCGCAGGTTGTCCTGAACCAGTGGAATGCCCCTTTCTACGATTCACTGGAGAGACGAGATCTCGCCGAGTTCTTCTACCAGCTTAAGATCTTCGGGATCATTGCCGGGGCGCTGCTCCTGCTGAACGTCGTTCAGGCGTGGTTGAATCAGATGGCAGCGCTCTACATGCGCGAGGGACTGACCAGAGATCTTGTCGATCAATGGCTGAAGCACAGGCGCGCGCTCAGGCTTGCTTCGTCAGGACTCATCGGTGTCAATCCGGACCAGCGGCTGCATGAGGATGCCCGCAATCTTGCTGAAAGCACCACTGGGCTTGTCCTCGGCCTGTTGCAGGCGACGATCCTGCTCGTCAGCTTCATTGGCGTGCTCTGGGAACTCTCGAGCGGGTTTGTGTTTGAATTCAGCGGAAGGAGCTTCTCCATTCCCGGCTATATGGTGTGGGCTGCCATACTCTATGCCGGCTCCGCCTCTGTGTTGAGCCAGGTCGTCGGACAGAAGCTGGTGAAACTGAATGCCGACCGCTTTTCAAAGGAAGCGGAACTTCGCTTTTCCCTCATGCACGCCAATGAAAACATGGCGTCCATTACCGTCGCACGAGGGGAGGAGAACGAACGGCGGCATATCAACACGGACATCAGCTCGGTCCTTGCCGTCATTCGCCGTTTGGCGATAGCCAATACCAATCTTACCTGGGTCTCCGCCGGATACGGCTGGCTGGTATTGATCGTTCCTATCCTGGTCGCCGCTCCCGCCTATTTTTCAGGCGGTCTGACCTTCGGCGAACTGATGATGTCGGTCGGTGCCTTCAACCAGGTGAATACGGCGCTGCGCTGGTACGTCGCCAATTTTGGTCCCATCGCGGAATGGAAGGCGACCCTCCAGCGCGTCACGGATTTCCGCCAGGCGCTGCTGGAGATGGAAGACGAGATTAGCTCCACGGACACGATTTCCTACGAAGAAACGCCTGACGACACGCTGACCCTGAAGGATGTCATGATTTCGGTGAAGCCCGGCGAAGTTCTGTCCGAAGGCGGGTTCCGGCTGCGCGAAACCAATGTCACGATCCGTGCCGGCGATCGCGTGATGATCAACGGGGATCACGGCGTGAATCGGAAGCTGCTCTTCCAGGCGCTTGCCGGTCTCTGGCCCTGCGGCGGCGGCACGATCGGTCTGCCGGAGGAGGATGGTATGCACTTCATGGCGCAGCTCCCCTACGTGCCAGGCGGTACGCTGCGCCAGGCGCTCGCGTTTCCGGAAGATGCCAGCGCCTATAGCGACGCAGACACGGAAACGGCCCTGGAAAAGGTCGGCCTTGGTCGTCTGAAGGAGAAACTCGATACACGGACAAGATGGGACAGGATTCTCGATGGCGATGAACAGAAAGCCGTCGCCTTTGCCCATCTGCTGCTCGCCAAACCGCGCTGGATCGTCTTCGACGAGGTGCTCGAAGGCCTGGAGCCGGAATCCCAGAGGACACTGGCGGAAGTCCTGACTGACCTGCCGGATGCAGCGATGATCTATATCGGGCGCTCCGAGGTCTATCTCGAAATTCTGGCGCCGCGCGTACTGCATTTGGAGCCACTGCCGCTGGCAACTGAAAAAACCGAAAAAAGGAAGACGAGCGGCATCGCATGATGCCGCTCCGTCGGCCGCTCAATTTTTTCCTGTGTCTTCCCAAACAGGCGCAAGTCCATCCGGGCTGACAAGGCGGCCGCTGGGTCTTGCCAGCGCATGGATCGCCGCCATTTCATCGGCCGAAAGCTCGAAATCGAAAATCCCCAGATTTTCCGCGGCGCGCGCCTCCGATATGGTCTTCGAGAGAACAATCGAGCCGCCCTGCTGCATGACCATCTGAGCACGATCTGCGCGACCGTCTTGGCGCTATGCGCTGCGATATCCTTAAGGACCGGATCGCCAAGAACCTTCCCGTCAGCCATCGCATAGTAGGATGTCACTGCCATGCCGCAGCTCTTGCGGCTGCGATGACCGGCGTCTGGTCGAGGTAGGGATGATATTCGACCTGGTTCGTGACAAGCGGAGCAGCACTCAGCTTCGTCGCCTCATTCATGAGCGCCGTATTGAAGTTGGAAACACCGATGTGGCGCACCTTGCCGGCTGCGCGCACCGCGTTGAGCGCGCCCACCTGTTCCGCAAGCGGCACCGCTCCACTCGGCCAGTGCAACAGGAGCAGATCGACATAATCCGTCTTCAGCTTCTTCAGGCTTTCATCCACCGATGCGACGAAGGAATCGTGGCGATTATTGTCGATCCAGACCTTCGTGGTCAGGAAGATATCACCGCGAGCCGCGCCGGACCGGACGAGACCTTCGCCGACCTCGGTCTCATTCCCGTGGATCTGGGCGGTATCGATATGGCGGTAACCATGCTTCAAAACGCAACTGACCATCCGCTCCGTATCGGCTCCAGACATACGGAATGTACCGAAGCCGATTGCCGGAATGGACGCGCCGTTGGCGTTGACAAATTGCATTGTCTTTCCTTTCAAACAGAGATTTCGCGTACTCAGGCCGGCTGGGCCACGGCAACGGAGCGGCGATCCAGCACACCGCTCCAAAGGGTGAGGATCAGGGCGACAAAGACCAGAATGGCTCCGACCCACGGCGTTGCGCCAAGGCCGAGCGAGGAGTCGACCACTATCCCTCCGACCCAGGCACCGGCCGCGATGCCAAGATTGAAAGCTGCGATATTGAGAGCCGAAGCGACGTCAACCGCCGCGGGACGAAACTGGCGGGCGAGCTGCACCACGTAGAGCTGCAAGCCCGGAACATTGGCGAAGGAGAGGAAGCCGAGCGCCGCCAATGTCGGGATAGCCAGCCAGGGCGAGACGGCCGTCATGCCGAAAAGCATGAGCACCAGCGTCTGCACGACGAACAGTCCCGTCAGTGCCTTCACCGGATTTCGGTTCGCCAGACGCCCACCGGCAATGTTTCCGATCGCGATGGCCACGCCATAAAGCACGAGCACGAGACTAACTGTCGAGGCGGCAAAACCGGTTATTTCTTCGAGGATCGAGGCCAGGAACGTAAAGGTGACGAAAGTGCCGCCATAACCGAAGGCGGTCATGGCGAAGACGAGAAGCAGGCGCCCACTGCCAAGCACGCGCACCTGTTCCTTCAGGCCGGCGGGCGGCGCCTTCTTGAGGCCTGACGGCAACAGGATAGCAATCCCTGCAAAGGCGATAGCTCCGAGTCCGGCGACGGCGGCAAAGGTCGCACGCCAGCCGAAGGTCTGGCCGATGAACGTACCGAGCGGAACGCCGGTGACGATGGCGACCGTCAGCCCCATGAACATCATGGCGATGGCGGAGGCGCGGCGGTTTTCCGGTACGAGATTTGCGGCAATAGTCGAGCCGACCGAGAAGAAGACGCCATGCGCGAAAGCGGAAAGCACGCGAGCGACGAGCAGGGCCTCATAACCGGGGCTCAGCGCCGCCATGCCATTGCCGATGGTGAAGAGAGCCATCAACCCAAGCAGCAGCGGCTTGCGCTCGATACGGCCGGTTACGGCGGTGAGGATAGGGGCGCCGAAAGTAACGCCGAGGGCGTAGACGCTCACGATAAGGCCCGCGAGCGGCAGAGTGATATTGAGATCGTTTGCCACGGTCGGCAAAAGACCAACGATGACGAATTCGGTTGTGCCTATGGCATAGGCCGCGATCGTAAGCGCAAAGAGCGCCAGCGGCATGGCTTTCGGGGTTCCGGCCATGTTCATTCTCCGTGGGTGGATAGGCTTGGACGGCGAGGCCGCCTTCGTCACGGAATATGATCATCGGCGATTGCCTTGATAATCTACGGCAGTGGAACAACAATGGTGAAACAAATTCACTGTTGATGGTGGGCTATGGACAACCGTGCGGGCGAAATGGAGATATTTGTCGAACCCCTGCAGCAGGGCAGCTTCGCGGCCGCCGCAAAGCGCCTGGAGCTTTCGCCTTCCGCCGTGAGTAAAGCCGTCACCCGGATCGAAGAACGGCTCGGCACACGTCTCGTCGTACGCTCCACCCGCGCTCTTCAGCTCACACCGGAAGGCGAGATCTATCTGCGTCAGGCCCAACGCATTCTTGCTGACATCGCCGAGACGGAACGCATGGTCGTATCAGGCGGAAAGGCGGAGCCCCGCGGACGACTGCGGGTCAGCTCGACGGTGGGCTTCGGCACCCGGTTCATTGTGCCGCTCATTCCGGATTTTCTTGCCCGCTATCCCGAGGTCGATCTCGATCTTTCGCTGAACGACGACGTCATCGACCTGATAGGCGAAAGAACCGATGTCGGCATTCGAGCTGGAGCCTTGCGGGATTCGTCGCTGAAGGCAAGGAAGCTCATCGAGGGCCCGAGGGTTGTCGTTGCGTCTCCGGATTACCTTGTGAGCAAAGGCATACCATCGCGACCCGAAGATCTTGCCGGACACAATTGCCTTGGCTTCAATTTCAGCCAGAGCATGGGTCATTGGCCGTTTCGCGATCCGGAAACCGGGGAGCGAATTGACATTCCTGCGCGCGGGAACTTCCAGGCCAATAGCGGTGCGACCGTCCGCCAACTCGTGCTTGCCGGCCTCGGCATATCCCGCATCGGTAAGTTTCACGTGAGACACGACATCGAAACCGGACGGCTCAAGCTGCTGCTCGAGGCCTTCAATCCAAAGGATGTCGAGCCCGTCCATGCGGTCTTTCTTGGCCATGCGCATCTTGCCGTCCGCATCCGCGCCTTCATTGACTTCCTCGTCGAACGTATTCCCAACAAAGACAATGACTAAGACGCAGGGCGGCATGAGATACGGGACTGTCCGGTGAAGGCCATGAAGAAGCAATGCAGCGGTGGCAGTAACTTTGAAATGCCTTGACTCCTGTGGAAAACCTTTTATGAGCGACAGCGGAAAAGGGAATATCCATGGTTCGCAGCGAACAAGCCATTGCCGCATGCGCCGTCCGGGCACAGGTTGCCGGGTGCGATATCCTCGTTCCGTTTTCTTCGAAAACCAAGACCAAAACGACGACGACGAAAACCGTCTGAACGTCTCTGGTCTGCCGCTCTCTCCCCGGCCCGGCCGGGGACAGGAAACCGCGGTTTAAACTGCGGATTCCCCTCACCAGACGAGGAGAGAAGAGAAAGAGAGCTTGAGAATGGGTTTCAAAGTAGCAGTTGCGGGAGCGACCGGTAATGTTGGCCGGGAGATGCTCAATATTCTTTCAGAGCGCGGCTTTCCGGCCGACGAAGTGGTGGCGCTCGCCTCCAGCCGTTCCGTCGGCACGGAAGTTTCCTTTGGTGACAAGACGCTGAAGGTCGGCAATCTTGAGAACTACGATTTCTCTGACACTGATATCTGCCTGATGTCGGCGGGCGGCACGGTGTCCCAGAAATTCTCGCCGAAGATCGGTGCGCAGGGCTGCGTCGTCATCGACAACTCCTCCGCCTGGCGCTACGACGCCGACGTTCCGCTGATCGTGCCAGAAGTGAACCCGGACGCCATCGGCCAGTTCTCCAAACGCAATATCATCGCAAATCCCAATTGCTCGACGGCACAGCTCGTCGTGGCGCTGAAGCCGCTGCATGACTTCGCCAAGATCAAGCGTGTCGTGGTCTCGACCTACCAGTCAGTCTCCGGCGCCGGTAAGGAGGGCATGGACGAGCTCTTCAATCAGACCCGCGCCGTCTTCGTCGCCGATCCGATCGAGAACAAGAAGTTCACCAAGCGCATTGCCTTTAATGTGATCCCTCACATCGATGTCTTCATGGAAGACGGCTACACCAAGGAAGAATGGAAGGTGCTGGCCGAAACAAAGAAGATGCTCGACCCGAAGATCAAGGTCACCTGCACGGCAGTGCGTGTTCCAGTCTTCATCGGTCATTCGGAATCGGTCAACATCGAATTCGAAAACGAAATCACCGCGGAACAGGCACGCGAGATTTTGCGTGAAGCACCCGGTTGCCTCGTCGTCGACAAGCAGGAAAACGGCGGCTACGTGACGCCCTACGAATGCGCCGGCGAGGACGCCACCTATATTTCGCGCATCCGCGAGGACGCGACGGTCGAGAATGGCCTTAACATGTGGGTAGTCTCCGACAACCTGCGTAAGGGTGCCGCCCTCAATGCTGTCCAGATCGCCGAGCTGCTGATCAATCGCGGCTTGATCAAGCCGCGCAAGAAAGCTGCCTGATACCATTTATAAACCATAATTTGATAAGAAGCCTCGCTGTCCGAACCGACAAGCGGGGCTTGTCTTTGCCGTTTGTCTTCGGGTTCGCGAAGTAGATTCAAGATCGCTAAAACTTGATCGTGACAGATTTGCCGATGACTGGCATGGTTGCCTCAATGTCGAACTACAAAATTCGGGGTTATTAATGCGTATGATGAAATTTGCTCTGGTTGCTCTCGCCATGGCTGGCGCGTTGCACGCCATTCCGGCGGCAGCTACAGCGGCCCAATGCGGCAATAATGGCGCAGGCTTTGCCGCCTGGGTGGATGATTTCAAGCAGGAGGCCGCCGCAAATGGCGTCAGCCGGTCGGTCATCGACCGTGCCTTCAGCAATGTCAACTACAATCCCGCGACGATCCGCGCCGACCGCGGTCAGAAGAGCTTCAAGCTTTCCTTCGATGAGTTCATGAAAAAGCGCGGTGGCGCCACGATCATCTCGCGCGGCCGAAGCATGGCGAGGTCAAATGCCGCGCTTTTCGCCAGTATCGAACGGCGCTTCGGCGTCCCGGCCGGTCCATTGATCGCGATCTGGGGCATGGAAACCGGCTTCGGTAGTTTCATGGGCAAGGAGCATACGCTTTCGGCGGTCTCGACCTTGGCTTATGACTGCCGCCGTACCGAATATTTCACGGACCAGCTCTATGCAGCCCTGCAACTTGTTTCCGAAGGTTATCTGAGCCCGCAGGCGCGCGGCGCGGCCCACGGGGAGATCGGCCAGACTCAGTTCCTGCCGCGCAACGTCGTACGCTACGGGGCTGATGGCGATGGCGATGGTCGTATCGATATGGTCGGCTCGCGCGCCGACGCGCTTGCATCCACCGCCAATTTCCTGCGCGGACATGGCTGGCAGCCGGGTGCCGGATACCAGCCGGGCCAGCCGAACTTCGCCGCGATCCAGGGTTGGAATGCCGCAAGCGTCTATCAGCAGGCGATCGCCTATATCGGCGCACAGATCGACGGTCGATAAAATCCATACATGTTAAATATGACGCGCAAAGACGCGTTGGCGCGGCTCAGATATCCGGGCGAATGAAATCGCGGGTCTTGGCATCCATGACCCACAGTTCGCCCGTCGAGATATCGAACCAGGCTCCGTGAAGCTTGAGTGAGCCAGCGTCCTCGAGCGCCTTGATGTCGGGAAATGTCCGCAGATTGTCGATCGAGTTGCGAATGGACACACGCTCGAGCGCCGTCTGGCGCTCAGCGGCCGTCATGACGTCATTGCTCTGGATCTGTTCGGCGGCAGGTCGCAGGAGGGCCATCCATCGCCCGATGAAGTCGCCCGGCGACAGCGGCTCGGCGTTCGGATCGAGCGCGGCGCGGATACCGCCGCACCGGCCGTGGCCCATGACAACGATATCGCTGACCTTCAGCACCTGGACGGCGAATTCCAAGGCTGCGGATGTGGCATGAAACTGCCCGTCGGGTTCGTAGGGCGGCACCATATTGGCGACATTACGTACGACGAAAAGCTCGCCTGGTCCCGCATCGAAAATCGTTTCCGGAGCGGACCGTGAATCGCAGCAGGCCACAACGAGGATCTTCGGGTTCTGGCCATCTTCAGCAAGGCTGCGATAGCGATCGCGCTCATGAGCGTAACGCCCGCTCATGAAGTTGCGATAGCCGTCCAGAAGAGAGTTCGGAAAACGCTGCATGCCTTTCGCTTACCCTGCAAGCAAGCCAAGATCAACTGTTGCGTTGCGAAATGCAGTGAGCCCTATTTCCTGCCGCGCTGGGCGGGGTGCACGAGCC
The DNA here is from genome assembly GCF_041357635.1 of Sinorhizobium sp. CB7. Taxonomy (NCBI): domain Bacteria; kingdom Pseudomonadati; phylum Pseudomonadota; class Alphaproteobacteria; order Hyphomicrobiales; family Rhizobiaceae; genus Sinorhizobium; species Sinorhizobium sp. CB7. Next base: position 174,897 of record NZ_JAULLL010000012.1, read on the forward strand.
GGCGCATCTGCACCATGGCCATAGGCGTCGACAGGCTGGAAGCATCGCTTGCAAGCGTCAATTCATCGCCGCCGCGTTTGGCGGTGCGGGCAAGAATCTCATAGACGCTGGCTGTCGCAAGCTGCAGCGCCCGCTCCTCGTCCATGCCGGAAAGAAGGCGCGACAGAAAGACCGCCGACAGCAGATCGCCAAGCCCGTTGGGAGGATTTTCTATCATGCGATGTTCGGCAAGCAATGCGTTACGTCCGCTCAGATAGAGATTTCCGGTTCCGCCGGCCATCATTCCGACGGCTGACGTGACGAGCATGCGTGAGGGACCCAGTGCAAGAGCCGCTTCCATGATCGCCGTATTGTCCTCAAGCGGAGCTCCCGCCATCCAGGCAAGCTCATAGCGGTTCGGCGTCGCAAGCGAGGCGAGCGGAACGAGCTGATCGCGGATTGCCTCGGCTGTTGGTTCCGGCACATAGAGGCCGCCGAGGTCGCCCATGACCGGATCGCAAACATAGAGAAGATCGGGATTCCCTTCGCGCAGGGTACGGACGAGGCGGGCAACCGAATATACCTGCGCTGCATTGCCAAAATAGCCTGAAAGCACGGCCTTCACCTCCGGCAGCCACGAAGCCCGAAGCAGATCATCGATCGCGTGGTCGAAATCCGCCTCGGCAAAGGCGAGCCGGGTCGAACGGCCGTGACCCGGGTGCCATGGGAGAATGATTGTCGGCAGTGCCCATACCGGATGACCAAGCGTCTCCAGTGCAAAGACCGCAGCTCGGTTTCCCACAGATCCGCGAACGACATGACTGGAGATAACGATGACCGCCGCCGACGCATTTTCCGACATGACATTCTTTTCCCATTTCAGGCGGCACTGTTGATGATCTTTTTGTTGTCCTTCTGTCAACCGTTCTTCACAAAGCCATGAAAGCGTCAGAAAGCGGTGAACTGCCTTCAATTTCGCCTATTTCCCTCGGCCCGAATAGGAAAATGACGAATATGGACGGATTTTTTCGGAAAACGTTCCAGGATCGGCCAAAACATATTCGCGCCGAATTCTTTTACAGATTTTTCAAAGAGCGTTCTGCTAACGTGAACCAAATCGCTGCCAAAATCACTGAATGACGGGGAGATTATTCCATGGCTGCCAGGATCAATCCGAAGCGGGAAAAACAGATCGACAGCGCGCGAAAGATCGCGTCGGCTACCGGCGAGAACTTTCTCGATCCGGGCATATTGTTCGGTCGCGCGAGCAACGACGATCTTGAGCGCTATACGCCGGAGATGCTCGCCCTTGCCGCCGTTCACGCGGCGAAGGAGCTTGCGGCATGGACCGGTGCAACTCCTCGAATCAGTGTCGAACCCGTCGTGAATGTCGAACCGGAAGGCATTGCGGTTTCGATCCTTTCGGTGACGGATCACAACATGCCGTTCCTCTACCAGTCCATCATGGGGGAGGTGACCAGCAGCTATCGTGACCTCTCTATGGCTGTCCATCCGATCCTGGCCATGGAGGAAGGCAAGCAGCCTCAGCTTGATTCGGCCGATCTGCCGGCCGATCCGGCGCGCCGCCGCGTCAGTCATATTCAACTGCATCTCGCCCCCTTGACCTCGGCGCAGGCGAGCGATGTCGTTGAACGTGTCAAAGACGTTCTCGATCAGGTTCACCTGTCCGTTTCCGACTGGAAACCGATGCTGGCGAAGCTTGACACCGTGATTGATGAGCTTTCGAGTTATAACGCAAGCCGCAAGAAGTCCGATCGCGACGAGGCTCTTGCCTTCCTGAAATGGCTTCGCGATGACAATTTCGCCTTCCTCGGCATGCGCGAATATCTCTATTCGGGCAAGGGCGCCAACGCGAAAGTCGAGCGCGACAAGGGCGCCGGCCTCGGCATTCTCTCCAATCCGGATGTGCGGGTTTTGCGGCAGGGCAAAGACGCGGTCACGACGACGCCGGAAATTCTGGAATTTCTCGAAGGCCCGGATTTCCTCATCGTCACGAAGGCAAACGTCAAGTCGGTCGTCCATCGTCGCGCCTATATGGACTATGTCGGCGTCAAGCGTTTCGATGCGGACGGCAAAGTGACGGGCGAGTTGCGGATCGTCGGCCTTTTCACCTCGAACGTTTATACCGGCTCTCCATCCGAAATTCCGCTGCTCCGCTCCAAGGTGGAGGAGGTGACTGAACGCCTCGGCTTCGACCCGACCAGCCATTCGGGGCGCATGCTGCAAAACACCCTTGAGTCTTACCCCCGCGACGACCTGTTCCAGATTGACGCCACCCTGCTCGCCAGTTTCTGCGAGCAGATCAACGATCTCGCAGACCGCCCGCGCGTGCGCGTTTTGCCGCGTATCGACCATTTCGATCGTTTCGTTTCGGTGATCGTTTACGTCCCCCGCGAAGACTATGATTCGGCCGTACGCGAAAAGATCGGCAACTATCTGAAGACGGTCTATGACGGTCGGGTCTCCGCCTACTATCCGGCCTTCCCCGAAGGTGGTATGGCCCGTGTCCACTTCATCATCGGCCGCACGCTCGGCAAGACACCACGCATTCCGCAGCACAAACTCGAAGAAGCGATTCGAGCCATTACGGCCCGTTGGGACGACCGTTTCGTGGGGCTTGCTGGACCGAAAGCACCGCAAATTGCCGTCAGCCCTGCCTTTCAGGACTCATTCACGCCGGAAGAGACGCTTGCGGATCTCCCAGACATCCTTGCCTGCGCGGGCAAGGAACCGATCCGTATCGCCTTCTACTTCCGCAAGACGGAGGAGGGGAGGGTTCTTTCATTGAAGATCTTTCACGCGGGTGGCCAACTGGCACTCTCCCGTCGCGTGCCGCTGCTCGAAAATCTTGGCTTCAACGTGATCAGCGAACAGACATTCGATATCCACGTCACAGAAAAGCAAGGCGAAACCAAACTTGTCGTGCTGCACGACATGGAACTGGAGGTACGAGGCGGTGCAGCGATTGATCTCGATGACCGCGGCGCTCGCCTGGAGGAAGCCTTCATCGCTGCCTTTGGTGGCAAGCTCGACAATGACAGCTTCAACAAGCTGATCCTTTCCGCCGATCTTTCCGCGCGCGAAGTCAACGTGCTTCGCAGCTATGCCCGCTATCTGCGCCAGACGGGTATCGCCTATTCGCAGGATTATATCGCCGCGACGCTCGACCGATATCCAAGGATCGCGGCTGCGATATTCCGCCTGTTCCACGATACGTTGAATGTGAAGCTTGGTGACAAGAACCGACTGAAAAAGCTTGCCGAGCATCATCAGGCGATCGAGGCAGCACTGGCCGACGTTCCGAGCCTTGATGATGATCGGATCCTCCGGCGCTTCATCAACATGGTCGACGCGACACTTCGCACTAACTATTTCCAAAAGGACCCCGACGGGACGCCAAAGGCGATGCTGGCGTTCAAGCTCGACCCGCAGCTTCTGGACGGCCTGCCGGAACCGCGGCCTTTCCGCGAAATCTTCGTTTATGGCGTCGAGGTCGAAGGTGTGCACCTTCGTTTCGGCAAGGTTGCGCGTGGCGGCATACGCTGGTCGGACCGCCCCGAGGACTATCGCACCGAGGTGCTTGGCCTTGTAAAGGCCCAGCAGGTCAAGAACGCGGTGATCGTACCCGTTGGCGCCAAGGGCGGATTCTATCCAAAGAACGTTCCCGTCGGCGGCAGCCGGGACGAAGTCTTCAACGCCGGCCGGGAGGCCTACAAGACCTATATCCGCACTCTTCTCTCCATCACCGACAATATCAGCGGTGCCGAGATCATTCCGCCGGCCGACACCGTTCGGCTCGACGGCGACGATCCCTATTTCGTCGTTGCCGCCGACAAGGGCACCGCGACATTCTCCGATACGGCCAACGCACTCGCGCAGGAAGCCGGCTTCTGGCTTGACGATGCCTTCGCTTCGGGCGGCTCAGCCGGATACGATCACAAGAAGATGGGCATCACCGCGCGCGGCGCCTGGGAGACGGTCAAACGGCACTTCCGCGAGATGGACATCGATATTCAGACGACGCCCTTTACTGTGGCCGGAGTCGGCGACATGTCCGGCGACGTGTTCGGCAATGGCATGCTGCTGTCGCCAAAGATTCGCCTTGTCGCCGCTTTTGACCATCGCGATATTTTCATCGACCCGGACCCGGATATGGGCAAGACGCTTGCCGAGCGGAGAAGGCTCTTCAACCTGCCGCGCTCGAGTTGGCAAGATTTCGACCGCGGCCTTTTGTCAAAAGGCGCGATGATCATTTCCCGTTCGGAAAAAGCGGTAAAGCTGACGGGGGAGGCGGCTGCGGCCATCGGTCTCGACAAGACCACCGCGACTCCGTTCGAAATCATGACGGCCATTCTGAAGAGCCCGGTCGATCTGCTCTGGTTCGGCGGCATCGGCACCTACATCAAGTCCGTTTCCGAAACCGATACGGAGGTTGGTGATCGCGCCAACGATCCGATCCGCATCACCGCCGACGAGGTGCGTGCAAAGGTCATAGGCGAGGGGGCCAATCTCGGCGTGACCCAGAAAGGCCGCATCGCCTACAGCCTGCGCGGCGGACGTTGCAATTCCGATTCGATCGACAATTCCGCCGGCGTCAACACCTCCGACGTCGAGGTGAATATCAAGATCGCGCTCGCCTCCGCCATGCATGACGGCCGCTTGAGCCGTGCTAAGCGCGATCAGCTTCTCGCCTCGATGACGGATGAGGTCGCCGGTCTCGTCCTGCGTAACAATTATTTGCAATCTCTGGCGATCTCACTGACCGAACGCAAAGGGACGGCGGGCGGGCTGGAGCTTCAACGCTTCATGAGTGTCCTCGAAGGCGCCAAGCAGTTGAACCGCAAGGTGGAAACTCTGCCAGACGACCAGACTTTCGCCGAACGCTACGCAAACGGCAGGCCACTGACGCGACCGGAGATCGGCGTGCTGCTGTCCTACGCCAAGATCGTCCTCTTCGATGCGCTCATCGCAAGCGATCTGCCGGACGATCCATATCTTTCTGCGACGCTTTCAGGCTATTTCCCTGTGAAAATGCAGAAATCCCATGCGTCGGATATCACCGGCCACCGGCTGCGCCGCGAGATCATCGCGACCGTCCTTGCCAACGAAGCTATAAACCGCGGCGGTCCGGCATTTGCCGTCACGATGATGGATGCAACAGCAACGTCGAGTGCCGAGGTGGTGAAGGCTGCCATCATTGCCCGCGATGGTTTTGGTCTCGGCCGGCTCTGGATTGAAACGGATGCCCTTGACGGCAAGGTTTCTGGGCAAATGCAGAATCGCGCCTACGGCGAGATCGGTGATACCTTTACCGTGCTGACGCGCTTGCTTCTCAAGACGGGGATGGCCAAGGCAAATATCGAGGCTACAATTAGCCGGCTTCAAAATGCAATGAAAAAGCTGAAGCCGGTATTCGTCAGCCACGCGCCGGAGGAGTTCGCGGCCGAGATCGCAAGTCGCCAGGCGCGCTATCAGGATGCCGGACTGCCCGAGAAGCTGGCGGGCGAGATCGCCGCGCTCTTCGCACTACCGCTCGTGCCTGAGATCATGCAGATCGCCGAACAGACAGGCGAACCGCTTGCGCGCGCGGCGGAGAGCTATTTCACGGTCTCGCAGACCTTCAAGGTTGGCCGCCTGCTGTCGGCCGGCAATCGGATATCCGTGACGGACCATTATGAAAGCCTGGCGCTGGCGCGCAGCCTGGACCAGATAGCCGGTGCGCGACGCGACATCGTCATCTCCGCGCTCAGCCGGCACAAGGAGGACAAACAGCCGGTACAGACCTGGCATGCGCAGGACCGCATCCGCATCAACCGGATTGCGCAAGAATTGTCCAGCCTGAGCGAGAGCGGCGATCCCAATCTTGCCCGCATCGCAGTTGCGGCCGGTTTGTTGAACGATCTGGCCCATGACCGGACCTTGTGAGACCGCATCGTTGTCGCACGCGAAGTATAGGAGCAGGACTTGCTTGATGCGCAGCTAGACGCAGCGACAGCGAAGGCTCCCGCGAAAGCCGTTTGGGGCTGGATGCTTTTCGACTGGGCCGCACAGCCCTTCTTTACCGTTGTCACGACTTTCATTTTCGGCCCCTACTTCGTCTCCCGCCTGACTGCGGATCCCGTTTCGGCGCAGGCGATGTGGAGTAACATGGCGACGATCTCTTCGGTGATTATCGCCGTGCTTTCCCCGCTGCTTGGGGCGATTGCCGATCAATCGGGGGCGCGTAAGCCCTGGATTGCCTTTTTTGCGGTCATCAAGATCATAAGCCTTCTCTGCCTCTGGTTCGCCGAGCCGGGTTCGCCGGTCATTTATCCGGTCATCTTCATGATCCTTGCCTCGATCTCGGCCGAGTTTTCCATCGTCTTCAACGATTCGATGATGCCGCGGCTCGTCGGCAAGGATGAGGTCGGCAAGATTTCGAACATTGCCTGGGGACTCGGCTATCTCGGCGGCATGATCGTCCTGATTGCTGTCGTCGCCTTGCTGGCGGGAAACCCGGAAGGCGGCAAGACCATCCTCGGGCTCGATCCGCTCTTCGGTCTTGACCCGCATACGGGCGAAGACGCGCGCATCACAGGACCGATCTCGGCCATCTGGTACCTGATCTTCATCCTGCCGATGTTCTTCTTCACGCCGGATGCCAAGAAGGGCATGCCCTTGGCGGCAGCGGTCCGCATCGGCCTCAGGGAAGTCGGAAATACCCTCGATGAGCTGAAGCATAGAAAGGGCATTCTGAGATTTCTGATCGCCCGCATGATCTATCAGGACGGAGTGAACGGCCTGCTCATCCTCGGCGGCACTTTTGCAGCCGGAATGTTCGGCTGGGCGACGATCGAGATCGGCATCTACGGCATCATCCTCAATGTTGTCGCAATACTCGGCTGCCTGGCTGCAGGACGCGTGGACATGGGGCTCGGTTCGAAGGCGACCGTGATCATCAGCCTCACCATGCTGTTACTTGCAACAGTTGGTATTATCTCGACCGGGCCAGGCTACACTTTGTTCGGGTTGGTGCCACTGCCAACGGCCGATTCCGGCGGCCTTTTCGGCACCGCGGCGGAAAAGGCCTATATCCTCTATGGGCTACTGATCGGCCTCGCCTTCGGACCGGTTCAGGCTTCGTCACGCTCCTATCTGGCACGCAGTGTCAGCCTGGCGGAGGCGGGGCGGTATTTCGGAATTTACGCCCTTTCCGGACGCGCCACGAGCTTCATGGCAACCCTGCTCTTTTCCGCGGTGACCTATATGAGCGGATCGCCGCGGCTTGGAATGGCGATGTTGATCCTGTTTCTTGCGGGTGGATTGGTGCTGCTGATCCGCACGCCTTATCCAGCCGATGGTGTGTGACGGCGCTGGCCCTCGGCCCGCAGGCCGAGGTGATAGGGAAGAAATTGCCTATGCTCAGTGGCGGAAATGGCGCATGCCGGTGAAGACCATCGCGATGTCATGCTCATTGGCCGCGTCGATGACCTCCTGATCGCGCATCGATCCACCCGGCTGTATAACGGCCGTGGCACCGGCGGCGATCATTGAAAGCAGCCCGTCGGCGAAAGGCAGAAAGGCTTCCGAGGCGACCGCCGAACCCTGCGTCAGAGGTGCATCGAGCCCGAGCGCCTTCGCAGCTTCCTCGGCCTTCAAACCGGCGATGCGGGCAGAATCGACGCGGCTCATCTGGCCGGCGCCGATGCCGGCCGTCTGGCCGTCCTTGGCGTAGACAACGGCGTTCGACTTCACGTGCTTGGCGACCCTGAAGGCGAATTTCATATCTTCCAGCTCCTGCGCCGTCGGCGCGCGCCGGGTAACGACCTTCAGCTCCAGATCCTCGACCATGCCGTTGTCGCGACTCTGCACCAGCAGACCGCCGGAAACGGTCTTTGCCGTCAGTCCGGCCGCGCGCGGATCCGGTAGGCCGCCGGCGGAAAGCAGGCGCAGGTTCGGTTTGCGGGCGACGATCGCCTTGGCTTCGTCCGTGACGTCAGGAGCGATGATGACCTCGGTGAAAAGCTTGACGATTTCCTCGGCCGTTTCGGCATCGAGCGTCCGATTGAGCGCGATGATGCCTCCAAAGGCAGAAACGGAATCGCAGGCGAGCGCCCTGCGATAGGCCTCGACGAGGGTAGGGGCCGTCGCCACACCGCAAGGGTTGGCATGCTTGATGATGGCGCAAGCCGGTGCCTTTTCCGGCAGGAATTCGGACACGAGTTCGTAGGCCGCGTCCGTATCGTTGATATTGTTGTAGGAAAGCTGCTTGCCCTGAAGGAGCGTTGCCGTCGAGACACCGGGGCGAACCTCGCCGGTAACGTAGAAGGCCGCCTTCTGATGCGGGTTTTCGCCGTACCGCATCTCCTCCTTCAGAACGCCGCCGATGACACGATGGCGTGGCGTGTCGATCGAAAGCGCCTCGGCGAACCAATTCGAGATCATCGCGTCGTAGGCAGCCGTACGCGCAAAGGCCTTGGCGGCCATGCGTTGGCGGAAGGAATAGCCGGTCTGCCCCTGATCGGTAGAAAGCTGCTCCAACAGCGCCGGATAATCGGCGGGATCGGTCAGGATCGTGACATAGGCATGGTTCTTGGCGGATGCCCTGATCATAGCCGGACCGCCGATATCGATATTTTCGACGGTGGTTGGATAGTCGCCGCCGGCCGCCCGCACGTCCTCGAAAGGATAGAGATTGATGACGACGAGATCGATGCCTTCGATACCGTGTGTCGTCATGGCTTGCTGGTGATCGGCATCATCGCGGATCGCGAGCAAGCCGCCATGTACTTTCGGATGAAGCGTCTTGACCCGGCCGTCCATGATTTCCGGAAAGCCGGTAATCTCGGAGACGTCGATCACCGTAAGACCTGCACTCGCAATGGTCTTGTGCGTGCCGCCGGTGGAGAGAAGACGAATACCTTGCTCCGAAAGCGACCGCGCCAGTTCCACGATGCCGGTCTTGTCAGAGACTGAGAGCAGCGCGGTGCGGATCTTCACCTTATCGGGCGCAGGGATTTTCTTGGAAACGACGGCCATGAACTTTCTCCGTTTTGGCGTTCGGGAGACATCCGGCGAGGGACGCGGGGATTATGGCGTCGCGTTAGCATAGCTTCGCTGCCGCGCAAACAGAAGTCTAGCGTATAAGCTCGAAATCGGCATCGATTTTCGGAAAGGCTTATGCGTCGCTCGCTAAGTCCGGCGGGATAGAAACCAGCGAATCTCCGGCTTATCGGATATGCTGAAATTGATTTCGATCTGGTCGGATGTGCAGATACCGGAAGGATCGGCGAAGAAGACGTCCTCGCTGATAAGCACTTCATTGCCCGGCGCGCTGAAAAGCCAGGTTTCGCCGTCAGGCGCCATGAGTACGACCGATTCCCGCTCGGTCTGCTGCAGATTGATGGAGGGGTGCACATGGAACCGCGCGACAGCGGTTATCTTCCCACCGTCCTTGATCTCATTCTGAACCAGTAGGCGATCCCGCCCCGTCAGGATCGAACCGGAGGCATTGAGCGTCAATTCACGCTCATGCAACACGCCGAAGCTGCGAAGATAGCCATCATGCGTCGCCTTGAGACTGTCGCGGCCATCTTCGGTCTCGACCCGTTCTACCTTCACCGGAGCGGCGACGTCGGTCATGACATGTCCCAGAAAAGTGGACTGCGAGATGCGGCTGGAGGAAGTGTCGTTAACGGTAACCGTCGAATGGGCGGCGGTCGCTCGCGCCGTCTGGACGTAGCGCTGTCCGGCAAATTTTGGCGAGCCGGAATTGACGATGAAGCGATGTCGCCCGGACGACATCTCGAAGGAAAGACAGCCGGCATGGGCGTTCCTGGAAATATCGCCCGGCGTCGACCAGCCCGTGTCGACAATCGCTACTGTCTTGCCTGCGGAAAGCCGGTGATAGCGCGTCTGGGGCAATGCCTTGAACGGTTGACCGGCAGTCTCGTCATAGCGAAGCACCGACATCAGCTCATCGGCAAGCGTCGCGGTCGCACCGTTGAAGAGGGCCAGGTCGCCATCCTGATGACGAAAGAAACGAAGCGCCGGATACATGCGGTCGATGCCGGGGATCAGTCGTGACGGCACATCGTGTCCGAGATTCACATAGGTCTGACGCAGCGGCAGAAGGTCGAAAAGAAGTTCCATGCCCACGCGTGGATTACGGGAAATATGGCCTCCGTCCGTAAGGATCTGCCGGTCGATCTCACGATCGAGATCCCGGCCGGCGCGGCGTATCGTGGATGCCCGAGCGGGCATAGCCACCGATGCCATCGCGAGTGCGATCCGGATGCGGAAGAGGGCTTCACCGTCGGGTGCCGTCGGGGCAATGCGGCGCAAAAAGCGGACTTGAAAGGCGAGCGACCGCATGAACCGGCGATAGAAACCGCGATCGGCATTCTGCAGGAGCACGGGAGAATGGGATAGCCAAGCTATAAGACGCTGTGCGACGACTTCCGGCTCCCAGGCGACACCTTTCAGGACGCGCCCATGGACCGCGATCCAATCATTCGCAATCGCCCGAGCGGCGGCACAGGCGTGATCGCTCTTGTTCGCACGCATGTGCCGCAACCAGCCGAAGGCGTGGAGCCGCGCCGCGAACATTTGCGAAGGCAGACTGAGGGAAAAAGGTGACTTACCCTTGGTCTCGAGCAGACGGCCCGCCAGCGGGAAGCGCCCCTCCAGAATTTCGTCCGCCACATGCGGATCGACGCTGCGCAGATCGGTCGGTGCAACGATGAGCCGTTCCGGCACATGCACGGCATGGCGGAACAGCCGCAGGCGCGTCAGCGCTCCACGACGCGAGAAGCGACGCCAGGCCTCCCGCATATACAAACTGGATAACCGCCGGCCGGGTTTCTGCATACTTAATTTCTATCAAGCGTCATGGTTAAGAATCGGTGAAGACGCCGGTGATTTCAGCGCAATAAAGAGCTGCTCGCTATAATCAAATCGAGCTATGCCAGAGCGGGATGAGGAAAAGTGTATGCGGTTTTCCGCCCGCCTCCCGCACGCACTTTTAGAGCCGACGGAGGACGGCGGAAAAAAATCCGTCCAGACCGGAAGCAAATCCGGACGAAACCTGGAGCATGGCGGGTGTGGTGCGAATTTCACCGAGAGGGGAGATCGCCTCCTCCAGTCCCGGCCAATCTGCCGCCTTTACCGGCACGCGCTCGACTGTCCGATCATCCTTCAAGATCCGTGCGACGATTTCCTCGCCTTCCGAAGGATCCAACGAACAGTTGGAAAAGACGACAATGCCGCCGGGCTTGACGAGTCTCAGCGCGTGCCGAAGCAAGCGCTCCTGCAGGGCTGCAAGTTTGGCGATATCTTCCGGCCCTTTCGTCCAAAGGACATCCGGGTGGCGGCGGATCGTACCGGTCGAGGAGCAGGGCGCATCGAGCAGAGCCCCATCGAAGAGCTCGTCCGGCTCGTAAGCCGCCATATCGGCAACGATCGCCGTTGCAGCAAGGCCGAGGCGGGCGAGGTTTGCATTCAGCCGTTTCAGGCGGTTTGCCGAGTGGTCGAGGGCTGTGACGTCGGCGCCGGCAAGCGCAAGCTGCGCGGTCTTTCCTCCAGGTGCGGCGCAGAGATCGATGACACGCTTACCCTTAAGATTACCGAAAAGCCTCGCGGGGATACTTGCCGCCGCATCCTGCACCCACCACTCACCCTCACCAAAGCCTTCCAGCGACGGGATGGCGCCATCGAAAGCGGCGAGCCGCACGCTGCCCGTCGGCAGAACGAGACCGTTCAGTCGCTGAGCCCATCCTTCCGCATCGGATTTGACGGTCAGATCGATCGCCGCCGGCTCGAGTTGGGCTTCGGCGATCGCACGCGCAGCTGCAGGCCCATATACTTCCGCCAGCCGTTCGAAGAACCAGGCCGGTATCGAGGGTATCTCGGCTACCCGATCCAGGATTTCCTGCTTTTCGCGCCCAAGCCGGCGCAAAATCGCGTTCACCAGCTTGGCAAAGCGGCGGTTGCGCGGGTCAGTATTGGCTTGCTCGACCGCAAGATCGACGGCGGAATGATCCGGAACGTCAAGGTAGAGCATCTGTGCCGCCGCCACGACAAGCACATGATGAAGCGCACGCGCGCCCTCCGGCAGCGGCGACTCGAGCAAGGCGTCAAGGGCAGCCTCGATGCGCGGCAGATGCCGCAAAGCCGAATTCAGGATTGCCCGGGTGAGTGCGCGATCATTTTCAGCGAGCGCACGATAGGCGGGATTGCCGTTTTCTGCGTCCAGCATTCCATCGAGAGAGATTTTTCGATCGACAACAGCGGCAAGGATCTTGGCGGCGGCAGCGCGGGCTGCAAAGCCCGGTTTGATTTCACCCCCGACGTCCGAATCGCGCCTTTCGCGTGATCCTGGAATTTGCTTGCCGTTTTTGAAGGAGGGCTTCTTTCTGCCGTCTGAACTCAAGACCAGGGACCTTTTGGCGGTTGCGAATCACCGCGGCCCGTACCGGTATCGGGAACCGAGCGCGATCTGCGCGCGGGATTAGCAGCCCAGCCGCCGCCCGTCGAGGCATAGCCGCCGCCACGCGCCATCTCCTGCAGCGCCGCAATTCGATTTTCCGTATTCGGATGCGTCGAGAAGAGATTGTCCATGCGCTCGCCCGAGAGCGGATTGATAATGAACATATGTGCCGTTGCCGGGTTTCGCTCTGCATCATAGTTCGGCACATGCGCAGCGCCGCGGGCAATCTTGGCAAGCGCAGAGGCCAGCCACAGAGGATTACCGCAGATTTCCGCGCCACGGTGGTCGGCGGAATATTCACGCGTGCGGCTAATCGCCATCTGCACCAGCATGGCCGCAAGGGGTGCTACGATCATCGCCACGAGAATACCGACGAAACCGAGGGGATTATTGTTGTTGTCGCGGCTGCCGCCGAAGAAGAAGGCGAAATTGCCAAGCATGGAGATAGCGCCGGCAAGCGTCGCAGTGATCGTCATGGTCAGCGTATCGCGGTTCTGTATATGCGCGAGCTCATGCGCCATGACGCCCGCAACCTCCTCCGGCGTCAACGCGCTCAGAAGGCCGGTCGAGGCGGCAACCGCCGCATTCTCCGGATTGCGGCCGGTTGCGAAAGCATTCGGCTGCGGGTTGTCATAGAGATAGACCTTGGGCATGGGCAGCCCGGCATTGCTGGCAAGGTCTCGAACGATCCGGAAAAATTCAGGCGCATTACGCTCGTCAATTTCCTGCGCATGATACATCGCAAGCACCATACGGTCCGAGTTCCAGTAGGAAAAGAAGTTCATGCCGGCGGCGATCACCAGCGCGATCATCATCCCGGCCTGACCTCCGATCAGATAACCGACCCCCATGAACAGGGCAGTCATGAAGGCAAGCAACATGGCAGTGCGCACGAGGTTCATTGTCGTTTCTCCGTCGTTCCGTTGCGGCCCAAGCCTTTTTATTTGTCCGTCAACGCTCTATGATTTGGGTTATTCTACCGACGTTTTCAATATTTTCGATCTGGAGTACCGCGATGCAGACAGCGGACAACGACAATATCCAAGGCACGGACGAGTTGGCTTCGGCAGCGCCACGAAAGCCCCTGTCACCGGCTGCCAAACGGGCGCGTGCGGAAGCCGAGGAACGACGCAGAAGCGAAAAGAAGCAGGAGATGCCGCCCGAAATCGGCGGCCGCGGCGGTGCCGATCCCGCTCGCTTCGGCGACTGGGAGATCAACGGCAGGGCGATCGACTTCTAAAGGTAAATATTCCTATTGGCTTTGACCCCAACGGTCGGAATCCGGCTCAGGATCTCATTTCTACAGGTCATGTCGGAGCTATGATGGCGGCAGGAAACCAAAGGAGAACTGCCGCAGCGTCGAGTGGAAGCCGCTCCGGCAACCGGGGCGGCGATATTACAGATCAGGCGGCATCCGCCCTGTTCTGGCGATTGGCGATCAGATCATCGACGACAGCCGGATCGGCGAGCGTCGACGTATCGCCGAGCGAGCCGAAATCATCCTCGGCGATCTTGCGAAGGATGCGCCGCATGATCTTGCCGGAACGCGTCTTCGGCAGACCGGGAGCGAACTGGATCTTGTCCGGCGCCGCGATCGGCCCGATCTCGCCGCGGACGTGCTTTACAAGCTCCTGTCTGAGCGTATCCGAACCATCATGGCCGGCCATCAGCGTAACATAGCAATAGATGCCCTGGCCCTTGATCGGGTGCGGATATCCAACGACGGCCGCTTCCGAAACGAGATGATGCGACACGAGCGCCGATTCGACTTCCGCGGTCCCCAGTCTATGGCCGGAAACGTTGAGCACGTCGTCGACGCGACCGGTGATCCAATAGTAGCCGTCCTCGTCGCGGCGGCAGCCGTCGCCGGTGAAATATTTGCCCTTGTAGGTGGAGAAGTAGGTGTCGATGAAGCGCTGATGATCGCCATAGACAGTCCGCATCTGCCCGGGCCAGCTGTCGCTGATGCAGAGATTGCCGTCGGCTGCACCTTCCAGCACCCTGCCTTCATTGTCGACCAGTTGCGGCTTGACGCCGAAAAACGGCACCGTCGCCGAACCGGGCTTGAGATCGGTCGCGCCAGGAAACGGCGTGATCATGTGGCCGCCGGTTTCCGTCTGCCACCAGGTATCGACGATCGGGCAGCGCTTGTCGCCCACGACATTGTAATACCATTCCCAGGCTTCCGGATTGATCGGCTCGCCGACGGTACCGAGAAGGCGCAGACTGGTGCGCGACGAGCGCGTCACGAACTCATCGCCCGCCCCCATGAGTGAACGGATCGCTGTCGGCGCGGTATAGAAGATGTTGACCTTGTGCTTGTCGATCACTTCCCAAAAGCGCCCTTGATCCGGGAAATTCGGCACGCCTTCGAACATCAGGGATGTCGCGCAATTGGCAAGCGGGCCGTAGACGATATAGGAGTGGCCGGTGACCCAGCCGACATCGGCCGTACACCAGTAGATGTCTCCGTCATGATAATCGAAAACATATTCATGGGTCATGGCGGCATAGACGAGATAGCCGCCGGTCGTGTGCAGCACGCCCTTCGGCTTGCCGGTCGAACCCGACGTATAAAGAATAAAAAGCGGATCTTCCGCCTTCATCTTCACGGGCGGGCACTCCGCCTTCACCGTTGCCACTTCCTGATGGTACCAGAGGTCGCGGCCGGGAGCCCAGCCCGTCTTGCCGCCGGTGCGGCGGACGACCAGCACCTTCTCGACGATCACATGCTGGCGGGCGGCAATATGGATCGCGGTATCGGTATTGTCCTTGAGGGGCACGGGTTTGCCACCGCGCACGCCTTCGTCGCAGGTGATCACGAAGGTCGATTGGCAATCAACGATGCGGCCGGCCAGCGCCTCCGGCGAGAAGCCTCCGAAGACGACCGAGTGTACAGCGCCGATGCGCGCGCAGGCGAGCATCGCATAGGCCGCCTCGGGAATCATCGGCATATAGATGGTGACACGATCGCCCTTCTGGATGCCATGCTTCTTGAGCACATTCGCCATGCGGCAGACATGCTCATAAAGCTCATTATAGGTGATCTTCTTGTCGATATAGGGATTGTCGCCTTCCCAGATCAGCGCGACGCGCTCGCCATGCGTCTTCAGATGGCGATCGATGCAGTTATAGGAGACGTTGGTCAGACCGTCCTCGAACCACTTGATCGAAACCCTTCCAAGAAAGGAGGTATTCTTGACCTTGGTATAAGGCTTGAACCAGTCGATACGCCTGCCATGCTTGCCCCAGAACTTGTTGGGATCTTCGACGCTTTCCTCGTACCACTTCTCGTACTTCGCCCTGTCGATCAGAGCGCGGCTCTTGGCCGGCTTGAGAACCGGATAAATTTTTTCCGACATGGTCTCCTCCTCATTCCGAATATCCGTCGCCGCGTCATCAGTATGGGCGGCCTTTCCGAGCAATCAATAGCAGGTCAAGTTACGGCGGCAATTAGACAAAGGTCATTTCGTTCTTCAAGAATTGCTTTTGTGTGACACTGCCGCTATATAGGGGCATATTTCCCGGACAATGTGGTGATACCCACGGACCGCGACCGGCGCGGACGACAGAAGGACTATATCCATGGCTCAACAATTGCTCATGCCGAAGGCGACGGCCATCTGGCTTGTCGACAATACGGCCTTGTCATTCGACCAGATCGCGCAGTTCTGCAAACTGCACCCGCTGGAAGTCAAGGCAATTGCCGACGGCGAAGCAGCGCAGGGCATCAAAGGACTGGACCCGATCGCCACGGGCCAGCTCTCCCGCGACGAGATCGCCCGTGCGGAGGCAAACCCCAACCACAAGCTGAAGCTCTCCGAGCCGAAGGTGCGCGTTCCGGAATCCAAGCGTCGTGGTCCTCGCTATACGCCCGTCTCCAAGCGTCAGGATCGACCCAATGCCATTCTCTGGCTCGTGCGCAATCATCCGGAACTCAAGGACGCGCAGATTTCCCGTCTTGTCGGTACGACGAAATCGACGATCGAGCAGATTAGGGACCGCACGCATTGGAATTCCGCCAATTTGACGCCGATGGATCCGGTCACGCTTGGCCTTTGCAGCCAGATCGATCTCGACATGGAAGTGGAGAAGGCCGCCAAGGGCCGTCCGCTGCCGACGGCTGCCGAGCTTGGCGCCACGCTCCAGTCTGCTCAGGAAACGGAGCGCCTCACACCGAGCTACGAGCGCGAGGAGGAGAAGGAGATCGACGCCGATGCCGTCTTCGCCAAGCTGAAGTCGCTGAAATCTTCACCCAAGGACGAAGATGAAGACGATCACTATTGAGACCCGGGTTTGACCCCTCTCTTTTTCGAAGCCCGGCCTCGTGCCGGGCTTTTTTGTTCTCCACGGCCATCACATCGGCAGTGAGCCATAGCCTCGGGAACGAAGCGCTTCCCCGATCTCGTCCAGTATGGCGGGGTCATCAATCGTCGCGGGCATCTTCCATGGGATCCCGTCGGCAATCTTCTGCATGGTCCCGCGCAGGATTTTCCCTGAACGTGTCTTCGGCAGGCGCTTGACGACGATTGCGGTCTTGAAGCAGGCAACCGGCCCGATTTCATCACGGATCAGCTTGACCACATCCTTCTCGACTTCGGATGTTTCACGGGAAACATTCCTTTTCAGCACCAGAAAGCCGCACGGAACCTGTCCCTTGACGCTGTCAGCCACGCCGACGACCGCGCATTCGGCGACATCGGGATGGGTGGCGCACACCTCCTCCATCGCCCCGGTCGAGAGGCGATGGCCGGCGCAATTGATGATGTCGTCGGTGCGAGCCATGATGAAGAGATAGCCGTCCTCGTCCATGTAGCCGGCATCGGCCGTTTTGTAATGGCCCGGAAATTCGGCGAGATAGGTCGAATGGAAACGGTCGTCCGCATTCCAGAGCGTCGGCAGACACCCGGGCGGCAGCGGCAACTTCACGACGATGTTGCCCAATGTTCCGTGAGGCACGGGATGTCCGTCATCGTCGAGCACGCGGATGTCATAGCCCGGCATTGGCACGGAAGGAGAGCCGTGCTTGACCGGAAGAGCGCCAAGGCCCAGAGGATTTGCCGCAATGGGCCAGCCGGTTTCCGTCTGCCACCAATGGTCAATGACCGGTACGGCAAGCATGCGCTCCGCCCATTTCAACGTCTCCGGATCGGCCCTCTCGCCGGCAAGGAACAATGCCCGGAACCCGGGCAGCGGATATTTTCTGATGAATTCCCCATCCGGATCCTCCCGGCGGATCGCGCGAAAGGCGGTCGGTGCGGTGAAGAGGACTTTCACGTCATGCTCTGAGACGATGCGCCAGAAGGTGCCGGCATCCGGCGTTCCGACGGGCTTGCCTTCGAAGAGCAGCGTCGTGATACCGGCAAGAAGCGGCGCATAGACGATATAGGAGTGACCCACGACCCAGCCGATATCGGATGCAGCCCAGAACACCTCGCCGGGCTTCAGGCCGTAGATAGCCGACATCGACCAGTGGAGCGTCACCATATGACCGCCATTGTCACGAACGACGCCTTTCGGCTGGCCGGTCGTACCGGACGTATAGAGGATATAGAGCGGATCTGTCGCCTTGACCGGAGTACAGGCAATATCGGCTCCCCTGATCTTTTCCGCTTCGACCGCTGCTGCAAGGTCGATATCCCGCCCCGCGACCATGTCAGCCTTCAGCTCAGGGCGCTGAAGGATAAGGCAACGGACCGGCTTCACCTTCGCAAGGCCGATCGCCTGGTCGAGCAGCGGCTTGTAGGCGACGACGCGGCCGGGTTCGATGCCGCAACTTGCGGAAATGATCAGTTTTGCGCCGGAATCATCGATTCGGTTCGCAAGCTCCGCCGCAGCGAAACCACCAAACACGACCGAGTGGATAGCCCCGATTCGGGCGCAGGCGAGCATCGAAAAGACCGCTTCCGGTACCATCGGCATGTAAAGGATAACCCTGTCGCCTCTGGCAACGCCGAGGTTGAGCATCGCGGCGGCAATCGCCTTCACTTCGGACAGCGCCTCCTCATAGGTGAAGCGCCGCTTGATTCCGGCCATCGGGCTATCGTAAATGATTGCGGTATCCGCGCCGCGTCCAGCCAGCACATGCCGGTCAATACAGTTGTGGCAGGTGTTGGTTTCCGCTCCGACAAACCATCGACCATACACCCCATCACCTGCCTCAAAGACCGTGTCGGCCGGCTTGAACCATTCCAACGCCTGTGCCGCCTCCATCCAGAATTGCTCCGGATTGCTCTCCCAGGCAGCATAGATTTTCTGATAGTCGCTCGGCATCTGCTCCTCCCCAGGACATGCTAGCTCATGCACTCAAATCTAGGAGAGGGAAGCGAGAACAGGAAGCCCGACGAAAGCGTAAAATCCATGTTGCGCAGCCGGCTTTAATGCATGCCGCGCAAAAGTGTGCAGCGGTTTGCGGCAACGACAGTATGAAACCAACAAGCTAAAGCCTGTCGCGTGAGCCTACCTTCACGCGACAGGCTTTAGTGTCGTTCGCCGAAGATCGCGGAGCCGACCCGAACGCTGGTGGCGCCGAAGGCGATGGCCGTTTCGTAATCGCTCGACATGCCCATGGAAAGCTTTTCGACGCCGCATTTCTTCGCAAGCTTGGCGAGAAGTGCGAAATGCGGTCCGGGATTTTCATCCGCCGGGGGAATGCACATCAGTCCCTCGATGGCAAGCCCAAGCTCGTTACGGCAGAGTTCTATGAAAGCTGGCGTATCATCGGGTGCAATACCCGCCTTCTGCGGTTCCAGCCCGGTGTTCACCTGCACATAGAATTTCAGGATTTTGCCCTGATCTCGCATCTCCTTCGCGAGCACCCGCGCGATCTTCTCACGGTCGATGGTCTCGATGACGTCGAACAGCGCCACGGCGTCGGCTGCCTTGTTGGACTGCAGAGGCCCGATTAGATGCAGCTCGATATCCGGCGTCTCTGCCTTGAGCCGAGGCCATTTGCCCTGGCTCTCCTGCACTCGGTTCTCACCGAAGACACGCTGGCCCGCGTCTATTGCTGGGCGAATAGCGTCCGCGTCGAATGTCTTGGAGACAGCGACAAGCTGCACGGATGCAGTCGGACGATTGGAATGATGCTCTGCCGCCGCAATTCTTGACCGCACATCGTTCAACCGCTCCTGGAGGCCCATCGCAAAATCCATCTCCGTTTCGACACGGGAACTGACTAACCAGCAAGCGTGTGGTTGCCAAGTCCCGCAATCGGCAATTCTGCCTTCCGGAGGCGAAGATCGCGCACTTCCCCGCCCCGGCAAACTTGACGCTTGGATGGTTTCGTGATGAAGGTCACGGCCAATCTCCCGTGAATTTCGGAAATAAAATCGATATGGCGACTGAACGTTACAATCCGCGCGATGCCGAGCCCCGCTGGCAGGAAAAGTGGGCTGAGGAGGAGGTCTTCACGACCGACAACGCCGACGTGCGCGAGAAGTACTATGTACTCGAAATGTTCCCCTATCCCTCCGGGCGCATCCACATGGGCCATGTCCGCAATTATGCCCTGGGAGACGTTGTCGCCCGCTATAAGCGCGCCCGCGGCTACAATGTACTTCATCCGATGGGCTGGGACGCTTTCGGTATGCCCGCTGAAAATGCGGCTATGGAACGCGGCGTTCATCCGGCGTCCTGGACCTATCAGAACATTGCCTCGATGAAGGCGCAGCTGAAAGCCATGGGGCTTTCGCTGGATTGGAGCCGTGAATTCGCAACTTGCGACGTCGACTACTACAAACACCAGCAGCATCTCTTCCTAGATTTCCTGGAAAAGGGTCTGGTTTATCGCAAGCAGTCCAAGGTGAACTGGGATCCGGTCGACAATACGGTGCTTGCCAACGAACAGGTGATTGACGGCCGCGGCTGGCGTTCCGGTGCACTGGTCGAGCAACGCGATCTGACGCAATGGTTCTTCAAGATCACCGATTTCAGCCAGGATCTGCTGGACGCCCTGGATACGCTTGATCAGTGGCCGGAGAAAGTCCGGCTGATGCAGAAGAACTGGATCGGACGCTCAGAAGGCTTGACGATCCGCTGGGAGATCGTGGCAGAAACCGCACCGGACGAAAACCGCGAGGTTACCGTCTATACCACACGGCCCGATACGTTGTTCGGCGCCGCCTTCCTGGCAATCGCCGCCGACCATCCCCTGGCAAGGGCAGCAGCGGAAAGAGACCCGGCGATTGAAGCTTTTTGCGAGGAATGCCGGCGCGCCGGTACGTCATTGGCAGCACTTGAGACAGCCGAGAAGAAGGGGATGGACACGGGTATCCGTGTCAGGCATCCGCTCGACGCGTCCTGGGAACTGCCCGTCTATGTCGCCAATTTCGTTCTGATGGATTACGGCACCGGCGCGATCTTCGGATGCCCGTCCGGCGACCAGCGCGACCTCGATTTCGCTCGCAAATATAACTTGCCGGTCGTTCCGGTCGTCATGCCGAAGGATGGCGACGCCGCAACTTTCGCCATTGATGACGTTGCCTATGATGGCGATGGCGTCATGATCAATTCGCGTTTCCTCGACGGCATGACCACCGATGAAGCGTTCGAAAGCGTCGCCTCGAAGCTGGAGGCTACCAGTCTGGGAAACACGCCGCAGGCCGAGCGAAGGGTCAATTTCCGGTTGCGAGACTGGGGAATTTCCCGCCAGCGTTATTGGGGCTGCCCGATTCCCGTCATTCATTGTGATGATTGTGGAATCATACCCGTGCCGAAGAAGGATTTACCGGTCAAGCTTCCGGACGATGTGACCTTCGATCAGCCAGGCAATCCGCTCGACCGCCATCCGACCTGGCGCCATGTTGCCTGCCCGCAATGCGGAAAGGATGCCCGCCGCGAGACGGATACGATGGACACTTTCGTCGATTCGAGCTGGTACTTCACCCGCTTTACGGCGCCTTGGGAGGACAGGCCAACCGATCCGGATGTTGCCAATCGCTGGCTTCCGGTCGATCAGTATATCGGCGGTATCGAGCACGCGATCCTTCATCTGCTCTATTCTCGGTTCTTCACGCGAGCGATGCGCGAGACTGACCATGTCGGCGTCAAGGAACCTTTCCGCGGCCTCTTCACGCAGGGCATGGTCGTGCACGAGACCTATAGCAAGGGGAAGGGCACGACACGGGAATGGGTGTCGCCCGCCGATATCCGGATCGAGGAGATCGATGGAAAACGCCGGGCCGTGCTGCTTGCATCCGGTGAGGAAGTTACCATCGGCTCCATCGAGAAAATGTCGAAATCCAAGAAAAATGTCGTCGACCCGGACGATATTATCGCCTCCTACGGTGCGGATACGGCTCGGTTCTTCGTGCTGTCTGATTCACCGCCCGACCGCGACGTGATCTGGTCGGAAGCTGGCGTCGAAGGAGCACACCGTTTCACGCAGCGCCTTTGGCGGCTGATATCGGAGGCGGCGGACCATCTCAGGGCTGTCGACCCACTGCCTGCCCACGAGGGCGAAGCGCTTGCCATATCTCAGGCTGCTCACAAGACGCTGAAGGCGGTGCAGACCGATTATGACAAACTTGCCTTCAACAAGGCGGTCGCGCGTATCTATGAGCTTGTTAACTTCCTGGCCAGCCCCTTGGCCAAAGTCGCTGCGGGCGAAGCGGAGGCCGCTTATTGCGCGGCCGTGCGTGAGGCCTCGGAGATCCTCATCCAGATCGTCGCACCGATGACCCCGCATCTCGCCGAAGAGTGCTGGATGGCTCTCGGCAACAGCCAGCTTGTCGTCCGCACGCCTTGGCCTGCCTATCGCGAAGATTTGGTTGCGGATAACGAGATCATGTTGCCGGTTCAGATCAACGGCAAGAAGCGCGCCGAATTGACAATCGCGCGCGACGCAGATCAGAATGCCGTCCAGAATGCTGTGCTCGCCTTGGATGCCGTCAGAAGCGCCTTGAACGGTCAAGCACCGAAAAAGGTCATCATCGTTCCACAAAGGATTGTGAACATTGTCGTCTGATTTCGTTATCAAGCTCGGCCGCTTCGGAGCTGTTGCGGCGATGGCTCTGGTTGCGGGAATGCTCTCCGCCTGCCAGGTCCGCCCGCTTTATTCCGAGAATTCCGCTGTCGCCGGAAAACTCGCCTCCGTCTCCTTCTCAGACCCCACATCCCGCGTCGGTCAGGAGGTCCGCAATCGGCTTGTCTTCTTCACCGGCCACGGCGCCGGTGAACCGATAAAGGCCGATTATAATACCGATTTGACGGTGACGTCAGCCGTTACGGACGTTCTTCTCGTTCGAACCTCGAATGGGAGGTCAATCGATTCCGATACCGCCCGTGCAGGTCGCGTCACGGTCACAGCCAATTACATCCTGCGTCGCGCAAGCGACGATCAGGTGGTCAAGGCAGGAAGTCGCACGGCCACCTCTTTGGTGGATTTCTCACAGCAGGAATTCGCCAAACTTCGCGCCATACGCGATGCGGAAAACCGGGCAGCACGTGAGGCGGCTGAGCTCGTCGGTGCCGATATCGCGGCCGCCCTCGGCCGCTAACGGATGTCGCGCAAAACTGCGCGGCGGTTTTGCGCAACATGCCTGGAGACAACAGCCTAAAGGCTGTCACGTGAATCTCTCTTCATGTGACAGCTTCAGCACTCGAGGAGTGGAGCATTGGCTGAGCTTAAATCCCACGAATTCGAGGGATTTTTACAGAGGCGGGGACAAGCGCATCGCATCTACCTCGTTTACGGGCCAGATCGCGGTTTGGTTACGGAGCGGGCCGAGCTGCTCGCAAGAAAAACCGGCGTTGCTCTCGATGACCCGTTCTCGGTGATCAAGTTGGACATAGCCGATCTGCAGCGGGACCCCGCCAGACTTTTAGATGAAGTCAATGGTATCGGGCTTTTCGGCGGGGAAAAGCTCGTCTGGATTCGCGGCGCTGGGAATGAGAAATTCCTGATCGATGCATTTCAGCACATCGCCGAAAAGCCGCCGGAAGCAAGCTTCGTTCTCATCGAAGCGGGAGATCTGAAAAAGGGATCAGCATTGCGCAAGATCGCTGAAGGCGCATCAGCTGCTATCGCGATCCCGTGCTACGCGGATGACAATCGCGCCCTTAACGCGCTTATAGATCAGGAGCTTGCCTCCGAAGGGCTGCGAATCGTTCCCGCGGCTCGACAGCTTCTCCTTGAATCCCTGGGAGGTGACCGTATCGCATCGCGTAACGAGATCAGAAAACTCGCGCTCTATTGTCACGGTGGCGGAACAATAGAGGAAGGCGATGTCGTCAATATCGTTGGAGATGCCAGTGCCATTTCCGTCGATGACGCGGTGGATGCCGTTATGAGCGGCAACTCGGCAGGTTTCCTGCAGGCCATGCAGAAGATTGCGGCTTCGAAGACGCCGGTTTTCCTTGTTCTTCAGGCTTGCCTCAGGCAGCTTCAGCTTCTCGATACGATGCGCGCAGAAATGGACGAAAAACGTAGCCAGCCTGCACAGATCATGCAGAGTCTGGGACGCCATCTGCATTTTCGGAGGAAGCCTATCATGGAACAGGCCTTGCGAAGCTGGACCGCCCCTGCAATTGCCAGGGAAATGAGCAAACTACAGGCGGCAGTTTTGCAGAGTCGCAGAAGACAAAGTTTGGAAGACAGCATCGCCTTCCAAACCCTTCTATCGGTCACACTGCAATCGGCGCGGAGAGTGTCCGGCTAACCTACCGCCGCTCGAGAAGTCTGCAGACTTCTTCCAATTGCTCCAACGATCTATAGGCAATGCGTATCTGACCGCCATTGCCTTTATGATTGATGGTAACGTCCAGCCCCAGCGTATCCGAAAGCGTTCTTTCGAGAGCAAGTGTATCAGAGTCCTTCTGATCACGGCGAGTGCTTTCAGTCGGTGGCGCGTTCTGCGCCTTGATGTCATTTTGCGCTAACCGTTCGGCATCCCGGACTGACATCCCCTTGGCTACGATTGTGCGCGCCAACGCCGCTGGGTCCGACGTAGAGACGAGCGCGCGAGCATGACCTGCTGACAGGCTACCGGCGGACAGAAGATCGCGTACCGGTTCAGGCAGTTTCAGCAGACGAAGCGAGTTCGCCACATGGCTCCGGCTCTTGCCGATGATCTCGCCCAAATCGTTCTGGGTATATCCATGCTCGGCAATCAGCTGTTCATATCCGAGCGCCTCCTCGAGTGGATTGAGATCCGATCGCTGCACATTTTCGACTATCGCAAGCTCAAGAGCGGTCTTGTCGTCCACATCCCGCACAATGACCGGTATTTCGATCAGTCCCGCCAGCTGAGATGCTCGCCAACGGCGCTCGCCGGCAATTATTTCGTAGCGATTGGTGGAAAGTGTTCGCACGACCACCGGCTGCACGATGCCATGCTGGCGAATGGATGCCGCGAGCTCATGAAGCTCGCCATCGTCAAAATGGCGGCGGGGATTTCTGGGGCTTTGACTGATGAATTCGATCGGCAAAGTGCGATCCGCACTAATACCAGGTTTGGCTGAATCCACGGGAACAGGCTGATCCATTTCACCGATCAGCGCCGCCAATCCGCGCCCCAGGCGCCTCTTCGAAACATCATCACTCATTGTGTTGCTCACTCAACTCCAGATCTTCGGCTCTCTTTGTCATGCAGCCTTCTGATGGCGCTCCCGCTGGATCACCTCTGAGGCCAGTTGCAAATAGGCCTGGCTCCCTGCACATTTCAGATCGTATAGAATTGCTGGCTTGCCGTAGGAAGGCGCTTCCGAGACGCGGACGTTCCGCGGGATTAAGGTATGATAAACCTTTTCGCCGAGATGGGTGCGCACGTCGTTGACAACCTGCTGTGCGAGATTGTTGCGCGCGTCGAACATCGTCAGAACGATCCCTTGGATGTCGAGCGTAGGATTGATGCTGCTCCGCACCTGATCAACCGTTTCAAGCAATTGGCTCAAACCCTCCAACGCAAAGAACTCGCATTGGAGAGGAACCAGGACCGAATGGGCGGCCGCCATCGCATTCATTGTGAGGAGGTTGAAGGAGGGAGGGCAATCGAGCAAGATATAGGAGAAGCTGAGGGCCTCCGCAGTCGAGAGCGCTCGCCGTAGACGAAAGGCTCGATCGCTCTGATGGGCGATTTCCATCTCGATCCCGAGAAGATCCATTGTCGACGGAACTATGAAGAGATTCGGTACCGCGGTTTCCAATACGGTGTCGAGCACGCCATGGCTCCCGATCAGGAGATCGTAAGAAGAAAGCTTACGATTTCGTCGCTCGATACCAAGACCGGTGCTGGCGTTTCCCTGAGGATCGAGGTCAACGATAAGAACACGCTCTCCGATCGCCGCCAGAGCAGTTGCAAGATTGATAGCTGTCGTTGTTTTGCCAACGCCACCCTTCTGATTAGCGATGGTGATAATCCGGTTTCTTTCGCCTGACATTGCCGCTACCCGATTATGATTGATCCTTGCGCCGGATATTGGTGACTTCCAGAACGACCGATTCCCTCTCAACGGCGCTATTGTGTATTAACAGATCAAATTGCCAACGACCATGCGCTTTCTCTATTTCGGTCGCGTAATCCCGTCCTTTATGAAAAAATGCCTTTACATTTTTATTTTTACGCATCCACGGCTGTACATACTCCAGCAGCAAATCAAGGTCTGCCAGTGCCCGCGCGGAGATCGCATCGCAAACAGTCAGCTGGTCTGGCGCCTGCTCGATTCGGATTGGATGAACCGAACCCCGAGCGCCCGTTTCAGCGAGTGCTATTCGTAGGAATGCCGCCTTCTTGTGATTGCTCTCAACGAGGTGGACCCAACCGTCACCGAGTTCGGCAAGAAAGATGGCCGTGATGACACCTGGAAACCCTCCACCGCTTCCGAGATCAATCCATCGGGCAGGGGCCGGAAACAATTGAAATATCTGACTACTATCCGCTATATGCCGGTTCCAAAGATCATGCCGTGTCGAAGACGCGACAAGATTGATTGACTTGGACCATTTTTGGAAGAGATCGGCAAAGATCGAAAGGCGCTCCTGTGTTTCACGTGAAACACGTAAACCGTTCAACTCCATCAATGGACTCTCTCACCTTGTATTGTGTCACTCACGAACCGGTCTCGCGCAGGTCACGCCTTTCCTTTCGCAATTGCGAAAGCAGCAGAAGGATCGCCGCCGGGGTCATGCCGTCGATCCGTGTCGCCTGCGCTATATTGAAAGGACGCGCCATCTTCAGCTTCTGCTTGAGCTCATTGGAGAGACCGGATAGGGACTCGAAATCAAAATCAACCGGAATTCTCTTGCCTTCCTCTTTCTGAATATCAGCAATATCCCCCGCCTGCCGCTCCATATACACAGCATAGGATGCTTCAATCTCAAGCGCCTGCGAGACCTTGGCGTCCAGCATTTGTATCTCCGGCCAAATTCGTCCCAAGGAGCCAATCGACTGTCCCGGATATGCAAGTAGATCGTATGCCGTCCGACGCTGGCCATCCTGATTGATACGCAACCCGGCCTTAAGAGCCTCGGATGGTGTTATAGCAATTTGCGTCAACAGCGAGCGCCCATGCTCCAGCGCCTGCGAATATTTTGCAAACCGCTCACGTCGCGCCGAACCGACGCAGCCAATGTCGATCCCCATCGGGGTCAGGCGCATGTCAGCGTTATCGGCACGGAGTGACAATCGGTATTCCGCACGAGACGTAAACATCCGATATGGCTCTGCGACGCCGCGGGACGTCAGATCGTCAATCATGACACCGATATAGGATTCAGTTCGGCTGAAATACACAGGGGAGGCGGCCGCCGCGCAACGTGCCGCATTAATGCCGGCGACCAAGCCCTGCGCGCCGGCTTCTTCGTATCCGGTTGTACCATTGATCTGGCCTGCAAGAAACAGACCCTTAAGTCTCTTCGTCTCCAGCGACGGCATCAACTCGCGCGGATCGACATGATCATATTCGATTGCATAGCCCGGCTGCAAAATCGCTACTCGTTCCAGACCCGGAATGGTTCTAATAAAGTCCTCTTGAACATCTGCGGGCAGCGAAGTCGATATGCCATTGGGGTACACAGTGTCATCGTCAAGGCCTTCAGGCTCCAGGAAGATTTGATGACCGTCGCGTTCGCCGAATTTGACGATTTTGTCTTCGATCGAGGGGCAATAGCGCGGCCCTATACCTTCGATCTGGCCCGAATACATTGCCGATCGCCGGAGATTTTCCGAGATGATCCTATGCGTTGCTGCGGTTGTTCTTGTCACACCGCAATCGATCTGGCGATTTACAATATGATCCGTCAGAAACGAAAAGGGGATGGGGTCCTCATCGGCGCTTTGCCGGCCGACGGCTTCCCAATCGATCGTCCTTCCATCCAGACGGGCGGGCGTGCCGGTCTTCAGTCTCCCGAGAGCCAAGCCCAGCTTCTCCAAGGTCTTCGAAAGACCGATAGACGGTTCTTCACCGACCCGACCCGCGGGGATCTTGGTATCGCCGATATGAATTAAGCCGCGCAGAAAGGTACCTGTGGTTAAGACCACAGCATCGGTTCTCAGCGCCCGACCGTCCTTCATGATAACGGCGGTCACGCGACCTTCATCTATTGCGAGATCGAAGGCATCTCCCTCAATGATGTCCAAATTCCCGACCGACGACAGCGCTTCCTGCATGGCCAAGCGATAGAGCTTCCGGTCCGCCTGGGTCCGCGGACCTCGTACCGCAGGACCCTTCTTCCGATTGAGCATGCGAAATTGGATCCCAGCCGCGTCAGCGACGCGCCCCATAAGGCCATCCAAGGCATCGATTTCACGAACCAGATGTCCTTTTCCAAGCCCGCCAATGGCGGGATTGCAGGACATGACACCGATCGTGGCGCGTTTATGGGTTACTAAAGCCGTTCGAGCACCCAGCCGCGCCGAGGCGGCGGCAGCTTCGCAACCGGCATGTCCGCCGCCGATGACGATGACTTCATATTTGCCATTTTGCATTGAGATAGCTCCAAGTTGGACCCGTCTTGCCACAAGAAGGCCCAAAGTCAAGAAGGTTTCACGTGAAACGATCTTGGCGTCCCAGGGCCACTGACATGTTTCACGTGAATCATTTGCCGATGCAGAATTCGGAAAAGATGACGTCCAACAGATTCTCGACATCCACCCGACCGGTTATTCGTCCCAGGGCATTTCCCGCCAGCCGGAGATCCTCGGCTCTTATATCCAGGCCGCTATTCACTGCGCTAACCGCGCGCTCAAGAAAATAGCGGGCTTTTCGCAGATTGTCCGTGTGTCGCAATCGCCCCGGCAGTGTGTCCGTCCCGCTACCTGTTCTTTTCTTCAGTTCGTCTCCGAGCATCTCCTGCAATTGCAGTAGCCCCGCGCCCGTGGTCGTGGAAATACGAAGATCATAGCGCCCATCATCCGCCTTGCCCTGGTAGAGATCGACTTTCGTGCCGATACGCCATGTATTGCCAGCCGGCGGCTCCAGTTCTACCGCTGCCTGCGTGGGCTTTCCTATTTCTTCCAGCAGGAGCAGGAGGTCGGCATGCTCGATGATGGATTGCGCCCGGCGAACACCCTCGCGCTCGACGACCTCCTCCGTCTCTCTCAGGCCGGCAGTATCATAGAGGCGAACGGCAAACCCATCGATATCCAGATCGACATGCAGCACGTCCCTGGTCGTACCGGCTATGTCCGTGACAATAGCAATATCGCGCTTTGCCAGGGCATTCATCAGGCTGGATTTTCCGGCATTCGGGGGTCCACCGATAACCACCTTCAGGCCATCCCTGATGATTTCTCCAGCGGCGGCGCCAGAAAGATGATCAGCGAGTTCGCCATTCAGAGCCTGCATATCATCCCATGCCTGCTCCGAGACAGAGCCCGGTACATCCTCTTCATCCGCAAAGTCCAATTCAGCTTCGATCAGGGCGCGAGCGCGCGTCAACCGATCTGCCCAACCGTCGTACAGCGCCGAGAGTCCGCCGGCGCTCTGCTCCACGGCCAAACGCCGCTGCATCTCCGTCTCTGCAGAAATGAGATCAGCCAGCCCTTCCGCCTCAACAAGATCGAGCTTGCCGTTCTCAAAGGCGCGACGCGAAAATTCGCCGGCTTCAGCCAAACGCAACCCCTCGGCAGCGCCAAGCTCGTCGAACAACGCCTTGATCACTGCACGCCCGCCGTGAAGATGGAGTTCCACGCAATCCTCGCCGGTGAATGATGCGGGATTCGGAAAGATCAGGATTAAAGCACGATCGAGAATTAAACCGTTCCGAGTCCGAATCGTTCGCAAGGCCGCAGTCCTTGGAGGAGGCAGCTCACCTCGGAGAAGAGCTCGGGCCGCCTCGAACGCCCGCGGGCCGCTGATGCGTATGACCGCCACACCAGACGGCAGGCCGCCGCTGGATAGCGCAAATATCGTGTCCGATGCAATTGTCATGTCATCGCCTTTGATCTCACCGTCGATCAATTCGAAACCGAATCGAAAAGATCGTTACGGTAGCGAATCGGAGCCGATCTGCGGGCGCAGCTTCTGCGAAAGCGAAAGGAGCTAGTTGCAACTTCTGCAACCAGCTCCCATTACTGATGAATCCGGCTAATGAACTAGGTGTTCATCGAATCGAAGAAGTCCGGATTGTTCTTTGTCTGCTTCAGCTTATCGATCAGAAATTCGATCGCGTCCGTCGTTCCCATGGGAGCAAGGATACGACGAAGGACAAAGATCTTCTGCAGGTCCTGGCGCGGCACCAGCAGATCTTCTTTGCGGGTACCGGATTTCAGGATATCCATAGCCGGGAAGATGCGCTTGTCGGCAACTTTTCGATCCAGCACGATTTCCGAGTTGCCCGTGCCCTTGAACTCTTCGAAGATGACTTCATCCATGCGGCTGCCGGTATCGATCAGCGCTGTTGCGATAATCGTAAGCGAGCCGCCTTCCTCGATATTGCGGGCGGCACCGAAGAAGCGCTTCGGCCGCTGCAGCGCGTTGGCATCAACACCGCCGGTAAGGACCTTGCCGGAAGAAGGAACAACCGTGTTGTAGGCGCGGCCCAGACGTGTAATCGAATCCAGAAGAATAACGACATCACGGCCGTGCTCGACGAGCCGCTTCGCCTTCTCGATCACCATCTCGGCCACCTGCACGTGACGAACCGCAGGCTCGTCAAACGTGGAGGAAATGACTTCGCCACGCACCGAGCGCTGCATATCCGTCACTTCTTCCGGACGCTCATCGATCAGAAGCACGATAAGGTAGCATTCGGGATGGTTCGCCGTAATCGAGTGGGCGATGTTCTGCAAGAGCACCGTCTTACCCGTCCGCGGCGGTGCAACAATAAGAGCGCGCTGCCCCTTTCCGAGGGGCGCTACCAGATCAATGACGCGCGGGGAGAGATCCTTCGATGTCGGAACGTCGAGCTCCATTCTGAAGCGCTCGTTCGGATAGAGGGGCGTCAGATTGTCGAAATGGACCTTATGGCGAATCTTCTCCGGATCGTCGAAGTTGATTGTATTGACCTTGAGCAGAGCGAAATAACGCTCGCCTTCCTTGGGACCCCGAATTGGCCCTTCGACCGTATCCCCCGTCTTCAGAGAGAAGCGCCGGATCTGAGAGGGCGAGATGTAGATATCGTCAGGACCTGGGAGATAATTGGCATTGGCCGACCGCAGGAAGCCGAATCCATCCTGCAGAACCTCGACCACGCCTTCCCCGATAATTTCAACATCCTGGCTGGCAAGCACCTTCAGGCTGGCAAACATCAGCTCCTGCTTACGCATCGTGCTCGCATTTTCGACTTCGAGCGATTCGGCAAAGGCCAACAAATCGGTCGGAGACTTATTCTTAAGTTCTTGAAGCTTCATTTCAGCCATGAAGGGAACCGTACTCTGTTTTTGGTGGGGGAAGGCGATGTTGGTCGTATTCGGTACCGCGACGGGGGCTCGCAGACGACTGAACTCTACACACATGCCACGAAGATGAGATGGGCGGAAAATAGCGATTCAAACGGAGCCCTGCAAGAGGGCTGACCGAAATGACCCAAAATTAACCTGGAGCCCTGTTTGCCATCAAAATGGCTTGACCACAACCAGTATAACAATGGCGATCATAAGAAGCGTCGGCGCCTCGTTCATGAAGCGCCAGTAACGTGCCGAACGCCGATTCTCATCAGAAGCAAAGGCCCTGACTGCACGGCTGAAAAAGACATGCACCGCAGTCAGCACAACGACCAGGGCTATCTTCGCGTGAAGCCAGCCGCCCTGAAATCCGTAAACCGACCATGCCAGATAGAGCCCGAGAATCCAGGTGAGCATCATCGCCGGATTCATGATGATCCTCAAAAGACGCTGCTCCATGACCTTGAAAGTTTCCGACTGCATCGAGCCTAGTTCCGCATCCGCATGGTAGATGAAAAGCCGCGGCAGATAGAAAAGGCCCGCCATCCACGAGATGACGGCAATGATGTGCAGCGCCTTTATCCAGAGGTAAAGATTATCGGGCTGCCAGATAAAAAGCGCTGCAGCCAAAACCACGAAGAATGCCACGGCAAAATGGGCACGCCTACGCGCATAGCCGCCCGCTCGCCGATCGGTCTGCTTCTCCATCGATTTCATCCTCTCCAGCCACGAACGCGCTCAACCAGCGCTCTTACATGATCCGGATCCGCTTGCGGGGTGATGCCGTGTCCGAGATTGAATATCAGCGGGCCACTTCCAAGATGCTGCAAAATATCGTCGATACCGCTGTCGAGCGATTTTCCGCCGGCGACGACGCGCATCGGATCGAGATTGCCTTGCACCGGCCCTTCCTTTTGCAGCTCTGCGGCAAAACGCAGCGGCACCGACCAGTCGAGCCCGATCGCGTCCGCCTCGGTCTGCCGCCGGTAATCCTTCAACAGATATCCGGCGCCCTTGGCAAAAGCGATGATCCTCGCCTGTGGCCGCCTCGACTTCACCGACGCAATCATCCGCGCAACCGGCTTGATCGCGAAGGCTTCGAATTCCCTTTCGCCAAGCACGCCGGCCCATGAATCGAATATCTGCAGTGCGTCCGCCCCAGCGTCGATCTGCGCCACTAGGTAGTCGGCAGAGATCTCAGCGAGAAACATCAGAAGCTGCTCGAAGGCCTCGGGATGCTTATAGGCAAAGAGGCGGGCAGGGGCCTGATCCGGCGTGCCCTGGCCGGCAATCATATAGGTTGCGACCGTCCATGGCGCACCGCAGAAGCCAAGCAATGTCGTCTCGCTTGGCAGCTCGACGCGAAGACGTCGCACTGTCTCGAACACCGGCTTCAGATGATCAAGTACTCCCGTCCCGCTGAGCCTACGGATCCCGCTTTCGTCGATCACGTCCATCTCCGGCCCATGACCCTCCACGAACCGAACGTTGCGTCCGAGAGCGTCAGGGATGACCAGGATGTCGGAAAATAGGATGGCGGCATCAAAGCCATACCGCCGGATCGGCTGCAACGTCACCTCAACAGCATGATCCGGCGTGTAACAGAGTTCAAGAAAGCTCGCGACCTTCGAGCGCGTTTGTCGATATTCCGGAAGATATCGACCCGCCTGCCTCATCAGCCAGAGTGGTGGCGGGATGATCGTTTCTCCGTCGAGAACCCTCATGATCTTTCGGCGTATCTCGCTCAATCCCGTCTTCCCTGCATAAAACCAAAGATATTTTAAAAGGTTTCTATTTCTTAGAGTCGGTTTCTATCAAGGATTAAAATTCATCCACTGCCCCTTCCTTTAGTCGCGCCTTGCCAGGCTTGGTCGAGAAAAAAACGGGCAGCTTCGGAAAATTATGCAGATGAAGAAGATTCATCCAAAAATATCAATAGCTTACGGATAATGCGGGTTGCGGCATTACGGTGGAAATCCTGTGCATAAATTTGGAATAGACGAATGAACCCCTGTTATGCACAGCCGCAATAAGCATTGGTTCGGCAAATTGCGAATGTGGATAAGCGGCCACTTTTTCCCTTGCCTTGTCCTTGCCTCCGCTCTTACCTCTGCACCATCCCGGCTTATCAACAGGTGATGGAAAATAGCGTGGAGAACCGGACAAACTTCTTTCATCTGCATCTCATCTCCGATTCGACCGGGGAAACTCTCATTTCCGCGGGACGAGCCGTGTCGGCGCAGTTTCGCTCGAGCCAGCCGATCGAACACGTCTACCCGCTGATCCGTACGCGGAAGCAGCTCCTGCCGGTCCTTCAGGCAATCGATGACGAGCCCGGCATTGTCCTCTATACGGTTGTCGACCGCGAACTTGCGGATTTGATTGATGCCCGTTGCCGGGAAATGGGCATACCCTGCGTCAATGTCCTGGAGCCTGTCATGAATGTGTTCCAGGCCTATCTCGGCGCGCCATCGCGCCGCCGTGTCGGCGCCCAACATGTGATGAATGCTGAATATTTTGCCCGTATCGAGGCCCTTAATTTCACGATGGATCACGATGACGGCCAGATGCCTGAAGACTATGATGCCGCGGAGGTGGTCATCATCGGCATCAGCCGCACGTCGAAGACCCCGACGAGCATCTATCTTGCCAATCGCGGCATCAAGACCGCCAACATTCCGATCGTTCACGGTGTACCATTGCCTGAAAGCCTTTTTCGGGCAACCAAGCCGCTCATCGTGGGGCTGGTCGCGACAACCGACCGGATCTGGCAGATACGCGAGAACCGTGTGCTGGGCGCAGCATCAGGATTCACTCGAGGAGATTATACGGATCGTGCAGCCATTTCGGAGGAGTTGAAGTATGCGCGTACTCTCTGCGCTCGGCACAACTGGCCCATCATCGACGTCACACGCCGCTCGATCGAAGAAACAGCCGCCGCAATTGTTGCCCTGCGGCCGAAGCTGAGATAATCGCAGTCCGGGCATCTCAACGGATTCTCCAATGCAGCCACTAGTTCTTGCCTCTTCAAGTCCCTTCCGGCGCATGCTGATGGAAAACGCGGGTCTTGCATTTGAAGCGGTCGCCGCCCGCATCGATGAGCGCGCAATCGAGGCGCCTCTGGAAAAGGAAGGTGCGGCACCGGATGCCGTCGCTTTGATTCTGGCAAAAGCAAAGGCGCGTGAGGTCAGCGAGCGCTGTCCGGGTGCTTTGGTGATCGGCTCGGATCAGACCATGTCTCTGAACCAATTGGTCTTTCATAAGCCCAAGGATATGTCGGATGCCGAAAATCATCTCCGCATCCTGTCGGGAAAAACCCATCGGCTGAACAGCGCCATCGCTCTTGCAAAAGATGGCGTTGTCCTGTGGGAGCATTTGTCGCACGCGGAACTGACGATGCGTGAATTGTCGGACGACTTCATTCACCTTTATTTGCATCGTGTCGGCGATAAGGTTCTCGGCAGCGTCGGTGCCTATCAACTCGAAGGCGAAGGCATCCAATTGTTTTCGGCAATCGACGGAGACTATTTCACGATCGTCGGCCTGCCGATGTTGCCCCTGCTTGCAAAGCTTCGCGACCTGGGGATGATCGATGCGTGATTCACGTGAAACATTCGCACCGAATGCGTTTGTCACCGGGTACCCCGTCAAGCACTCCCGCTCGCCCTTGATCCATGGCTATTGGCTGAAAAGCTTCGGCATCGAAGGCAGCTATCGCGCTCATCCGGTGACGCCCGAGGATTTTCCCCTCTTCATCCAATCGCTAAAGGATGGTTCCTCCGGATTCGTCGGGGGCAATGTGACCATACCGCACAAGGAACTCGCCTTCCGGCTGGCCGATAAGCCGGATGCGCTTTCGGCCGAATTGGGTGCATCAAATACGCTATGGCTCGAAGGCGGTCTGCTGCACGCGACCAATACCGACGGCTATGGCTTCCTTGCCAATCTTGATGAACGCCACCCGGGCTGGGATAGAACAGGCAAAGCGGTGATTCTTGGAGCCGGAGGTGCGAGCAGGGCCGTGATCCAGGCTATTCGTGATCGCGGCTTTACGGAAATTCATGTTGTCAATCGTACCCTCGATCGTGCGAAGGAACTGGCGGCTCGCTTCGGTCCCAAGGTGCATGGCCATCCTATGGATGCATTGAATGAGGTCATGAAGGGGTCAGGACTCTTTGTGAATACGACATCCTTGGGCATGGATGGCGAAGCCGCGCCGGCGATCGATTTTTCTCCCCTGGCCGAAAATGCGGTCGTAACCGATATCGTCTATATTCCGCTAAAGACGCCGTTGCTGGCACAGGCCGAAGAGCAAGGGTTTGCGACTGTCGACGGGTTGGGCATGCTGCTGCACCAGGCCGTGCCCGGTTTTCAAAAATGGTTCGGCCGGCGGCCGGTGGTTGACGAAAATCTCAGAGCTCTCATCATCGCGGATATGGAACAGCATCGATGATCCGCATTGGTCTCACCGGCTCGATTGGCATGGGAAAGTCGACAACTGCAAAGCTCTTTGCCGAGGCTGGCATACCAGTGAACGATTCGGACGCCGTGGTTCATGATCTCTATCAGAGTGAGGCGGTACCGCTGATCGAAAGAGCCTTTCCAGGCGCGATAAAGGACGGTGTCGTCGACAGACAGGAACTTTCCCGTCAACTTGCGGCCGAACCGGCCAGCTTCAAAAGGTTGGAAACCATCGTCCACCCCCTGGTGCGAAAGCGCGAATGGGAATTTCTCGAAAAAGAACAGAGATCGGGCTCCGACATCGTTCTCCTTGATATCCCGCTGCTCTTCGAAACGGGCGCGACCGATCGGGTCGATTCCGTCGTCGTTGTCACCTGCGATCCACAGATTCAAAGGGAACGGGTACTTGCACGACCGGGGATGACCGAGGAAAAATTCAAGATGATTCTTGCCCGCCAGACTCCGGATGCGGAAAAGCGGGCAAGGGCGGATTACATCATCGACACTGGCCACGGGATCGAATCGGCGCGCGCTCAGGTCGAGAATATCGTTGCGAAACTGCGCGACCAGATCGCGGAAGGAAACGATTGAAATGCGTGAGATCATCTTTGACACGGAAACGACGGGCCTCGATGCACGCCTCGACCGGGTCATCGAAATTGGCGGAGTCGAACTTTTCAATCATTTCCCAACGGGCCGGACGATCCACATCTACTTCAATCCCGGCGACCGCAACGTCCATCCGGATGCGCTTGCCGTCCACGGTATCACCGACGAATTCCTGAAGGACAAGTTTCTTTTCGCCAATCACGTCGATGAAATCCTCGATTTCTTCGGCGACGCCAAGTGGATCGCCCACAACGCCACCTTCGATATGGGCTTTATCAATGCCGAATTCGCTCGGTTGGGTCGACCGCCGATCCTGCCGGAATTGGTGATCGATACGCTGGCACTCGCGCGTCGAAAGCACCCGATGGGACCGAATTCGCTCGATGCCCTTTGCCGCCGCTATGGCATCGACAATTCCCATCGCACCAGACACGGCGCGCTTCTCGACTCCGAGCTTCTGGCGGAGGTCTATATCGAGATGATCGGAGGACGGCAGGCGGCTCTCGGTCTTAGCATCGCCGGGTCGCAAACCGTCGACAACGTTGTCGAGATGGCGGAAGAGGTGATTGTCGCGAGCCTGGCGCGGCCGCGGCCGCTGGCCGAGCGCCTGACGGAAGCCGAAAAGCGGGCGCATGGCGCTCTTGTCGCAAAGCTCGGTGAAAAAGGCATCTGGGCCAAATATGGCAGCCCCAATTAAAAATGCCCGGGTGGGTCCCGGGCATCTCCATTCCTCTCAAGTGAACGGTGCTTAGTTCGGAACAGCCTGAACCTTGGCACGTGCCTGTTCTTCGGCGACGCGCTGAGCGAACATCTGTGCAAAATCGATCGGATCGATCATCAGCGGCGGGAAGCCGCCATTGCGGGTGACATCGGCAATGATCTGGCGCGCGAACGGAAAGAGCATGCGCGGGCATTCGATGAAGAGCACAGGCAGCATGTGTTCCTGCGGGAACCCGGCAACGCGGAAGACGCCGCCGTAAACAAGCTCCGCATGGAAGACCGTCTTGTCACCATCCTTGGCTTCCGCAGCGAGCGTAAGCACCACATCGAAATCGGTTTCCGAAAGCGGATTGGCGTTGACGTTCACGTTGATATTGATGGCGGGGGCCTTGTCTCTAGCCTGGAGGGAACGAGGCGCACCGGGGTTCTCGAAGGAGAGGTCCTTAGTGTATTGCGCAAGAATTGTCAGGCTTGGACTCGTGGCGCCGTTGTTGCTGGTTTCGCTTGCCATTGGCTTTTCCTCAGAGGCTTCATTGGGTGCAGCCATCTAACACTTCGGGGAAGGGCTTACAACCCTCGGCACTGCCGGCGACAGAAGGACCGAAGCCTTAATCTTCCAGGCGCTTTTGATCCGACCAGGGAGATTTACGATTGGGCTCGCGGTGGTAATCCTTTTCGTCAAGATCGACCACCGGCGCATTGCGCGTGCCTGATGGGCGCGCATTGTTTCCGCGAGCGAATGGACCGGCAGATCCTAGGATGATGATCCGCTGGCTCAGATACTTCCAAGCGAGATCGCGAACCGCAGGAATGAACAGCAGCAGGCCAAGAATATCGGAGACGAAACCTGGAAGCAGCAACAGTAGGGCCGCCAGCACGATCATCGCCCCGTGAACGAGATCCCGACCTGGAACGCCGCCGTTGCGGCTTTCGGCTGAAATGCGCTGCAGGATGCCGATGCCCTGAATGCGCAGAAGAGCGAGCCCGGCAAATATGGAGAGAATGACAAGACCCAGCGTTGCCCACAATCCGATCGCCTTGCCGACAATGATGAAGCCTGCGATCTCAACGAGCGGCATCGCGAAGATGAAAAGGGGAACGATCGAAAAGCGCATCAGTTCATCCTGTCGGTCTGCGGCAGTACCGTATCTGCGTCAGCACTGCCATCGCTGTGGCAGCATTACAAAGTTCTGGCCACACTATTTGAATGATTGGTATATGCGGACTATATGGGAAGGGAAACTAGAAATGTTAACGGCGGTTCCGGCACGGCATGGGTTCTAACGACTTCATCACTCTGTTTTTCCTTGTGGCAGCGGTGCTGATTTTTCTTCAGCTTCGCAGCGTGCTTGGTCGCCGCACTGGAAACGAGAAGCCGCCACGCGATCTCTACACGCCGCGGGATGCCACTGGCACTCCAGAGAACACCGAAGCCGGCAAGGTCGTTACTTTGCCGAGGCGCGACGCCACGGTCGAGGATGAGGATCGCTTTGCGGCGATCGACGCCTTCGCTCCTCCCGGAACGCCTCTTAACGATTCGCTGCGCGAACTCAATAAGGCCGATCCCTCCTTCAATCCGAAGGAGTTCTTGGATGGTGCCCGTATGGCCTATGAAATGATCGTGATGGCTTATGCCGACGGCGATCGCAAGGCACTCAAGAATCTTCTCTCGCGAGAGGTCTATGACGGCTTCGATGCGGCTATTTCCGAACGTGAATCGCGTGGGGAGAAAGTGAAGTCCACTTTCGTCGGCATCGACAAGGCGGAGATCATGAATGTCGAGGTAAGGGGAACGGAGGCGCAGATTACCGTCCGCATTGCCAGTCAGATGATTTCCGCCACCTATGACAAGACGGATAAATTGATTGAAGGCGATGCCGAGAGCGTGGCCGAGGTAAATGATCTTTGGACCTTTGCCCGAGATACGCGCTCCCGCGATCCGAATTGGAAACTGGTGGCAACTGAATCGGAACAATGAGCCACGGTCCACGGGATTTTACCCTGCAATCGGTCAGTTTCGCCGATTTGGAAGGCTGGAAGGATGACGATCCTTCCAGCCTTTTTGAAACGATGGAAGCCTGCCATCGGCACATCGTCGAAACCAAGCCGTATCGAACGGGATCTCTCGGGCTCACGACCGCCGATCTCATGCCACTTCTCGAGGCAGCTCGCTATTTGCGGCCAGCCACAGCCTCTCAGGCTCGTGCCTTCTTCGAGGAACACTGTCGGCCCTTTCTTATTCGAAGGAAAGACGGATCTCCCGGCTTCGTGACAGCTTTCTACGAACCAGAAATCGAAGTGGTCGACGAGCCGGATGCGGAATTTCGCTATCCTTTCTATCGACGCCCGTCCGATCTGATTGATCTCGACGATGGCGATCGTCCCGCCGAACTTGATCGGTCCTATGCCTTCGGTCGCCTGGAGAACGGCGTGATCACCGCCTATCCGGACAGACGCGCGATCGACGAAGGCTACCTGCAGGGCCGCGGGCTTGAGATTGCCTGGGCTAAGTCCAAGGTCGATGTTTTCTTTGCGCATGTGCAAGGGGCGGCGCGATTGCGCTATAGCGACGGCCGCGTCCGCCGTATCACCTATGCGGCCAAGGCCGGGCATCCGTTTTCGCCGATCGGCCGACTTCTGGTCGACCGCGGCGAGATCGCTGCTGCGGAGATTTCGATGCAGTCGATTCGCGCGTGGCTTGCCGATAACCCGCAGCGCGTCGATGAGATACTTTGGCACAATCGATCCTATATCTTCTTCCGCGAGGCCATCGTTGAGAGCCCGAATGGCGGCCCGATCGCGGCCGCCAAAGTGCCTCTGATCCCCGGTCGTTCCCTGGCGGTCGACCGGGCCATCCATACGTTTGGATTTCCCTTCTTCATTCGCGCGGAAAGCCTGACCCATATGGATGGCGGAAAACCCTTTCAGCGTTTGATGCTCGCCCTCGATACCGGCTCCGCGATCGTCGGCCCCGCGCGTGGTGATATCTTCACCGGTTCCGGCGATAGTGCCGGCGAGCTTGCCGGCACGGTCCGCAATGAGGCGGATTTTTACCTTCTCCTTCCGAATCAGGCTGCGGAGAAGTTTGGCTGATGGCGAAGGACCGCAAGCTCAGTCCGGAGGAACGCATCCTGTGGGGCAAGGTCGCGCGAAGCATAAGGCCGTTGCCGGAACGGATGGGAGAACGCACTGCACTTGATGACTACATCATGGAGGCGGAAGCGGCTGAGGCGGTCAAGGCGCCCAAGGATCAATCAGCCTCTGCGAGTTCCGGGACATCTCCTTCCGCTGCAGCGCCGCGACAGCCTTCCGGCGTTCATCATCCGCTGGAGCGGCCGGTCAAACGCAAGATCGCGCGTGGCAAGCTGCCGCTGGAGGCGCGAATAGATCTGCATGGCCTTATCCAAAGCGAAGCCCATGCCATTCTCCTCGATTTTCTCATTCGCGCGCATGAGCGGGGCATGCGTCATGTTCTCGTCATCACCGGAAAGGGAAGCTCGCTCGGCAGTGAAGGCGCCTTGAAACGCGCCGTTCCGCTTTGGTTTGCGAAAGCCGAGTTCCGCTATCTCATTTCCTCCTATGAGCCGGCCGCACAGCATCATGGCGGCGAGGGCGCGCTCTATATCCGCCTGTCCAGGAGGCCGGGGGAGAAATCATGACCCCTTTTGGCGAAGCAATCCGGAAACTTCGTGCGCGCAAGGGGGTATCGCAGAAGCAGATGGCAGCTGCGATCGGCGTTTCACCCGCCTATTTGTCTGCGCTGGAACATGGGCGGCGAGGATTGCCGAGCTTCGACCTGCTGCAGCGCATTGCCGGCTATTTCAACATCATATGGGACGAAGCCGAGGAATTGTTTCTTCTGGCTCGCTCGTCGGACCCGCGTGTCGTGGTCGACACATCAGGGCTGGCGCCGGAATATACCGCCTTTGCCAACCTGCTCGCTAACCGGATTCGCGATCTCGACAGCACTGTCATTACCGAGCTGTCGACACTTCTGAAAAATGCCGACAAGGCGAACGGAAAAGCGTCATAATCCCCTGTTTAATGCCTTATTTTAGGGCCCCGACATTTGGAACTTTTGTCAAAATCCCTATATTCCCCGATGGGAAATAGCCGGTGATTCGCAAGGTTTCCGCGACTTCTGAAAACTCAGGAAAGACCTCAACAATATGACCAATATATCCGCAACGGAAAACGCCGTGAGCGCAGAATACAGCGCAGACTCCATCAAGGTTTTGAAAGGCCTTGACGCTGTGCGCAAGCGCCCCGGTATGTACATTGGGGATACCGATGACGGCTCCGGTCTTCATCACATGGTCTATGAGGTGGTCGACAATGCAATCGACGAAGCGCTCGCGGGTCACGCCGATATCGTCACGGTCACCCTCAATCCCGACGGATCCGTCACGGTAACAGACAATGGTCGCGGTATCCCGACCGATATTCACAGCGGCGAGGGCGTCTCGGCCGCCGAAGTCATCATGACCCAGCTCCATGCCGGGGGAAAGTTCGACCAGAATTCCTACAAGGTTTCCGGCGGCCTGCATGGGGTTGGCGTTTCGGTGGTCAATGCGCTTTCGGTCTGGCTGAGGCTCAAGATACGCCGCCAGGGCAAGATCCATGAAATGAGCTTTACCCATGGCGTTGCCGACGCGCCGTTGAAGGTGACCGGCGATGCCGGCGATGAAACCGGTACCGAAGTCAGCTTCATGCCGAGCACCGAAACCTTCACCATGACCGAGTTCGATTACGCCACGCTCGAGCACCGCCTGCGTGAGCTTGCGTTCCTGAATTCGGGCGTCCGCATTCTTCTGTGCGACAAGCGGCATTCCGACATCAAGCAGGAAGAGATGATCTATGACGGCGGTCTGGAAGCCTTCGTTTCCTATCTCGACCGCGCCAAAAAGCCGCTCATCGAAAAGCCGGTTTCAATTCGGGGCGAAAAGGATGGCATCACCGTCGAAGTGGCGATGTGGTGGAACGACAGCTATCATGAAAATGTCCTCTGCTTCACCAACAATATTCCCCAGCGCGATGGCGGCACGCATATGGCGGGCTTCCGCGCGGCCTTGACCCGTCAGATCACCTCCTACGCCGACACGTCCGGCATCACCAAAAAGGAAAAGGTGGCGTTGACCGGTGACGACTGCCGCGAAGGACTGACCGCTGTTCTTTCTGTCAAGGTTCCGGATCCCAAATTCTCTTCGCAGACGAAGGACAAGCTGGTTTCCTCCGAAGTCCGTCCGGTGGTCGAAAGCCTGGTGAACGAGGCTTTGAGTACCTGGCTCGAAGAGCATCCGTCAGAAGCCAAGACACTGGTCGGCAAGGTGGTCGAGGCTGCGGCGGCGCGCGAGGCCGCCCGCAAGGCACGTGAGCTGACGCGGCGCAAGGGCGCGCTCGACATCGCCTCGCTGCCCGGCAAGCTTGCCGATTGTTCCGAACGCGATCCGGCCAAATCCGAACTCTTCCTGGTCGAAGGTGATTCGGCAGGCGGCTCGGCCAAGCAGGGTCGCTCCCGTGAGAACCAGGCGATCCTGCCGCTGCGCGGCAAGATTCTGAATGTCGAACGGGCGCGCTTCGACAAGATGCTGTCCAGCCAGGAAATCGGAACGCTGATCACGGCATTGGGCACCGGCATCGGCAAGGACGAGTTCAATGCCGACAAGCTGCGCTACCACAAGATCATCATCATGACGGATGCCGATGTCGACGGAGCCCACATCCGGACTCTGCTGCTCACCTTCTTTTTCCGCCAGATGCCTGAGCTCATCGAGCGCGGCAATCTCTACATCGCACAGCCGCCGCTCTATAAGGTGGCCCGCGGCAAGTCAGTGCAATATCTGAAGGATGAGAAGGCTCTCGAGGAATATCTGATCAGCCAGGGCCTCGAGGATGCTACATTGAAGCTCGGCAGCGGAGAAGTCCGCGCCGGCGAGGATCTGCGCGAGGTTATCACGGACGCATTGCGCTTGCGCACGCTCCTGGACAATCTGCATTCCCGATATAACCGCGCCGTCGTCGAACAGGCTGCGATCGCGGGCGCGCTGAATGCGGATCTCGTGAGCGATCGGGAAAGGGCCCAAGAGCTCGCGAGCGAAGTCGCTCGACGCCTCGACATCATAGCCGAGGAAACCGAAAGGGGTTGGGAAGGCGGCCTCACCAGCGAGGGCGGTCTCCGTCTCGAGCGCATGGTTCGAGGCGTGAAGGAAGTGGTGACGCTTGATATGGC
Source organism: Sinorhizobium sp. CB7 (assembly GCF_041357635.1). Classification (NCBI taxonomy): domain Bacteria; kingdom Pseudomonadati; phylum Pseudomonadota; class Alphaproteobacteria; order Hyphomicrobiales; family Rhizobiaceae; genus Sinorhizobium; species Sinorhizobium sp. CB7. The sequence goes on from NZ_JAULLL010000012.1 coordinate 218,206, forward strand.
CCTCATCGGTTCGTCAGATGCGCGCCATATCGATCAGCTGGCATCGCGCCTGAAGGAAATCTACCAGACGCCGCCGGCACTAGCCCGCCGCGAAGGTGACTTGGAAATTTCCGGCCCGCGCGCTCTGCTCGACGCGATCTTCGCCAGCGGCCGCAAGGGCCTGACCATGCAACGCTACAAGGGTCTGGGCGAAATGAACGCCGAACAGCTTTGGGAAACGACACTTGATCCGAATGTCCGTTCACTGCTGCAGGTCAAGGTCAGCGAAGCGACGGACGCAGACGGTCTTTTTGCCCGCCTGATGGGCGACGAGGTCGAACCGCGCCGCGAATTCATCCAGGACAACGCCCTGAGCGTTGCCAACCTTGATATCTGATGACAGAGACTGCGGATAAAAAATACCGCGCATTGCGCGGTATTTCCATAATCAGCTGCTAGCGCTGAAAATGCCGTAAAGGCAACCTCTCCCCAATTAGCCGGCAAATATTCTTGTTGGATCATCGGCCGAATGAAAGCGATATCCGTCTCTCGTCACGCTCATCCACTTCGATGTCCGCTATGACGGACTGTTTAAGTGCAATCTGCGTCCAGTTGCAGACTATCCTAGTCTGAAGGCGTTTTGGCGCCGCATACTTGACTGCTCCGGCGTGGCGCAAACCGTAAATTTGGATCGCTCAAGCGTGGCTATTCGACAGAAACCCTTAATCCGATGAAGAGCGTCCCACTCGGGCCTTCTGTTGGCGAAACCTTCTAAAGGCACCGCCAAGCCAAATGGATTAATGACTTGGATGAATAATTCGTTCATAGGTGATTGAGCAATCAAGGAGGATTCCATGAAGTTGATGCGTGTTGGAGAACCGGGCCGTGAAAAGCCAGCCTTATTGGATAGCGACGGCAAGATCCGCGATCTCTCCGCTCATGTTGCCGATATTTCGGGCGAGGCGATCACACCTGGCGGTCTGGCAAAAATTGCAGCGCTCGACCCGAAAAGCCTGCCGGAACTCGCTCCAGGCCGTATCGGGGCCTGCGTTGCCGGCACCGGCAAGTTCATCTGCATCGGCCTCAATTACTCCGATCATGCAGCCGAGACCGGGGCAACGGTCCCTCCGGAACCGGTCATCTTCATGAAAGCGACCTCCGCGATCTGCGGGCCGAATGACAATGTGCTGATCCCGCGCGGTTCTCAGAAGACGGATTGGGAAGTCGAACTCGGTGTCGTCATCGGCAAAACCGCGAAATATGTAAGTGAATCGGAAGCGCTTGACTATGTCGCCGGCTATTGCGTCGCGCATGACGTTTCCGAGCGCTCCTTCCAGACGGAGCGTGCGGGGCAGTGGACGAAGGGCAAGTCCTGCGACACCTTCGGGCCGATCGGCCCCTGGCTTGTCACCAGGAATGAAGTCGCCGATCCGCAGAACCTCGGCCTGTGGCTGAAGGTAAACGGCGAGACGAGGCAGAATGGTTCCACGAAGACGATGGTCTATGGTGTGGCGCACCTGGTCTCCTATCTTAGCCACTTCATGTCGCTGCATGCGGGCGATGTCATTTCCACGGGAACGCCTCCGGGTGTCGGCATGGGCATGAAGCCACCGCGTTATCTCAACGATGGCGATGTCGTCGAACTTGGCATCGAGGGCCTCGGGGTACAGAAGCAGAGCTTTGTAGCGGATCGTTAACGGCCTTGCTTGCTTGGAACATTAAGCTTTTCACGGCATTGTCATGCCGGAGGTGATCTCCGGCATCTAAGCTTTGTCGGACAATATGATATATTGCTGTGCAGCAAAACCATGTTAATCTTGTTCGATGATGTGGCAATAAAGAAAAAGATCATACGTCCGGTGGGAGCGGCGTTTTTAGATACTGCTGAGAAAGGTGACGCTTCCGATGTTTTATCAACTCTATGAACTCAATCACGCGGCACTCGCGCCCTTCCGGGCTGCGGCGGACATGATGCGCCTGGCCTATGCCAACCCGCTCAATCCCATGTCCCATACTGTTTTTGGCCGCACGGTCGCCGCGAGCCTCGAAGTCTTCGAGCGTACGACGCGACGCTATGGCAAGCCGGAATTCGGCCTGAAGCAGACGATCGTCGACGACAGGCCGGTTTCGGTCCATGAAAAGATCGTCTGGTCGAAGCCCTTTTGCAATCTCATCCATTTCGAACGCAGCCTGACGGATCATTCGCCGAAGATCCTGATCGTGGCGCCCATGTCGGGACATTATGCGACCCTCCTCAGAGGAACCGTGGAGGCTCTGCTGCCAAGCGCCGACGTCTACATCACCGACTGGATCGATGCGCGTATGGTGCCGATGACGGAAGGCACCTTCGATCTTGAAGACTATATCGATTACGTGATCGAGATGCTGCATCATCTGGGTCGTGATACCCATGTGGTCGCCGTCTGTCAGCCCGCCGTGCCGGTCCTCGCCGCCGCGGCCGTGATGGAAGCGGCGGGAGATCCTTTGTCCCCTTCCTCCATGACGCTGATGGGTGGTCCGATCGACACGCGCATCAATCCGACCGCGGTCAATCAACTGGCCAAGAACAAGCCGCTTGAATGGTTTGCCGACAACGTCATCATGAACGTGCCCTGGCCGCAGCCGGGCTTCATGCGCCCCGTCTATCCCGGATTTCTGCAGCTTTCCGGTTTCATGTCGATGAACCTCGACCGGCATATGATTGCCCACAAGGATTTCTTCATGCATCTCGTGAAGAACGACGGCGAGCCGGAGAAGCATCGCGATTTCTACGACGAGTATCTGGCCGTCATGGATCTGACGGCTGAATTTTACCTGCAGACAGTCGATCAGGTGTTCATGAAGCACGCATTGCCCAAGGGCGAGCTGATGCACCGCGGAAAGAGGGTCGATCCGACAGCGATCCGCAATGTCGCACTTCTGACGGTCGAGGGCGAAAACGACGACATTTCCGGTGTCGGCCAGACCAAGGCAGCCCAGACGATCTGCACAAATATTCCTGAACAGATGCGCATGCATTATCTGCAGCCGGATGTTGGCCATTATGGCGTCTTCAACGGCTCTCGCTTCCGCCGTGAGGTCGCACCACGCATCGTCGCCTTTACGAAGGAACATTCGCGCTCGCGCAGTTCCGTGGTGAAGCGTGTCATCAGAGGCGGAAAATCGGCTTAAAGCAAATATTTAGCGAATGCTGATTTAGTGCGGGTGAATCAAGGGCTTGTCCGATTTGCCACGCAAATGCCTTGAAGCCCCATCTCGCGGTAACCACTTTGATTTTCAGCGCTTTGGCAATTGGCCGGGCGCGGAAAGCGAGGGTACTGCACGATGAACCAGTCAGCATTGCTTCGACCGGATTGGACTCCGGCTACCATTGCCCTGATGATACTCGGCTTCGTGGTTTTTTGGCCGCTCGGTCTGGCCATGCTAGCCTATATCCTCTTCGGCGAACGCTTGAGGGGCTTCAAAAGGGATGTGAACCACGCAACTGATGGCATGTTTGCCGGCTGCCGCCGTTCCCATGGCCGCTATCGTTCCCATTTCTCCACGGGCAACGTAGCCTTCGACGATTGGCGCAAGGCCGAACTCGAACGGCTGGAGGAGGAGCGCCGCAAGCTCGATGAGATGCGCGACGAATTCGATGCCTATATGCGCGAGCTTCGCCGCGCCAAGGATCAGGAGGAGTTCGACCGCTTCATGCGCGAACGCAAGAACGGCAAGCGCGACGACCAAGGTCCGGCTCCCGACTTCCAGACGCCGTAACGGGCGTTTGCTTCAACGAAACCGGCATTGCCCAATGCCGGTTTTTCTTTGTCCGGAGTTCTACAGCGCCGTGCGTCTTTTAAGACGCACAAAGGTCGCTGTAGCACTTTGAATCGCTGCATGTTTCCTTAAATCGGCTCCGATTTAAGGAAACATGCAGTAGCGAATCGGATAGAAGGTCTTCATGTTTCCGCTTCTTTCAAAGACGCGCCGCTCGACCGCAAAGCCGGTGCCACCCGAGACGCGAACGCTCGACGTGGCCGGGCGGCTGATGCCGCTGACGATTCGCCAGAATGATAGGGCGACGCGCATTACGCTGAGGATCGAGCCGGGTGGCCGCGCGCTGAAAATGACGATCCCGAAGGGACTGGCACAGCGTGAGGTCAATGCCTTTCTCGAGCGGCATCAGGGCTGGCTTCTGACCAAACTCGCCAAGTTTTCCACTGAAACCCGCATGCAGCAAGGCGGGGAGATTTTGCTGCGTGGCGTCAGGCATCGTATCGAGCATAGGGGTAGCCTCAGAGGGCTGACCGAAGCGCTCGTTGTTGATGGAAAGCCGGTTCTGCGCGTTAGCGGCCTGCCTGAACATGCGGGCCGGCGCATTGCAACCTTTCTGAAGAAGGAAGCGCGTGCCGATCTCGAACGGCTGGTTGCCGTCCATGCCAATTCGATCCGCGCCAACGTCGCTTCGATCAGCATGAAGGATACCCGCAGTCGCTGGGGTTCCTGCTCGTCCGAGGGGAACCTGAGCTTTTCCTGGCGCATCGTCATGGCGCCGCCGATGGTGATCGACTATCTTGCGGCCCATGAGGTTGCCCACCTCAAGGAAATGAATCACGGCCCCCGCTTCTGGGCTCTTTGCAAGAAGCTCTGCCCGCAAATGGACGAGGCCAAGACCTGGCTGCGGCGGCACGGCAGCCAACTGCATGCGATCGACTTCGACTGATCGGAAATGGGCATCGGCTTTTCAGCTGTAACCATTTTCCAAAGCGCTTATGCGCAGTAAATACCGGCCTTGTCGCGATTGGGCTCGACTCTTTTGTCTTTTCATGTCAATCCGCTGCCATGGTACCCGAGATCAAGATCTGTGGATTGAAGACACCCGAAGCGGTTGATCGCGCATTGGAACGCGGTGCGACGCACATCGGTTTCATCTTCTTCGAAAGAAGCCCGCGCTATATCGAGCCTGATGTCGCGGGCAAGCTCGCCGAGCGTGCTCGCGGAAAGGCGAAGATCGTCGCTGTCACCGTCAATCCCAGCAATGACGACCTCGATGAAATCGTTTCGCTTGTGCAGCCCGATATCATCCAGCTCCACGGTAACGAAAGTCCGGAGCGCGTCCTGACCATAAAAGCAGTTTATGGACTGCCGGTCATGAAGGTCTTTTCGGTGCGTGATGCCAATGATTTGCGCAGGGTCGAAGCCTATATCGGCATAGCCGACCGATTTCTCTTCGATGCCAAAGCGCCGGTCGGCTCCGAATTGCCGGGCGGAAACGGCGTGTCCTTCGACTGGAGCCTGATGCACTGGCTTGACGACAGAGTCGAGTACATGCTTTCCGGAGGATTGAACAAGGACAATATCGCTGTTGCTCTCGCTTCGACCAAAGCGTCCGGCATCGATGTTTCTTCCGGCGTCGAAAGCGCGCCGGGCGTCAAGGATCTGAAGAAGATCGACGAGTTTTTCGACGCTGTTACCGAGGCATGCCTGCCGGTGACGGCCTCAGGGAGTTGAGAGTGAACGAGACGCCAAAGCTGAATTCCTTCCGTTCTGGTCCTGATGAAGATGGCCGTTTCGGCATCTATGGCGGCCGCTTCGTCGCCGAGACGCTGATGCCGCTGATCCTCGATTTGCAGGACGAATGGAACAAGGCGAAGACCGATCCCGAATTCAAGGCGGAGTTGGAAAAGCTCGGCACCCATTATATCGGCCGCCCTAGCCCGCTTTATTTTGCCGAGCGCCTGACCGCCGAGCTCGGCGGCGCGAAGATCTATTTCAAGCGCGAGGAGCTCAATCACACTGGCTCTCACAAGATCAACAACTGCATTGGCCAGATCCTGCTGGCAAAGCGCATGGGCAAGACCCGCATCATCGCCGAGACCGGCGCCGGCCAGCATGGCGTGGCATCTGCGACCGTTGCTGCGCGCTTCGGTTTTCCCTGTGTCGTGTACATGGGCGCGACCGACGTCGAGCGACAGGCACCGAATGTTTTCCGCATGAAACTCCTCGGCGCCGAGGTTAGGCCGGTGACGGCCGGACACGGGACGTTGAAGGATGCGATGAACGAGGCGTTGCGCGATTGGGTCACCAATGTCGACAGCACCTATTATCTGATCGGCACTGCCGCCGGCCCGCATCCCTATCCGGAGATGGTGCGCGACTTCCAGTCGGTCATCGGCCGGGAAGCCAAGGAACAGATTCTGGCAGCGGAAGGCAGGCTGCCGGATCTCGTTATCGCGGCGGTTGGCGGCGGTTCGAATGCGATCGGCATCTTCCATCCTTTCCTGGATGACGACAGCGTGAAAATCGTCGGCGTCGAGGCGGGCGGCAAGGGTCTGCAGGGCGACGAACATTGTGCCTCCATCACCGCCGGGTCCCCGGGCGTCCTGCACGGCAACAGGACGTATCTGCTTCAGGACGGCGACGGCCAGATCAAGGAAGGCCACTCGATTTCCGCCGGTCTCGACTACCCCGGCATCGGTCCGGAACATTCATGGCTGAACGATATCGGCCGTGCTGAATATGTGCCGATCATGGATCAAGAAGCACTCGAAGCCTTCCAGCTCCTGACCCGTCTTGAAGGCATCATTCCGGCTTTGGAACCGTCGCACGCGCTCGCAGAAGTCATCAAGCGAGCGCCGAAGATGGGCAAGGACGAAATCATCCTGATGAATCTCTCGGGCCGCGGCGACAAGGACATCTTCACCGTCGGCAAGATCCTGGGAATGTGAGTAAGACATCATGACCGCACGCATGGACAAACGCTTTGCCGATCTGAAAGCGGAAGGCCGCCCGGCACTCGTCACCTATTTCATGGGTGGCGATCCGGATTATGAGACCTCGCTCGGTATCATGAAGGCTCTTCCCTCGGCCGGTGCTGATATCATCGAGCTCGGCATGCCGTTTTCCGATCCGATGGCCGATGGTCCTGCGATCCAGATGGCCGGACAGCGTGCGCTGAGGGGTGGCCAGACTCTGAAGAAGACATTGCAGCTCGCGACCGAGTTCCGCAAGACCGATAGCAAAACACCGATCGTCCTGATGGGATACTACAATCCCATCTACATTTACGGTGTGGACAGGTTCCTCGAGGATGCACTTGCGGCCGGCATCGACGGCTTGATCGTCGTCGACCTTCCGCCGGAAATGGATGACGAGCTCTGCATACCGGCAATCCGCAAGGGCATCAATTTCATCCGCCTGGCGACGCCGACAACGGACGACAAGCGCCTGCCGACAGTTCTGAACAATACTTCCGGTTTCGTCTACTACGTCTCCATGACCGGCATTACCGGTTCGGCTTTGCCGGATCCGTCGCTGGTCTCGGGTGCCGTCAGGCGTATCAAGCAACATACCGAATTGCCGGTCTGTGTCGGCTTCGGCGTCAAGACTGCCGACCACGCCAAGGTTATCGGCTCCTCGGCCGACGGCGTCGTAGTCGGCACCGCGATCGTCAATCAGGTCGCCACAAGCTTGACCAAGGACGGCAAGGCGACTGCGGACACCGTGCAGGCCGTCGCCACGCTGGTACGCGGCCTCGCTACCGGAACCCGCTCGGCGCGCCTTGTTGCTGCCGAATAGTTTTCCCACATTGGCATCGGTCAATCAGGAGTATTCGATTTGAACTGGATCACAAATTACGTTCGCCCGCGGATCAATTCCATGCTGGGCCGCCGTGAGGTGCCGGAAAATCTCTGGATCAAATGCCCTGAGACAGGCGAAATGGTTTTCCATAAGGATCTCGAGGACAACAAGTGGGTGATTCCTGCTTCCGGCTATCACATGAAGATGCCGGCCAAGGCTCGCCTGGCGGATCTTTTTGATAATGGCCAGTATGAAGCCCTGCCGCAACCGAAGGTTGCTCAGGATCCGTTGCGTTTCCGCGATTCCAAGAAATATATCGATCGCCTGAAGGACAGCCGGATAAAGACCGAGCAGGAGGACACGATCCTCTCCGGCTTCGGCAAGGTGCGCGGTGTCGAACTTGTGGCTGTGGTCCATGAATTCAACTTCATCGGCGGTTCGCTTGGCATGGCAGCCGGCGAGGCCATCGTGCGGGCTTTCGAGCGCGCGATTGCCGAAAAATGCCCGCTCGTCATCTTCCCGGCGTCGGGCGGGGCGCGCATGCAGGAAGGCATTCTCTCTCTGATGCAGCTTCCGCGCACGACCGTTGCGGTCAACCTGCTGAAGGAAGCGGGCCTGCCTTATATCGTGATTCTGACCAATCCGACGACGGGCGGCGTTACCGCCTCCTATGCGATGCTCGGTGACATTCATCTCGCCGAGCCGGGCGCAGAAATCGGCTTTGCCGGCAAGCGCGTCATCGAACAAACGCTGCGCGAGAAGCTTCCCGAAGGCTTCCAGACCTCGGAATATTTGCTGGAGCACGGCATGGTCGACATGGTCGTCAAGCGCCATGATCTTCCCGAGACGCTGGCACGGCTTCTGAAGATTCTTACCAGAACGCCGGCGAACACTTCCGCCGAAGAGACGAATAAGATAGCGTTGCCGATGGTAGCGAATGCCTGATCGAGCCTAGGCGAGCAAAGGCGGGAGGTGCGGGATGATACCCATGGACCAATCCGCGATGAGCGAGGCGGCGCGGGAGATCGAAAAGCTTATGGGATTGCATCCCAAGGGCTTTGATCTGTCACTGGAGCGAATCACCCGTCTTCTCGATATTCTCGGCAATCCGCACAGGAAGCTGCCGCCGGTGATCCACGTTGCAGGCACGAACGGCAAGGGCTCCGTCACCGCCTTCTGCCGTGCGTTGCTCGAGGCGGGCGGTTACAGCGTTCACGTTCACACCTCGCCGCATCTCGTCAACTGGCACGAGCGCTATCGCATCGGCGCGAAGAACGGTCCCGGCCAGCTTGTCGATGACGCGGTCTTTGCCGATGCGCTGCGTCGCGTGGCGGACGCGAATGGTGGTCAGAAGATCACGGTTTTCGAGATCCTGACCGCCGTGACTTTCCTCCTGTTTTCAGAGCATCCGGCCGATGCCGCGATAATTGAGGTCGGGCTCGGCGGCCGCTTCGACGCCACCAACGTGATTTCGAATCCGGCCGCTTCGGTCATCATGCCGATCTCCCTCGATCACCAGCCTTATCTCGGCGACCGTGTCGAACTGATCGCCGCCGAAAAGGCCGGCATCATGAAACGCGGCCATCCCGTCGTCATCGGCCATCAGGAATATGATGCCGCTCTCGACGTTCTGCTGTCGACGGCCGAGCGACTGCATTGCCCGACTGCCAGCTTCGGTCAGGATTTCATGGCCCACGAGGAATATGGCCGACTGATCTATCAGGACGAATTTGGTCTTGCCGACCTGCCGCTGCCGCGCCTGCCCGGCAGGCATCAGTATGCCAATGCCGCCGCGGCGATTCGTGCCGTCAAGGCCGCCGGCTTTACCGTTACCGAAATGATGATGGAAAAAGCCATGGTTTCCGTTGACTGGCCGGGCCGCCTGCAGCGGCTGACAGAGGGAAAGCTGTTGGCTCATGCGCCTGAGGGCACCGAGATCTGGGTGGATGGCGGTCACAATCCCGGTGCTGGTGAAGTTATCGCCGAGGCGATGGCGAATTTTGAGGAGCGCCAGGCCCGTCCGCTGTTCCTCATCACCGGCATGCTCAACACCAAGGATCCGGTTGGCTATTTCAAGGCTTTCGCCGGGCTTGCGGAGAAGGTCTTCAGTGTCCCGATCCGCGGTAGCGATGCCATGACCGATCCCGTCATTCTCGCTAATGCCGCCTATGATGCCGGCCTCGTCGCGGAGCCGATGTCCTCGGTCGCAGAGGCTCTCGAGGCGGTCGGTCATATGCTTGTGCCGGGAAAGGCGCCGCCGCGAATTCTGATCGGCGGATCTCTCTACCTCGTCGGCGAAGTGCTCGCCGAAAATGGCACGCCTCCCCAATGAAAAAAGCCCGGCTTTCGCCGGGCTCGTCATTACCTTGCTATTTCATTTCAGCGATTAAGCCGCGCTTGAAATCCAGCTCGCAAGAGCGGTCTTCGGACGCGCCCCAACGGCGATATCGGCAACCTCACCGCCCTTGAAGATGGCAAGCGTCGGAATGGAGCGCACGCCGAACTGAGCGGCAAGCTCGGGATTCTCGTCGATATTGAGCTTCGCAACCTTGACCTTGCCCTGGAGTTCGACAGCGATTTCTTCGAGGCTCGGAGCGATCATCTTGCAGGGCCCGCACCATTCAGCCCAGAAATCGACAACGACGGGCTCTGCGGATTCCAGAACTTCGGACTTGAAGTTGGAAGTATCGACTTTCACGGTAGCCATAAAATGCTCCTTTACCGTATTTGCTGTTGAAGCAGATGTGATGGTGCGGTGCCGAAATTTCAATGTCCGATATTTCACTTTGTTTTGAGCTCTGCAAGGGCCAATGCAAGGATCTCGGGGGCAAGCGTGAATATCGAGGCATTTTCGGTATAGACCAGGACGCAATCGATGCTTTTGCCGGGATAGAGCGGCGCCAGAATCTCGCGATAAATGGCAAGCTGGGCCCGATGCGCGAAGGGAATGTCGCAATCGCGTTCCGGGGGAACGCGATTGGTCTTGTAGTCCAGAATGACCACGCGGTCGTGAAGGACCGCGAGCCGGTCGATCCGCCCTGAAACTGCATACTGCCTGTCGTTCAGCGAAAGCGTGCCCATGATCGAGACTTCAGCTTGCGCATGGCCGCTGAAGACGTCCTGCAGCCCGTCATGCGCCATGAGCGCAACCACCGCGTCGACAAGATGCTGGCGTTCAGTCTCGGGCCAGAAGCGCGCCGCCCGTTCCATGTAGCGCCAGGCGGCATCGGCCCGTTCCGCCGGCACTGTATCCGGCAATGCCTGCAGCATGCGGTGAATGAAACGCCCTTTTTCCAGCGACCGGTTGGACTTGCCCTTGCTGCCGAAGAGCGGTGAAATCACGAGGACGTCGCCAGCTTCCTCGTCGATGATCGTGCCCGCACCCGACGGGCTTAAGGGCCGCGGCAGATGTCTTTGCGGCGGCAATGGTCGGTTAAGCCCAGGCGGCAGCGTCGCCTGATCTTTTTGTTCCTCAGTTCGAGTTGCGCGTTCGAACGAGCGGTCGACCTGCGGCACGCGCCATCTGACCCCCTGCCATTCTCCATCGGGGCCGGAGAACGTCGCCGTTGTCACATGCGGATGATCTTCCTGCATGGCCGCGGAAATCATCGCATGCCATGTGTTCACCTCGGGTCGGACGCCGCGATAACCACAGACGATCAGGCGATCCGCCGCCCGCGTCATTCCGACATAGAGCAGTCGGCGATACTCCTCTTCCGCCAAGACCTGGATCCTGGCTGCATCCGCCCGCGTCAACGTATTGGCGAGATGACCGACGGGCACCCAGACCGGCATCGGAGGCTCGCCGTCGCGCGTCCGGATCAGCCGAAGCTTCGGAAGATGTGTATGCGTGAAGGCTTTGGAACCGCCGTCGACAAGGAAGACGATCGGCGCCTCCAGCCCTTTCGACGCATGCACGGTCATGATTCGGACTTCGTTACGTCCCTTGTCCTGCTCGCGCTTGACCTCGGGCGCTTCGAGCTCCAGCGTCGAGATAAAGGATTGCAGCCCCGGACGCCCGGAAGTTTCGTGGTCGAGCGTGAAGGTCAGGAATTCATCGAGGATGTCGCTGACTTCGGTGCCGAGCCGTGCCAGGAACTTTCGCCGGCCGCCGTGACTTCCAAGCACTCGCGCATAGAAATCATGGACCGAAAGGCCTCTCGATTCCTCAAGAAACACCTTAAGTTCTGTGACGACGGAGGCGAAGCGATCATGGCCATCCGCCGCAAATGCATGAAGATGGCTCCAGACGCTTTCACCCTCCGGGCGGAGAGCGGCAATGGCAAAGATATCGTCCTCGGTGAGATCGAAGAGGGGACTCTTGAGCAATGCCGCAAGCGAGAGGTCGTCTTCCTGAAGCAGCAGAAAACGGCCGAGCGCCAACAGGTCCTGCACGGCGATATGGCTCGTCAGGACAAGCCGGTCGGCACCGGCGACGGGGACATTCCCCCGTCTCTTGAGTGCACGGGTCAGCGCATTGACGAAGGCATCCCGCTTGCGCACCAGCACTAGAATATCGCCCGCGTCGAGGAAACGTTCCTTGCCCTTCTCGATGATCGTTGCGCGTCCGATGAGGTTGCCGATTACATGGGCGATGCGCCGCGCCAGGATCGCTGCCGGAGCACTCTCGGGTGTTGCGTCGAATGGTGCGGTCCAGTCCTCTTCCTTCACGCTCTGTTCCGGCGCAATCATTTCCCAAAGCTCAACCGAGCCGGGATGACCGATACGGCTTGAGCGATGCACGACCGGATCACCCCGAGCGCTCAATCCCCGTGCATGATCCGGCACAGCAAATATCTGGTCGACGGCGGCAAGCACGTCGGACGTTGATCGGAAGGACAGCGGCAGACGGATAGGCGAGAACATCTGGCCGCTTGCGGTTACGCGACGGCGGGTTCGTTCGCTTTCCTCCGAGAAGCGCTCCGGGCGTGCGCCCTGGAAGGAATAGATCGATTGCTTCTCGTCGCCGACGGCGAAGATCGTGCGAACGTCGGAACGCGCGCTTTCCCCGGAAAAGAAATCCTCGGCGAGAGATTGGATGACGCTCCATTGAACAGGACTCGTATCCTGCGCCTCATCGACAAGAATGTGGTCGATGCCCTGGTCGAGCTTGTAGTGGACCCAGGGGCCGACGCCGTTCTTCGTCAGAAGTTCGGCGCTGCGGGTGATCAGATCCTCGAAATCGAGCTGGCTGCGTTGATTCTTCAGCTCCTCATAATCGCGATTGAGGCGATCGGCCAGGATGAGTGCCGCATGGGTGGCGCGATAGGTGCGCATCAGCTTCAATCGGTCGCGGCAGGCAAGCACATGCGTTCGCGCCGCCACCACGGCATCGGCAAGTTCCGGCGCCTCAGCAAGCATTGCCTTGGAATAGAACTGCGAATCCGCCTTGGGCTCGCCGTCCTTCTTCAGGAGCAGCTTTTCAAGGGTCTCCGCGCGTGCCGCGGGATCGCCCTCCTTTGCGGCAAGCCGCAGGCCATAGGCGATCTCCTGAGCCTTCTGGCCGCCCTTCTGGTCGGCGAGCGAGAGATAGAGATCGAGTGTAGGGCCGGAGAGCCCGGGAAGGGGCCAGTATTTCTCGGCAATGCCGGTCTCGGTGTCTTTGCGCGAAAGACCGAGACGCGCGCGCAGTACCTTCTCGATGCCACCCGCTTGCTCCGCCGCGAGCGTAAATTGCCGTATCGCATTGCGATTGGCGACGATTTCGCCGAGAAGCGCGTCGAGGCCGGATTCGTCGCCAAGATCGAGCACATGAGCAAAGGCTTCGGCGAGATCGGCATCCTCCTCAGGCGCCGTCTTGGTCAGCAGGTTGCGACGGGCATCGGTGAGCAAGGTCGCGGCCGCACGGTCGTCCAGAACGGAAAAGTGGCCGGCGACATTCGCCTCCAGCGGAAATTGATGAAGCAGCGCTTCACAGAAGGCGTGGATCGTCTGGATCTTCAGTCCACCCGGCGTCTCCAGCGCCTTGGCAAAGAGCCGGCGCGCCTCCGCAAGCTTGAACATATCCGGCTCGGCGCCCTCGATGTCGGCAATTCTCGTTCTGAGGGCATTGTCCGGCAAGGTTGCCCATTCCGACAGCCGGGCGAAGACGCGGTTCGACATTTCCGAGGCCGCCGCCTTGGTATAGGTCAGGCAGAGGATGGCGGAAGGCCGTGCGCCGGCCAGCAGCAGCCGAATGACGCGTTGCGTCAGCACGTGCGTTTTTCCCGAGCCGGCATTGGCAGAGACCCAAGCCGAACGGGAGGGATCGGAGGCGATCGATTGCTGAACCGTCGTCCAGCTGATCCATGTGCCCGGATCATCGGCTTCTGGAAGCGGTATTGATTTAATCATCGCCCGCTCCCTCGTCGGCTTCCGCCGTCGACCATTCCGAAACACGCGCAAGGTGATCGTAATCGCCGCCATAGTCGTATTGCTGCGCGGGAATCAGCCGTGACGTGAAGCCTTTCTCGCCGGATTGCAGCAGTGAAACAAACTTGACGAGTTGATCGAGCGACTCTTCCGCCAGGTCCATAGCCGACTTTGTTTTGTTTCTGTCGCCGCCGCGGCTGGAGGATTCGCTATTGACCTGATCGACCTTGAAGCGATCGCGCGGGCGCAGCCTTACATAAAGAAGATTTTCGGGAACAAGATGTCCGATGTCACGAAAGGCGCCTGCCCTAAGTGCCGCCGCTTCGAGCGCGAGTTGCGGATCAAGAAGCGAGAGCGCCTGCGCTCGCGATGGATTGTGGCCGGTTTTGTAATCGATGATGTCCGCCGCGCCGGAGCTCTTGATGTCGATCCTGTCGGCGACGCCGGTAAGCCTTATTCCGATTGCGTCAATATCGGCGCCCCCACGTACCTCCGTAAGCGTCTTGCGGATTTCCGGGTGACGCTCCCTTTCCCATTTCAGGAAGGCGCGGGCGACTTCGCGAAAGCGCGGTCGCCAGACGCGGTCGATATGCGGCGGGAGCTTCTCGGCATCGAAAAGCTCGTTCAGAATCCGCTCCATCGCCTCCGTTGCTCTCGTTGTTCCCGGCACATGCCCTTCCCGGGTAAAGCGGTCGATGATCTTGTGATAGAGAGTTCCGCGTTCGGCAGCGCCCGGCTCGCGATTGAACGGGGCGACCGGATCGAGCTTCAGGATACGCCGAGCGTAGATGGCATAGGGATCGCGCCGCAGGCGGCTGACTTCGCTGAAGGAATAGCTCTTCGGTTGCAGTTCTGCCGGAGGTTGCGGCGACGGGCGTTGCGCCTGTGGCTGGTTGTCGCCGGCATCGATCAGACCGGCCCAGTGAATAAAACGATTGCCGCGCTTTTTCAGCTCGGTTTCGAAAGCGCCCCCGCCGAGCGCCAGCAGGCGCTGCAGCCAACGGGAGGCGACGGTTGGCGTTGCACCCTGCCTGAGTGCGCGGGAATAAACCAGGTGGCGGGTGCCGTTCGCCATCTCGAAGTCGTGCGCGAGCTGACCGATGCGCCGCTCCGGCGGCTCCAGGCCGATTTCCGTCTTCATCATGCGGGAAATGAACGGATTGTTGGCGGTTTGGCCCGGCCAGGAACCTTCGTTCAGGCCACCGAGGATCAAGGTATCGACGCTCTGCAGACGCGCTTCGAGCGTACCGAAGATGAAGAGGCGAGGATGGTTGAGGGCGCGGGGCTTCACTGCCAGCCCGGCGGTCATTGCGGCCATGATGTCGATCCATTGAGGCCCGTCCGCTTCCATCTGTCCGTCTATCTGCATGACCTCGCCGAGCAGGCTTGCCAGGGCATCGCCGGCCTCGCCCGACCAGAGACCGGCAAGATTGCCGCGCTCGTCTGCAGCAACCATCTCGAGCGCCCGCCCCGTACGCTCTGCCCATTCCGCAATCGTGATCATGGTCGCAGATCCTTGATCTGCCGATCTCTCTTGGCTGAGCACGGAGGTCAAGGGTTCGGCTGCTGCGCCGATCCGTCGGGCAAGATCGCGCGCCTTTTCCACAGCCTCGGTGGAAAGCGATTTCCGCCATTGCGGCGCGTGACCGTCCCTCGCCTGTTCGGCGAGCTGATGCTCAAGGAGCGGTTCCAATTTCCGGACGTCAATCTCCGCGACGCCGCCGCGTAGCGCGAGCAGCTCGAGGGCGGCGGCCGAGGATTCGAGCATGTCCTTGGCAAGGCCGAATCGGGCCAGCGGGTGCTTGAGCAGCGCGACGAGAGCGACTGGATCTGCCGGCCGCAGGGTTGCTTCGAGCAACAGCTGAACCACCGTTCCCTGCTGTGTTGCGGAGAACGGTGAACCGGCCGAATCGTCAGCCAGGATGCCGAAACGAGCGAGCTCCGCCATGACGCGACGGGCAAGATTGCGATCCGGTGTAATCAGTGCCGCCTGGCTTTCACCATTCTGGCCGGGGCGCTCTAACGCCAGCCGCAATGCGATCGCGATCGCCGTTGCTTCTTCCCGTTCGTTGGCGGCTTCGATCAGCGAAACGTCTGCGAACGCGTCATGCAGCGCATCGGGCGGCAGGGTAGCTTTCCAGTGGCCCCAGTCGCCGGTCACCTCGGCAGGCGCAAGGGCATGCGAGAGGATGCTCGCGCGAAGACTCATGTCCGGTTCGGCTTCGCCGAGCACCTCGACGTCCTCCCGCCTTTGCTTGAGACGATTCAGCAACTGGAAAAGGCCGTATTGCGGATGGCTGCGGGTTGCGGGGTCGGCGCGCTTGCCAGCCGCAATTCCGGGCGCGACTTGCTGCCAGTCCGCATCCGACATCGAAAGATCGAGACCAGGGAGCACGATGATGCCCTGCGGCAGGTTGGCAACGGCCGCGATCAGATCGGCGGTTGCTGGTACCGAACCGGTCGAGCCCGCTATGATGATGGGACCGGAATGCTTTGCCGCCGACAGGCGGTTCGCCTCGGCACGCAGGATCGCATTGCGATGGCGCGCCGGCGAGGATCGGCCGAGCTCGTTCAGCCTCTCCGGCCAGAAGGCACTTGCGATCCGGAGGAAATCGGCCGTCAGCTGCCACCAGAGGGCGTGATCCTGTGCATCAAGCTTGGCAAGCTCCGACCAGTCGCGGTCTTCCGTTTCGATCGAATCGATCAGTTCGGCCAAATTGCGGGCAAGCCAGATGGCGTCAGCGGGACTTGCCGGTGCCACAAGCGGAGAATCGGAGTGAATGTCGCGGACGATCTGGGGCAGCCTGTTGCGCCATGCAAGGATGAGCCGCGCCAGTTCCACCAGCCGCGCCGTGTTGGAAAGCGGTTGGGCAAGATCCAGGGCTGCCGGAACGGTTTCCTCGAAATAACCGCTGTCGTCATCGGTCTCGCCAAGCGGGCGAATGACTGGAAGGATGGCGGCTCGGCCGCCAAGCAGGTCGACGAATTCCGAGCGCAGCACACGGGCAGAACGGCGTGTCGGCAGGAAGATGGTGATCTTGGCAAGCGATAGCGGGTCGGTTGGATCATGGCGGAACTGATCTGTCAGACGTCCGTCGCAAAGCGTCTTGGCCAGCGTCTTCAGAAAGGGGAGACCCGTCGGAATCGTGAGAATACGTGGTCGATGCTGCTGCGCCATGACTTAGACAAACGTCTGGAACGTCCGGATCGTCTCCTCTGCCTCGCCGATCGCCTCGGGCGTGCCCACGGTCAGCCATTGACCTTCGAGCATCAGGCCGTAGAGCCTTCCTCGTGCAATCGCTTTGTCAAAATAGATATTGAGGTTGAATGCGTCCAAAGGAGCGTCATCAAGCAGCGACGGCTTCATGACGATCGCCCCGGCATATACGACGGGATTGGGATCGCCATCGCGATAGCGCGTCAGGCGCCCATCCTGCGCAAGGCTGAAGTCCTTCTTGCCATTGTGGCCTGTGGTGTCCTCCAGCTTGACGCAGAGCAACGCCATGTCCATGAAGTCGGAATCGAAGAATCCGGCTAAGCGTTGAAGATTGGTCGGCCTGTCAGGCCGTTCGCCAATCCAGAAGAGATCGGCATTCATGACGAAGATGACGTCCCGGTCGAGCAGTTTCAGCCCCTTTGCGAGGCCGCCGCCGGAATTCATCAATGCGTCGCGCTCGTCGGAAATGACGATTTCCATGCGGCCGTAGGATCCAAGGTGATCGATCATCTGATCCGCAAGGTGATGAACATTCACGGCTGCTTTCCTCACGCCTGCATCCGCAAGCGAATCGAGAGCATAGTCTATCATCGCCTTGCCGGCGATCTTTACCAGCGGTTTCGGGATCGTATCCGTTATGGGGCGCATGCGGATTCCGAGGCCTGCGGCCAATACCATGGCTTGTCTGATGGTCATGTGATCCCAGAACTTATGATTCGCTGAAACCTATTCCAGCTCTTGTGCACCAATCGCGCAAGGGGGCAAGCGTCTCGTGCTCCAAGGCAACCTGCAGGTAGGACAAGGTCCTCGGCATGTGCTTCATGTAATCGGGCTTTCCGTCGCGCCGCAGCAGGCGCACCCAGAGGCCCGCAAGCTTGCAGTTGCGTTGCGCCGACATGATTGCCCAGCTTTTCAGGAAGCTTTCGTCGTCGAAGCTACCCTGCGCGTGCCGGAGCGAAAGATAGTGGTCCATCAGCCGATCGAAGAGATCGCGCTCGATGGTAAGCCGGGCATCCTGAACGATGCAGGCAAGGTCATACGCCGTAGGCCCGATCATCGCGTCCTGGAAATCGATCATGCCGACCCGGCGTATGCCCGTTTCGCGCTCGCGCCAGATGATGTTCGGCGAATGGAAGTCGCGCAGCAGCAGGTTCTTTTCGGCGGCTTCGAGCTGGTCGATCAGGCCGTCCCAGATCGCGAGATATTCCTCTCGTTCCGCGTCGGTTGCCTCGCCTCGCTTCCAGGGCAAATGCCAGTCGAGCAGGAGGCGCGCCTCCATCTTCATCGCCGTACGATCGAAATCCGGAATGGAGTGGATATGACCCCCCGCAACCGGAATCTCGCGGGGAATCGATAGGGAATGGAGATGGGCGAGGCAGGTGACGCTCTCGACGTAACGTTCGCGGATCGGAAGGCCGCGAGCGTCGAGTATGCCCTCTGTTCCAAGATCTTCGATCAGCAGAAGACCCTGATCGTAGTCGACGTGATAAATTTCTGGAGTGGCAAACCCGTTTTCGCGAAGCACTGTGGCAAGCGCCACGAAAGGATAGGCATTCTCAGCGAGGTGGGCGACCTTGGGATAGGGCTTGCCGTCCAGCACCGGCGGTCCGTCCGGTCGTCGCGGCCAGTCCATCAGAATGACGCGATCGTTGCTCCCATGGGGATAAATGGCTTCATAGGCGCGCAACGACGCGTCGCCGGTCAGGTACCGCCGTTTTGCATCTCGATAGCCGCGTTCTTCCAGGAAGGTCCGGATCGATAGCACGCGGTCGATCCGCTCGGTCCTCTTGGAGGGCACTGTGATTGTCGCACGGCGGCCGTCGCCCTCGTGCTCCAGCCGCAGGGTGACGCGGTCGGTCGGAAGTTCTTCGTCCGCCATTTCCGGCCATTCGACGAGGCAGATGCCCGTTTGAAGCGCCTCTTCAAATCCCAGTTCCGTCAGTTCGCTGGCGTCGGCAAGACGATAGAGATCGAAATGCGAAACAGGAATGCGCAGATCATAGGATTGGACGAGTGTGAAGGTGGGACTCGGAACCTCGAGATTGTCGTCATCGGCCATGGCCCGCAGGAATGCGCGCGCGAACGACGATTTGCCGGCACCGAGATCGCCCGAAAGTGCGAGACAATCCCCCGCCTTCAGCGCCAGCGCGAGATCCTCGCCGAGTTTGATTGTGGCCGCGTCGTCCTCCAGGAAAAGCGAAATGGTATCGCCTGCAGTCATTCGGCTGCGACGGATTGCGGCAGATGAATGGAAGGTATTCTGCACGTGACTGTCGTTCCCCTGCCGGGCTGACTGTCGATCGAAACCTGGCCGTTATGCAGGCTGACGAAGCTTTCGACAATCGAAAGACCGAGCCCGGCACCGCTGCGCTTACCACCTTTGCCGCTGGAGGCGAAGCGGTTGAATACCGTCTTGATGATCTCTTCCGGGATGCCCGGTCCCCTGTCGGCGACGGTGAAGACGAAATCGGTGTCTTGGCGATGGCACTTCAGCGAAATCACGGAACCTTCCGGTGCGAAATTGGCGGCATTTGCAAGCAGTTTCAGGAGAATCTGCTTTAGACGCTGCTGGTCCGCAATGATAACGCCGAGATTTGCCGGCGCGACGATCTCCAATGTAACGCCGCTTTCCTGCAGCCTGTCCGCGATCTGCATCGCTACGTCATCGAGAAGATCGTCGAGCGCAATTTCGGAATAGTTGAGCCGCATGATACCGGCATCGACGGTCGCAAGGTCGAGGATGTCGTTGACGAGGGTGAGCAGCACCGAGGAGGAGGTGGAGATGTGGTCCAGATATTCCGCCTGGCGCTCGTTCAGGGGACCAACGCTGGGCGTCTTCAGGAGATCGGCGAAACCGATGATGTTCGTCAACGGGGAGCGCAGTTCGTAGGAGACATGCTGGACGAAGTCGTTCTTGAGCTCGTCCGCCTTGCGCAGCGCCTCGTTCTTTTCCGTCAGCGCCCGCTCGGCACGGACGCTATCCGTTATGTTGACGAATGTCAGCATAGTCTGTGCGTTCGGTAGCGGGATGACGGCATAGTCGAGCACAAGGCCGGAGAGAAGTTCGAGCGTACCCTGTGAGGAGGGGCGCTCATCGTCGAAACTCGTGATCTGCTCGGCGAAACGCTTCCAGCCGTCTGGCCGGTCGTAGGATTGTGCGCAGGCCTCGGCAAGCGTTCGGATATGCGTGCCAGGTTTTGCCTGCGCTTCGGTAATGGCCCACAATGCACGGAACGCCGGATTGGAGAGGCGAATACGGCCATCGGGACCGAAGACGGCAACGCCTTCCGAAAGATGATCGATGGTCTCTCCCTGAACCCTCACCAAGGTATTGTAGCGCGTTTCGAGATCGACCTGTTCGGTCAGGTTCTCGAAAACCCATGTGGCGCCTCCCTGCGGATGCGCTGTTGCGAAGACGCGCAGGGTCTGCCCGTTCGGCAGGTGCCAGAGGTCGGATTGGGTATCCAGCGAGCGATAGACCGATAGCGCATTTTCCTTCCAGGACTTCCAGTTGAGCTGTTCTGGAAGCTTATTGGCGGCGCGCAGGCGATCGAGCAGCTCGCTGTTGTCGGGCTTGCTCTCGAGAAAGCCGATGTCGAACTGCCAGAGAGCGACAAAGGCCTGATTGTAGAATTGGAGCCGGCGATCGCCATCGAAAATGGCGACAGGCGTGGCCAGGTGATCCAGCGTTTCGGCGTGGCTCTTGAGCGTACGTTCGAGTTCGGCGCGAACGGCTTCGACTTCCGAAATGTCGATCGCGATGCCGGCCGATCCGCTCGGAACCTTCACATCAACCACATCGAAGAAAATCCTGTTGCCGTGGACGACGGTCGATATCTTGTCATGG
This sequence comes from Sinorhizobium sp. CB7, assembly GCF_041357635.1. NCBI lineage: Bacteria > Pseudomonadati > Pseudomonadota > Alphaproteobacteria > Hyphomicrobiales > Rhizobiaceae > Sinorhizobium > Sinorhizobium sp. CB7. The sequence continues at coordinate 239,163 of NZ_JAULLL010000012.1, forward strand.
AATGGCGATTCAGGTGTTGCCGTGGCGCGGATGCGTTCACGTGCGACCGTCGTCAGGAATTCCCGTCCCTCCCGCACGGCCTGCTCCGAAGAAACAGATTCCACGGCCTCGCTGAAGGCGTGATTGACCCAGCTAAGCTTGCCGCTTGGATCGCGTTGCCAGACCGGAAGGTCGATAGCGTCGAGCAGACTTTGGAAAGCCGATATCGTCGTCATCAGCCGGTCGCGTTCGATCTTCAATTCGGCAAGTTCGGCCCTCAGATTGTTGAGCGCGACGAAACGGACGAAGGCTCGCCCGCCGGAAACACGCCCTTGTGCCTCCACAATCTCTTCACGATCGGTTTCGATCACCATGTCGAAACTCTGAGCGTTGGACCGCAACTGATCGATCGCCTTTTCCAGTTCGGAGGCGGCCCAAGGTTTCAGCCATCGGCCGAAGGCTAGGAAGTCATTGTTTTGCGGAGCACCGGTTTCGACGGGAAGCTGGCCAAGCAGCTCCGCTTTCGCATTGGGTCCGTCCCAGACGACGATCCTGCGGTTCTTGTCCGCGATCAACGCCTGATATTGCGAAATGCGCTGGTTGGCGTCCGAAAGGGCGCTGCGGATTTCCCTGCTTTCAGTTTCGAGATTGCCGCGCTGGCGGATCAACCAGATGGTTGAGAGCAGAGCCGCGGAAATCACACCGACAACGGCGGCGGAGGCAATCATGCCGGAAGACGTGAAAAGTTGCGCGGCCGTCGATCCCGGAAGTTGCGACTGCGCGAAAGCAGAAGGCGCTATTGCGCCAATGGCCGTCCCGGCTGCGCATAGCTGCAGCAGGCGGGCCAAGGGCCGTGCCTTGCGGGCGTTGCTGCGCGACGTCCACCGCAAAAGGTCTCTGCTTTTCCGGCCCCGCCGAGACATAGCGAAAGCGCATGAGGGCGCTCCCACCTGCTCGGCCGGGCTGTCCTTCATTTCCGACATACGCGGTCTGTCTCCGTCCTTATGTGCCGCATCTCGACAAGACATCCCATTTTCGATGGCTCCGGGCCAGCCGTGCGCCACGAATCAAGTCTTAAAACAATACTGCCTAAGGGAATCGCCGGGAAGGGAGGCGGCCAAAAAATAAGCCGCGACATTTGTCAATGTCGCGGCCACAAGATATTGTGGATATAGAAGGTAGAATTAGTACCTGTAGTGGTCTGACTTGAACGGACCGCGCGGAGTTACACCGATATAGGAAGCCTGTTCCTCCGAAAGTTCCGTAAGCTTCACACCGAGCTTGTCGAGATGCAGACGGGCGACCTTCTCGTCGAGGTGCTTCGGCAGCACGTAAACCTGGTTCTTGTAGGCCTCGGGCTTGGTGAAAAGCTCGATCTGGGCGAGAACCTGGTTGGTGAAGGAGGCCGACATCACGAAGGAGGGGTGGCCGGTCGCGTTGCCGAGGTTCAGAAGGCGACCTTCCGACAGCAGGATGATGCGGTTGCCCTTGGCGAACTCGACCATGTCGACCTGCGGCTTGATGTTCGTCCACTTGAGATTGCGCAGGGCGGCGACCTGGATTTCATTGTCGAAGTGGCCGATGTTGCCGACGATCGCCATATCCTTCATCTCGCGCATATGGTCGATGCGGATGACGTCCTTGTTTCCGGTCGTGGTGATGAAGATATCGGCGGAAGAGACGACGTCTTCGAGCTGCACGACCTCGTAACCGTCCATGGCCGCCTGAAGTGCGCAGATCGGGTCGACCTCGGTGACCTTGACGCGGGCGCCAGCGCCGCGCAGCGATGCGGACGAACCCTTGCCGACGTCGCCATAGCCGCAGACGACCGCGACCTTGCCGGCCATCATCACGTCGGTCGCGCGTCGGATGCCGTCGACCAGCGACTCCTTGCAGCCGTACTTGTTGTCGAACTTAGACTTGGTGACGGAATCATTGACGTTGATGGCGGGGAAGGGCAGCAGACCCTTCTGGCTGAGCTGATAGAGGCGATTGACGCCTGTCGTGGTTTCTTCAGTGACGCCCTTGATTGCCTCGCGCTGCTTGGTGAACCAGCCCGGAGATGCCTTGAGGCGCTTCTTGATTTGCGCGAAGAGGATTTCCTCCTCTTCCGAGTGCGGGTTGGAGAGCACGTCCTCGCCGGCTTCGGCACGAGCGCCGAGCAGGATGTACATGGTGGCATCACCGCCGTCATCGAGGATCATGTTCGAGAAACCGCCATCGGCCCACTGGAAGATCTTGTCCGTATAAGCCCAATAGTCGTCCAGGCTCTCGCCCTTGACCGCAAAGACCGGAACGCCCGAAGCGGCGATCGCGGCGGCAGCATGGTCCTGCGTCGAAAAGATGTTGCAGGATGCCCAACGAACCTGTGCACCGAGCGCAACCAGCGTTTCGATCAGCACAGCAGTCTGAATAGTCATGTGAAGCGAGCCGGTGATGCGCGCACCCTTGAGCGGCTGCCGTTCGCCGAATTCGGCACGGCAGGCCATAAGGCCCGGCATTTCGGTTTCGGCGATCGAAATTTCCTTGCGGCCAAAATCCGCAAGACCGATGTCGGCGACGACGTAGTCCTTTTCAGTGCTCATGAGAGTCTCCAGGCTGGCAGGCACTGCAGTCCCGGTGGCAGGCGCCGCCTCCGGTGTGCAGCAGGGAATTCCGCGCGGAGGCACGGACGCGATGATGCCGTGTAGCAGGCTTCAGCGTGGAAAGCAATAAGGATATAAAGAAGTCTTTATATGTTTATATGACCTGCAGTCACATCTCTTCGCCGAATTTGTCCTGAACCAGTCTGTCCAGCGCATTCAGCGCATCTGCGGCCTGATTGCCGCTTGCCGTGACGAGGACCGTGCAGCCGGGGCTGGCGGCAAGCATCATGAGACCCATGATGGAATTTCCGCCAACGGTCATGCCATCCTTGGAAACCGTGACAGTGGCATCGAAGGTCTCGACCATCTGCACGAATTTTGCCGAGGCGCGAGCATGGAGGCCGCGCTTGTTGATAATCAAAAGTTCCCGGGAAAGCGATGTCATGGGCGGGATGCCAGTCTCATCATTTGCCGCTCAGGACGCGGCTGGCCACGTTGATGTATTTCCGCCCGGCTTCGGAAGCCTCGACCAGCGCCTTTTCCATATTGTTCTCGCCGCGAACCCCGGCAAGTTTGATCAGCATCGGGAGATTGACGCCGGCTATGACTTCCGTATGACCGCTGTTCATGACCGATATGGCCAGATTGGATGGTGTTCCGCCGAACATATCCGTGAGAATGATCACACCGTGACCATCGTCCGCCCCGGATACCGCTTCCAGGATGTCCTGGCGCCGCTGATCCATGTCATCTTCCGGGCCGATGGATACCGTTTCGATGTATTTCTGAGGCCCAACGACGTGTTCCACCGCATGACGAAACTCTTCAGCCAGCTTGCCATGAGTGACAAGCACAAGTCCGATCATGATTTTATTGCTCCCATCGCATACGCAAACAGGTGGCCCCTTATCGCAATGCAGCAATCGCGTCCACCGGTGGGGGGACATCTTGGCGATGAAAAGGCGAAGTGCAAGACAAAAATGTGCAAACCGAGCGTCTGCGGGGCCGGAGGTTGAATAGATTTCATTTCAGATCAATTTTCGCCCTTATTAAGGCGAACGCATTCGACGCCGTTGCCGGCACCCGGATCACAGGCAGGGAAATCCCGGGCGAAAGGTCAATCTGATCCTCCTCGGGAGGAAGACGTCCAGCCCCGGAAAGGTCGGCGTTCATGACGGCAAAATGCATGAGCGCGGGCGAGATATGTGCAAGTCTGACGATGCCGGTGCCGCGCAGCTCGAGCATGCCGGCAATTGCCGGCGGACATTCTGCAATCACCCGGCCGCTAGCAAGGGAGAGAAACACCTGGTCGTCGGCGACGAGCGCCGAAAACAGGCCCTGCGTCTGCGCGTCGGTGATGCAAGAGTAGGCGAGCGATGATTTTCCCGTTCCGGAGGCCCCGACGAAAAGCAATCCTGTCGTGCCGACGACGATCGCCGTCCCATGGACATTGTGGGCGCCGGCCGTCATGCGATGACTTCGGCAGGAAGGGACAGGATGAAACGTGCGCCCTTTACCGCGCCGCTTTCGATGTCGACAATATTCTCGGCCCGCAGCGAACCGCCATGGGCTTCGGCTATCTGGCGGCTGATTGAGAGGCCAAGGCCGGAATTCTGCCCGAAACCCTCCGCTTCGGGCCGGTCGGTATAAAAGCGTTCGAAGATGCGGTCGATATTTTCTGCCTGGATGCCCGGCCCATTGTCTTCCACATAGGCGACGCAGCGTGTCCGCGTCCGCACCAGCCTGACCGTGATCCTGCCGCTCTCCTCGGGCACGAAGGAGCGTGCATTCTCGATCAGATTGGCAACGATCTGGCCGATGCGCAGGTCGTGACCATTGACCACGAACCTCGTCTTGATGCCCGGCTTGCGATCCACAACGTAATCGATCTCCACCTGCTTCTTCTTGTTGCGGATCTGCCGCGAGACGTCGATGAGATCGCGCAGGAATATCTCAAGGTCGACTGGTCTGGCATCGGAACGGGCAAGCTCGGCATCGAGCCGCGAGGCGTCTGAAATATCGCTGATCAGCCGGTCGAGGCGGCGTACGTCATGCTGGATGACATCCATCAGCCGCTTCTTGGAATCGTCCGTCTTGGCAAGCGGCAGCGTCTCGACGGCGCTGCGCAGCGAAGTCAACGGGTTCTTCAGCTCATGGCTGACATCGGCGGCGAAGCTCTCGATTGCGTCAATACGGTCGTAGAGCGCCGTCGTCATCTCGCGAAGCGCGATGGAAAGATTGCCGATCTCATCCTGGCGATAGGAAAAGTCCGGGATCTCCTCGCGCTCCTTGGCGCCGCGGCGAACACGGATGGCGGCCGCCGAGAGCCGCCGTAGCGGATTGGCGATCGTCGACGACAGAAGCAGCGAAAGCACGACATTGACGAGGGTGGCGACGCCGAAGACCCGCATGATGGCAAGGCGCTCGGCATGAACGATCTTGTCGATGTCGCCTGCCTGAGTGGAAAGGAGAAGCACGCCGAGCACGGCGCGGAAGCGCTGGATCGGCACGGCCACTGAGACGATCAGCTCGCCTCGTTCCGTCGTCCGCACGACGGCGCCGCGCACGCCTGTCAATGCGTTCATCACTTCCGGATAGATGGAGCCGTCCCCGCCTGGCGCTTCCTTGTAGACCGGTAGATTGCCGGGCTGGAGCATCTTGTTGAACAGAGTGGTGAACCAGTCGCTCCAGCTTTCGCTCGCATTCTCGACCGGGGGCAGGTCGAACCGCAGGACTTGGCCGCGCGAATAGAGATGGCGAGAATCGAGCAATAGATTGGCATCGGCATCGAAGATGCGTGCGCGCGTTCGCGTCGGCGATATCAGGCGCCTGAGGACCGGGGCCACCTTTTCCGGATCGATCGGAAATTCGAGGTCTTCGTCGTTCGGAACAGGCGTGATGCTTTGGCCCGCTTGAAGCTCGAGCAGTTTCTGCGGATCGATCGTGATGGAATTGGTATCGACGGAGGCCGAAGCCGAAACCGCACCAGCGATGATCTCACCCTGGGTCAGAAGGCTTTCGACGCGCGCGTCGATCAGACCTTCGCGAAACTGATTGAGATAGAGGATGCCTCCGACGAGCACGACCAGCGCGGCAAGATTGAAAAAGAGAATGCGCCGCGTCAGGCTCGAAAAGACGGCATTGCCAAATATTCGGCGGATGAGGGTGAAAGGATGGGACCAGCGTCTCCTGGCGACGCGACGGCCACTTTGGCCTTCCGTCTCCTCTATATCCCGTTCCTGCACCAATTGTGCCAATTGTCGGCCCTTTCGGAGGGCAAGCCAACGGATCCCGTCGAAATGCCCTCAATCTTTCTGCTTGTGCCGCCTGCAGCGCCATGCGTCTTGTAGACGCACAAAGGTCGCTGTAACGCTTTGAATCGCTGCATGGTTTTTACCCTTAAATCAGCTCCGATTTAAGGAAACATGCAGTGGTCTGGCGTTTGGTCAAGCTGCCTCGCGGAAGCGGTAGCCCACTCCGTAGAGCGTTTCAATCATATCAAAGTCGGTGTCGACCATTTTGAATTTCTTGCGCAGCCGTTTGATGTGGCTGTCGATGGTACGATCGTCGACATAGACCTGTTCGTCATAGGCCGCATCCATCAATGCGTCGCGGCTTTTGACGACGCCAGGACGTTGGGCAAGCGAATGAAGAATGAGGAACTCGGTAACCGTCAGCGTCACCGGCTCGCCCTTCCATGTGCAGGTATGCCGCTCCTGGTCCATGACGAGCTGGCCGCGCTCGAGGGAGCGGGCCTGTTGCGCGGCTCCAGGTTTCTGTCCGACAGCACCCACGACCGCACCGGGCTCGCGGCTCGACGCCCGCCGCAGCACGGCCTTCACACGCTCGACCAGCAGCCGTTGCGAGAAAGGCTTGGTGATAAAATCGTCGGCGCCCATTTTCAGGCCGAAGAGCTCGTCGATTTCCTCGTCCTTCGACGTCAGGAAGATGACCGGAAGATCCGATTTCTGCCTGAGGCGGCGCAGAAGCTCCATTCCATCCATCCGCGGCATCTTGATATCAAATATCGCAAGCTGTGGCGGACGGGCCAGCAAACCGTCGAGCGCTGATGCACCATCCGTGTAGGTTTCGACTTTATATCCTTCTGCTTCCAGAGCAATCGACACGGAAGTGAGGATATTGCGGTCGTCGTCAACGAGCGCGATTGTCAGCATGTTCGTCTCCGTCATCAATGCGCATCTCCCGGAAATGGAATCCAGCCCAAATCGGTCGGCGATAGCCAAGCGCGCTTATCGGGATAAAGGTGGAACAAATTGTGGCAAAGATAAAGGGGCCGATTGCCGCAAGCTGAAAGATATAACTTTTAGTTGTGCGACATTTTGAACAGAACGCAACGGTTCAAACGATTTAAAAAGAGCGAAAAAGATTTAAATCGATTAATTAATTGATATCATTATATTTTCGCCATAGGGATACTTGTCTTTTTAAAAACCTGCCTCTAATTTCTTGGCTAGTTTAACCCGGCAATACGCCCAGCGAAGGAAGTAAACCCATGCAGGAGTTCGGAGTCCATAACCCGGCCATTGGGCTGGCGATGATCGGATTGGATGGAGCGCAGAGCGTTTTTTATAACTTTTCCGAGGCCCGGCTTTATGAAGAAGCGATTCGCCGGCAAGAAGCGGAACTGACCGCCCATGGCGCCCTGCGGGCCCTGACCGGCCAGCATACGGGTCGTTCTCCCAGGGACAAGTTCGTCGTCCGCGACGAAAATACCGATCCCGAAATCTGGTGGGACAACAACAAGCCGATGTCGCCGGAACATTTCGCCATTCTGCATGAGGACATGTTGGCCCATGCGAAAGGCATGTCGCTCTTTGTCCAGGATCTGATCGGCGGCGCGGATCTCGAATACGAGCTGCCGACGCGTGTTGTGACCGAATATGCATGGCACTCGCTCTTCATTCGGAACCTGCTCATCCGTCCTGAGCATTCCGAGCTCGCCACCTTCGCTCCGAAGCTGACCATCATCGACCTGCCGAGCTTCCGCGCCGATCCCGATCGACATGGCTGCCGGACCGAAACAGTGATCGCCTGCGACCTCACCAAGGGGCTCGTGCTGATCGGCGGCACGTCCTATGCCGGCGAGATGAAGAAATCTGTCTTCACCGTGCTAAATTACCTGCTGCCGGCAAAAGGTGTCATGCCGATGCACTGCTCGGCCAATGTCGGTCCGGCAGGTGATGCGGCGATCTTCTTCGGCCTCTCGGGCACCGGCAAGACCACCCTGTCGGCCGATCCCGCCCGCACGCTGATTGGCGATGACGAACACGGCTGGGGAGAAAACGGCATCTTCAATTTCGAAGGTGGTTGCTATGCCAAGACCATCCGCCTGTCGGCCGAGGCCGAGCCCGAAATCTATGCGACGACGCAGCGCTTTGGCACGGTCCTGGAAAATGTGGTGCTTGATGAGCATCGCGAACCCGACTTCGACGACGGGTCGCTGACCGAAAACACCCGTTGCGCCTATCCGCTGCACTTCATCCCGAATGCGTCTGAAAGTGGTCTCGCTGGCCATCCGAACACGATCATCATGCTGACGGCCGATGCCTTCGGCGTCATGCCGCCGATCGCCCGTCTGACGCCGGAGCAGGCAATGTATCATTTCCTCTCGGGCTACACCGCAAAGGTCGCCGGCACGGAAAAAGGCGTGACCGAACCGGAAGCAACCTTCTCGACCTGCTTCGGGGCTCCCTTCATGCCGCGTCACCCGACCGAATATGGCAATCTGCTGAAGGACCTGATTGCACGTCATGGTGTCGAGTGCTGGCTGGTCAACACCGGCTGGACTGGAGGCGCTTACGGCACCGGCCACCGCATGCCGATCAAGGTGACGCGGGCACTGCTCACGGCGGCTCTCAAGGGAGAATTGACCAAGGCGGAATTCCGCACAGATCCGAATTTCGGCTTTGCGGTCCCGGTGGCTGTCGAAGGTATCGACACGCGCATTCTCGATCCGCGTTCGACCTGGGCGGACGGCCCTGCCTATGATGCGCAGGCGAAAAAGCTGGTATCAATGTTCATCGGCAATTTCGCCAAGTTCGAAGACCATGTCGACGGCGGTGTGCTTGATGCTGCGCCCGGTGGACGCGTCGCCGCCGAATAAGCGAACGTCCCCGACGATTCACGTGAAACCGGGCGGAGCCATCCGCCCGGTTTCACTTTTTAAACGGCCGATATTTTCTTGGACCCGGCTATGTGAGATAGAACGCCACATGCCAAGCGACGCTCTTATCATCAATGATCGGATCACTATTGCCGGATGGGAACTGACGGAGCAATTCGTCTTGGCCGGAGGTCCCGGCGGGCAGAACGTCAACAAGGTTTCGACGGCGGTCCAGCTCTTCTTCAATATTCTGAACTCGCCGTCATTGGACGAGCGCGTGAAGGGTAACGCTATGAGGCTCGCTGGCCGGCGTGTCTCCAAGGACGGCGTGCTGATGATCGAGGCCAATCGCTTTCGCAGCCAGGATCGAAATCGAGAGGACGCCCGGGAGCGGCTGAAGGAACTCATCCTCAAGGCCGCCGAGCCGCCTCCGCCGCCGCGCCGCAAGACGAAACCCACAAAAGGATCGATCGAACGCCGTCTCAAGGAGAAATCCGGCCGGTCGGAAGTCAAGAAGATGCGCGCTCGCCCGCAAAACGCCTAGCAATTCCAGGAAAAGTGCGAAGCGGTTTTCCGTTCGGAATTGCGTAAGAATAAAAGGCTAGCGGGATACCGGAAAGTGTGGGGTTTTCGGGTGACATCCGGCTCCGCCCCTAGCGTGTAATTTTCGCCGCCTACATCTTGCTTTTTCGCCTTCGCGCACTCCTTTAGCCTTGGAGAGTCATCGCAAGGGAGAGGATCATGGGACTGTTCAGCTTCATCAAGGAAGCCGGAAAAAAGCTTGGCATCGGTGGTAATGATCAACCCGACGCCGAATCCGTCAAGAACGAACTCGATTCGCATGCGCTCGGCACCGACAAGGTGAATGTCGAGGTCGCGGGTGACAAGGTAGTGCTGAAGGGAGAGGTCAAGGACCAGGCAGCCTTCGAAAAGGCCGTTGTCGCTGTCGGCAACACCCTTGGGATAGCCAAGGTCGAAGCCGGTGAATTGAAGGTTGCCGCAGCCCCCGCAAAGGACCCCGTCTTCTATACCGTGAAGAAAGGCGATAATCTCTGGAAGATTGCCGAGGCGCAGTATGGTAAAGGCAAAGGCGCGAAAAACACGGTGATTTTCGAGGCCAACAAGCCGATGCTCACCCATCCGGACAAGATCTATCCGGGGCAGGTTCTGAGGATTCCGCCGCTGGATCAGGCTTGATCCGATCCGGGCATTCCGGTCTCGCGCCTACTGCATGTCGCGCAAAAGTGTGCGGCGGTTTTGCGGAACGACATGCATGAAACAAACTAAAGCCTGTCGCGTGAATCTCTTTTCGCTCGACAGGCTTTAGGCGACAGGAGCGAATGTCCTAAGTGGCAACACTACCGAACGGGGTAAAACATCTTCCCGGCTTTCTTGACCGTCAGCAGCAGGAAAGCCTGATCGAATCGGTACGCGCTATCGTGGCGGAAGCGCCGCTCTTCACGCCGGCCATGCCGCGCACCGGCAAACCCATGTCGGTGCGCATGACGAATTGCGGCCCGCTCGGCTGGGTGACCGACAAGGAGCGCGGCTATCGATATCAGCCGACTCATCCCGTTAGCGGCAGGCCATGGCCGAGAATGCCGCAAGCGCTTCTGGATATCTGGGATGAGGTGTCGAGATACGGCAAGCCTCCCGAAGCCTGCCTCGTCAACTTCTATGCCGACGATGCCCGCATGAGCCTGCATCAGGATCGCGATGAACAGGATTTCGATGCGCCGGTGGTTTCGATCTCGCTCGGCAACAGCTGCCTCTTTCGTGTCGGCGGCGAGAGCCGAAACGATCGCACGCTATCCTTCAAGCTTTCGAGCGGCGATCTTGTCATCCTCGGTGCTGAAGGCAGGCTCTGCTTTCACGGCGTCGACCGCATTTATCCGGCGACCTCTACTCTTCTCAGAAAGGGAGGCCGCATCAATCTGACGCTTAGGCGCGTTTCGAAATGAAAAAACAATAGCGCGCTATAGTTTTCTAAGAGCGACCTGCTCGATGAGGTGCTGCTTGCCCTTCTGCAGGATGAGATCGGCGCGCGGCCGGGTCGGCAGGATGTTTTGGCGCAGGTTCTTGAGGTTGATATTCTTCCACAGGCCTTCGGCTGTCGCCAGCGCTTCGTCCTCGGTGATCGAGGCGTAACGGTGGAAATAGGAGTTGGGATCACGGAAGGCGGTCTCCCGCAGCTTCATGAAGCGTCCCACATACCAGTTGTGGATCAGATGCTCGTCGGCATCGATATAGATCGAGAAATCGAAGAAATCGGATACCATCGGCACGATTTTCCCGTCCGCCGGAAGGTGGCGCGACTGCAGAACGTTGATGCCCTCGAAGATCAGGATGTCCGGCCGGTCGACGATTCGGTACTCGTTCGGAAGCACGTCGTAGACGAGGTGCGAATAGCATGGCGCCTTGACGTTTGGCTGGCCCGCCTTGATCGCAGATAGAAAGCGCAAAAGGGCTGCGGTGTCATAGCTCTCCGGAAAGCCCTTGCGCTGCATCAGATTGCGGCGCTGCAGCTCGGCATTCGGGTAAAGGAAGCCGTCGGTGGTGATCAGGTCCACTTTCGGGCTCGACGGCCAGCGCCCCAGCAGTTCCTTCAAAATACGCGCTGTGGTGGACTTGCCCACGGCGACCGAGCCCGCAATGCCTATCACGAAAGGGGTCTTGGCGACATCGGAGAGGCTGAGGAAGCGATTGCGTTGCTCGAAAAGGATCTGCGAGGATTCCACATGCGAGGAAAGCAGGCGCGACAGCGAAAGATAAATGCGCCGGACCTCGTTGAGATCGATCGGATCGCCCATGGAGCGCAATCTCGTCACCTCGTCGGCCGTCAGCGTCAGCGGCGTGTCGGCGCGGAATTTCGCCCATTCCTCGGAAGTAAAGAAGTGATATGGCGAATAGGCATTCGCCTGGATGTGATCAAGCGCTTCGGAAGCGCCAAGGGTTTGCGTCGCTATGGTCATCAACTCTGCCGGCTGGCCTTTTCTTTGAGGCCTGATTGCGCAGTGCGGCGTTCAAGCTCGTCCATGACATTGTGCAACGGCACGCCCGCAATCTTCAATACGACAATCAGGTGATAAAGGAGGTCGGCAGCTTCGTAAATCAGGTTATCCCGGTCGTTCATGACCGCGGCCATGACGGCTTCAACCGCTTCCTCGCCAAGCTTCTTTGCCGCTTTCGGCTGGCCGGCCGCAACAAGTTTCGCCGTCCAGGATTCATCGGGAGATGCCTTGGCCCGTTCTGCGATGATCTTTTCGAGATCGGAAAGGGAAAATTCGCTCATCTCATGTCTTCCGAGGCTCAGTCGAGCCGCATGGCAATACCGTGATCGGACATATAGTGCTTCGCTTCGCTGACGGAATAGGTACCGAAGTGGAAGATCGAGGCCGCGAGCACCGCCGTCGCATGTCCCTCCTTAACACCGGCTACGAGATCGTCGAGCGTTCCGACGCCGCCGGAAGCAATGACCGGCACGCGTACCTGATCGGCGATCGCGCGGGTGAGCTTGAGGTCATAGCCACTCTTTGTCCCGTCGCGATCCATCGAGGTGACGAGCAGTTCTCCCGCGCCGCGTTCGACCATCTTTCCGGCAAACTCGACCGCATCGATACCGGTCGGCTGTCGACCGCCATGTGTGAAGATTTCCCAGCGATCTCTCTCGCCTTCCGCCGAAACCTTCCTGGCGTCGATGGAGACCACGATGCATTGATTGCCGAACTTGTCCGCTGCCTCGGCGACGAAATCCGGATCCTTCACCGCCGCCGAATTGATCGAAACCTTGTCGGCGCCGCAAAGCAGCAGTTTGCGGATATCGGCGACGCTCCTGACACCACCTCCGACGGTCACCGGCATGAAGCATTGCTCAGCCGTGCGGGCAACGACGTCGAAAATGGTTTCACGATTATCCGATGATGCCGTGATATCGAGGAAGCAAAGTTCGTCGGCGCCGGCGGCATCATAGGCCTTGGCCGCCTCGACCGGATCGCCGGCATCGACGAGATTGACGAAATTGACGCCCTTGACGACTCGGCCGTCCTTGACGTCGAGGCACGGAATGATGCGGGCTTTGAGCGTCATGAATTCTCCTTGGCGCGCGCCGCTTTGATCAGCATCAGCGCCTCCTGCGGGTCTATACGGCCATCATAGAGCGCGCGGCCGGAAATCGCACCTTCCAGCTTGCGGGCATCGGGTTCGAGCATGCGGCGGATGTCGTCGAGCGAGGCAAGCCCGCCGGAGGCGATGACGGGAATGGTGACGGCATCGGCGAGTTCGAGGGTGGAGGCCCAGTTGATGCCCGTCAGAACACCGTCGCGGTCGATGTCGGTATAGATGATCGCGGCGACGCCGGCGCCCTCGAATTTTTTCGCCAGTTCGATGACGCCAAGCTCGGAGGCTTCCGCCCAGCCCTCGACGGCGACCTTGCCGCCCTTGGCATCAATCCCGACGGCGACCTTGCCGGGAAATTTCCGGCAGGCTTCGATGACGAGCGCGGGATCGCGCACCGCAACGGTGCCGAGAATGACGCGGGCGAGCCCCCGCGATAACCAGTTCTCGATGTGGTCCAGCGTGCGGATACCGCCGCCGAGTTGGACCGGGTTCTTCGTCGCCTTCAGGATGGCGTCGACGGCGCTGCCGTTAACACTCGTCCCCGCAAAGGCGCCGTTCAGGTCCACGACGTGCAGCCATCCGAAGCCCTGGTCTTCAAAAGCCTTCGCCTGGGCGGCCGGGTCTGTATTGTAGACGGTGGCCTGGTCCATGTGGCCGTGTTTCAGGCGAACGCACTGACCGTCCTTGAGATCGATGGCAGGAAAGAGGATCATATCTTCCTAGGTACGTAGACTGGGCGCTGTCAGCGCATTCCAAGCCTCTACGATATTCGAACGGAAAAAGACAGCCGCAACTGCAAGCGCGCCAAAAAGGATGATGAGAAGCAGCGTGACGGTGAAACCGACCCGCACCTGGCGCCAGAAGCCGACCCGCTTCGTCATCGATTTTTCTATCTTGCGGACCTGCCGCAGCGCGTCGCTATTGACTGCCGTGAGCTGGATCTGCGGCTCCACCGCCTCGACATAGGTCTCCGCATAGCTACTCAAAATTTGGGAGGCGCGGTCTCGCAACGTATTGCGCAGATCATTCGAAAGATAATTGCTTGTGACCGCGGCCAGTTCTGATTCACTTGGATCCCGCCCAGAGTTGCGCTTTCGATGGCTGACGATCCAGTCGCGCTTCTGCCGCTCGTAGAGCGCATAGGCGAGAAGGCCGATCAGGTCGTCTTCGCCCTCGACGTAGAATTCGATCACGGCCTCGGCTATGTCCGCGAGGCTGGTTTTGTTCTGCCGCGCCATCGACGCTTCGGGAGCCGGAAAAGATTCGTTCATCGAGGTTCAGCCTTTTTCAGCATTTTGCGGGCATTCGAAAGGGCCAGCTTGTGAACAGCCTCATCGACGCGGCGTATCACCAATCCTCCGGGGAGCTTAACATCGGAAAATGGCGGCCGGCCCTCTTTTGAAGGTCTCAGCGCATAGAAGATCTTACCCGATCTTTGAGAAACCTTCATCGAGCTCTCCAATCAGAGATTTCATACAGGCCAATTAATGCGGCCGTATTAAAGCCGCGGCTCAAGGCCTCCAGCGTAGGAAATTAGCGAGCAGGGCGAGGCCAAGCTTCTGACTTTTCTCCGGATGGAATTGCGCTCCGGCCATGTTGTCACGGCCTACGAATGCCGTCATCGGTCCGCCATAGCTGGTCGTCGCGACAACGTCGTCCGGATTTTCTACCGCCAGATGATAGGAATGTACGAAATAGGCATGCAGCCCATCCGGTCCCGTCGGAATGCCGTCAAATAGTGGATGGGCGCGCGTCAGGTCGAGCGTGTTCCAGCCGATCTGTGGAATTTTCAGAGCGGGATCATTCGGCGTCATCTCGACGACATCGCCCGGAATCCAGCCGAAGCCCTCAGTAATCGTCTTTTCAAGGCCGCGCGACGACATCAGCTGCATGCCGACGCAGATACCAAGGAACGGTCTGCCCTTCCTTTCGATGGCCTGAATGAGCGCTTCACCCATTCCGGAAACGGCATCGAGCCCACGACGGCAATCGGCATAAGCGCCGACGCCGGGCAGTACGATGCGGTCGGCGCTGGCGACATTATCGGGCTTGTCGGTGAGGTCGATACGAGCCTCGATGCCCGCCTCGCGCGCGGCGCGCTCGAAGGCCTTCGTTGCCGAGCGCAAGTTGCCCGAACCATAGTCGATAATTGCGACGCGCATCAGCGTCCTCCGTCAAAACCAAAGAGACCCATAGCCGTGAAACCGCCGCCTGAGGAGCCTTTCCCAGGATCGCGATCCCATTGCGGCCTCGGCATCTCGTTTTCTTTCACGGAGGTCTCGATACTTGAAAAATAGATCTCCTCCGCCGCGTCGATGGAATCGGCCGAAACCACGGCTTCGAGCGTCCATCCCTTGGAGACGAGATTGCTGATATGGAGATTGCGGCCCTCCAGCGCCGTTAGAATACTGATTCCGAACAGCACCGCGATTCCGGCCGGCCAGCCGCCATTTGCTTCCAGAAGCCGTCCGCCGAGCCCCTGCAGCAGGAATGCGGTCAAGGCAGCCAGCCAGAGCCGATGGCCAAGAAGCCAGAGGACGGGAAAAATGAAGGCCAGCCACGAAAACCCATCCCGGATGCACCGCGTCGTGTCGTGGTTCCTATCCGGTCCATCGGGAGGCGTCAGAATGAGATAGCTTGCGGTCACGTGCTTTGCTCCTTGAAAAGGAACTTAGGCAAGCGTCCCCTTGGTCGAGGGAACGCGGCCTGCCTGTCTAGGGTCGATCTCCGTCGCCGTGCGCAATGCGCGGGCAACGGCCTTGAAGCATGTCTCCGCTATATGGTGATTGTTTGCGCCGTAATGGTTGAGGATATGCAGCGTGATGCCGGCATTCTGCGCCAGAGCCTGGAAGAATTCGCGGACAAGCTCCGTATCGAAGGTGCCGATCTTCGGCGCGCTGAAGCTGACGTTCCAGACGAGGAACGGACGACCGGAAAGGTCGACGGCGGCCTTCGTCATGGTTTCATCCATGGCAAGATCGATGGAGGCATAGCGTGTGATGCCGCGCCGGTCGCCGAGCGCCTTGGAAATCGCCTGTCCGATCGCAATGCCGGTGTCTTCGACGGTGTGGTGATCGTCGACATGCAGATCCCCCTTGGTCTCGATCTCCATATCGATGAGCGAATGCCTCGAGAGCTGGTCGAGCATATGGTCGAAGAAGCCGACACTGGTCGAAATCTTCGATTTGCCGGTACCGTCGAGATTGACGGACACGGAAACCGATGTCTCGCTGGTCTTGCGGGAAACGCTGGCCGTGCGGCTTGCTGCGGTCTCTGCCATATGCCTGCTCCATCAGGGAATAAGGCCGTTCCATATCAGGCGCATATGCAAATATCCAGAAGTTACAGACGCTTTAATTCGGCTATGCGTCGAGATAGGGCGCAACGGAGGCGAGCGGCGATTGCAATCGGCCAAACCCCTCTTACATAGGGCTCAACAGGGCCTCATGCGGCTACAGACTAACGACCCGGCAAATCGGGCAGACAGGTGTTTGATGACAACGATTATTACAGTTCGAAAGGGCGGCAAGGTGGTGATGGCGGGCGATGGCCAGGTCAGCCTCGGCCAGACCGTCATGAAGGGTAACGCCCGCAAGGTGCGCCGCATCGGCAAGGGTGACGTTATCGCAGGCTTCGCCGGCGCGACCGCCGATGCCTTTACCCTGCTTGAGCGGCTCGAAAAGAAGCTTGAGCAGTATCCGGGGCAGCTCATGCGCGCTGCCGTCGAGCTCGCCAAGGATTGGCGGACCGATAAATATCTGCGCAATCTTGAAGCCATGATGCTTGTCGCGGACAAGTCGATCACATTGGCGATCACGGGCAATGGCGATGTTCTCGAGCCTGAACACGGCACGATGGCGATCGGTTCCGGCGGTAATTATGCGCTCGCGGCCGCCCGCGCGCTGATGGATACCGACAAGTCTGCAGAAGAGGTCGCCCGCCGCGCCATGGAAATCGCCGCCGATATCTGCGTCTACACGAACCAGAATACGGTGGTGGAAACATTGGATGTCGAAGGCTGATCCTTTAGGTTTTCGGCCGCTCGGTCGGCGGGGACCTATTCAGGAAAGCTTTTTACAAGGCTTGAAGAAACAATAACGAGTTATGGTCGGGAGCTGTTGATGGCTCTGGACCATCAGGAGATGTGACAAACAATGACCACCTTTTCCCCCCGCGAGATCGTTTCCGAACTCGACCGTTACATTATCGGCCAGCATGAGGCCAAGCGCGCCGTTGCAATCGCCTTGCGCAACCGTTGGCGCCGCCAGCAGCTCGATCCGAGCCTGCGCGATGAAGTCATGCCGAAGAACATTCTGATGATCGGTCCGACTGGCGTGGGCAAGACGGAAATTTCCCGTCGTCTGGCGAAGCTCGCCGGTGCGCCCTTCATCAAGGTGGAGGCAACGAAATTCACCGAGGTCGGCTATGTCGGCCGTGACGTCGAACAGATCATTCGCGACCTGGTCGAAGTCGGCATTGGTCTGGCGCGCGAGAAGAAGCGCGCCGAAGTGCAGGCCAAGGCGCATATGAGCGCGGAAGAGCGCGTCTTGGATGCGCTGGTGGGATCCACCGCCTCGCCGGCGACGCGTGACAGCTTCCGCAAGAAGCTCCGCAACGGCGAGCTCGATGACAAGGAGATCGATATCGAGGTCGCCGATAGCGGCACTGGCATGCCGGGCTTTGAGATTCCGGGCATGCCCGGCGCCAATATCGGCGTGCTGAATCTGTCGGAGATGTTCGGCAAGGCCCTGGGCGGCCGGACGAAGAAGGTTCGCACGACCGTCAAGGATTCCTATTCCGAGCTGATCCGCGACGAATCCGACAAGCTGATCGATAACGAACTGATCCAGCGCGAGGCTGTGCGTGCCACCGAAAATGACGGTATCGTCTTCCTGGACGAAATCGACAAGATCGCCGCGCGCGACGGCGGCCTCGGTGCCGGCGTCTCGCGTGAAGGCGTGCAGCGTGACCTGCTGCCGTTGGTTGAAGGCACGACGGTTTCGACGAAATATGGTCCGGTAAAGACGGATCACATTCTCTTCATTGCATCGGGCGCCTTCCATGTTTCGAAGCCGTCGGATCTTCTGCCGGAGCTGCAGGGCCGACTGCCGATCCGAGTCGAGCTGAAGCCGCTGACCAAGGAAGACTTCCGCCGTATCCTGACGGAAACGGAGGCAAGCCTGATCCGCCAGTATCGCGCACTGATGGAAACCGAAAACCTCAACCTCGATTTCACCGATGACGCGATCGACGCCCTGGCCGATGTCGCCGTGCACCTCAATTCCTCCGTTGAGAATATCGGTGCCCGCCGGCTGCAGACGGTGATGGAGCGTGTCCTGGACGAGATATCCTTCAACGCGCCAGACAAGGCCGGGGCGGCCATCATGATCGACTCGGCCTATGTACGTGAGCATGTTGGCGATCTTGCAGCCAACACGGACCTCTCGCGCTATATCTTGTAATGGATTGACTACTGCATGTTTCCTTAAATCGGAGCCGATTTAAGGATAAAAACATGCAGCTTCAAAGTGCTACAGCGACCTTTGTGCGTCTGATAAGACGCACGGCGCTGTAGATGCGGCGTTTCGCGCCGATCTTCTCACGCGTGACCTCTCGACAACGGGCCTTTAACTTTTTAGTGAAGGCCCGTTCTGTTTTTCTGACTGATACATCATTCGGCCAAGATTCTGCTACAGTCAGCCGCATCCGCAGGAATTCGACCGAGCCCCGACAGGAACAGCTGATCGTGCGACGCCTTCTGAAGTCTCTTATTATCGTCATTGCCAGCCTTTCCTGGATGCCTGCCTTTGCAGATGTTCTCCTGGTGCCGCCGGGCAATCGCCATGTTGAACAGCCGGACGTCCCCGGGGCGTCGGTGCGGCGTACAAAGGGAACGAAGACGACCTTTGATCGAAAATACGAGAAGGTCCGCGACCTTCTGGCGACGGACAAGCAGCTTGTCTCCAAGATCAAGTCCGTTGCCCGCGCTTACGGCATCGACCCGATCCACATCGTCGGCGCCATCGTCGGCGAGCATACCTATAATGTCGACGCCTATGATCGGCTGCAGTCCTATTATGTAAAGGCGGCATCCTATGCCGGCGAGAGCTTCCGCTTTGCCTATGAGGGTGAAAGCGTCGATGATTTCGTTTCTCGGCCGCAATTTGCGAAATGCGCTAACGAGATCGATTCCTACACCCTCTGGTCCTGCCGCGAGGACGTCTGGGACAACGAGTTCCGTGGCCGGACGGTCGAGGGCAAGTCATTTCCCAACAATCGGTTCAGTGCGGTCTTCTTCCAGCCTTTCTATGCGGGCCAGACCTTCGGTCTCGGACAGATCAACCCTCTGACGGCCCTCATGCTGTCCGACCTTGTCAGCAAAGTTTCCGGCTATGACAAGCTGGATGAGAAAAACGCAGGTGCCGTCTATCGCGCCATTATGGATCCGGACATTTCGCTGGCTTATGTTGCCGCTTCCATCCGCAAGTCGATCGACGATTACAGATCGATCGCGGGCATGGACATCTCCCACAACCCGGGCATCACCGCAACACTCTACAACGTCGGCAATTCCCGGCAGCGGGCGGCAGTGTTGGCGGCGAGGAACAGGACATCGGGCGGCGCTATGGTGTGGCCGGAAGAGAATTACTACGGCTGGCTCATCAACGACAAACTGGACGAGCTCGAATCCCTGCTCTAAAATTTCTCTGTGGCGGGAAGATCCAGATCTTCGAGTAAGGTGATCGTGATCTGATGGATATGAGCCCGGAACCCTTCATGCCGCCCGCGCCGATGCCGCGCACCGTGCCGCCGACGTGGCTGCAAACCATTCGCACTATCCTGCGCAATCCGCTCGAGCTCTGGGGCGAGCCTTCCTATACGCTGCCGTGGATTTTCACGAAGTTCTTCCGGGAACAGACGCTGATCGTCAACGACCCCGGCCTCATTAAGCACGTGCTCGTCGACAATGCCTCGAACTATCGCATGTCGGATATCCGCCAGCTCGTCCTGCGGCCGATTCTGCGCGATGGTCTGCTCACCGCGGAAGGCAATGTCTGGAAGCGTTCCCGCAGGGCCGTGGCGCCTGTCTTCACGCCGCGCCACGCCAGGGGTTTTGCGGGACAGATGCTGCGCCAGAGCGAGGAATACGCACAAAAATATGAGAAAGCGGGCGCCGGGGGCGACGTTTTCAATATTTCCGTCGATATGACGGAGCTGACCTTCGCCGTCCTTTCCGACACGCTCTTTTCGGGTGAGATCGTCTCCTCGACCGGCCATTTTGCCGATGACGTCAACCAACTTCTTCATCGTATGGGTCGTGTCGACCCTATGGATCTCTTGCGTGCACCCTCCTGGGTTCCACGTGTAACGCGTATAGGCGGACAGAAGGTGCTCGACACATTCCGGGGCATCGTTCGCGACACGATGGACATGCGGCTTGCCAAGATGAAGGCGGATCGCGGTTCCGCGCCCGATGATTTCCTGACATTGCTGTTGGAACAAGCGGGACCCGGCGGCCTGACCATGGAGGAGATCGAGGACAATATCCTTACCTTCATCGGCGCCGGTCACGAGACGACGGCCCGGGCACTCGCCTGGACGCTCTATTGCGTGGCCAACTGCCCTCATGTCCGCAACGGGATGGAGGAGGAGATCGACCGCGTGCTTGCAACCGGTGCCGAGCCCGTCGAGTGGCTCGATCTCATGCCGCATGTGCGGGCCGCCTTCGAGGAGGGAATGCGGCTCTATCCGCCGGCGCCGTCGATCAATCGTGCTGCGATAGCGGATGACGAATGGGTCAGCCCGCAGGGCGAACTGGTCGAAATTCCGGCGGGCATTACCGTGCTGATGATGCCGTGGACGCTGCACAGGCATGAGCTTTACTGGGAAAACCCCCGCGCCTTCATGCCCGAGCGCTTCCTTCCGGAAAATCGCGGAAAGATCAATCGCTTCCAGTACCTGCCCTTCGGGGCCGGTCCGCGTGTCTGCATCGGCTCGACATTCGCCCTCCAGGAAGCGGTCATTGCGCTAGCCGTGCTGATGCACCGCTATCGTTTCGACACGACTGCCGAAACCAATCCCTGGCCGGTACAGAAATTGACGACGCAGCCGCTGAACGGCTTGCCCATGCGCGTAACCGCACGCAAATGATCGGGACAAGGTTTGAAGCGGCGGATTTTGCCGCCCAGCGGCTAGCAGTACAACATGCAAGAATGCGATAAGCTCCACAATATCATTTCGAAGCTTTCTGCTTTGCCACGTCCGCAGCCAAGGATTAAAGCGTGATTTCCCATTTCCTGCTCGGCATCGATACGGGTGGAACCTATACGGATGCCGTCCTTTTCCATGAAACCGATGGTGTCATTGCCAAGGCAAAATCGCTGACCACCCGCCATGATCTTGCGATCGGTATCGCCGGCGCCGTTGAAGCCGTCCTCGATCAGACACGGATCCCCGTTTCTGCCATCCGTCTTGTATCGTTGTCGACGACGCTCGCCACCAATGCGCTCGTCGAGGGGCAGGGCGGTCGCGCCGGTCTGGTAATGATCGGCTTTGGGCCGGGCGAACTGAAGAGGGATGGGCTTGTCGAGGCGCTCGGATCGGATCCGGTCATCTTTCTGCCCGGCGGTCATAACGTCCACGGAAACGAGACGCCGCTGGATCTGGCGCCCTTGGATGCCGCCTTGCCTCAGCTTTCGAAAGTTGTTTCCTCCTTTGCAGTTGCCGGCTATTTCGCAGTCCGCAATCCGGCCCATGAAATCTGTGTCCGCGACCGTATCCGGGAGATCTCCCATCTGCCGGTCACTTGCAGCCACGAACTCTCCTCACGTCTGGGCGGGCCGCGGCGGGCACTGACAACCTTGCTCAATGCTCGCCTTGTTTCGATGATCGACCGGCTCGTCGGAGCCTGCGAAACCTTTTTGCATGCGCGGGGCATTTCCGCACCAATGATGGTGGTGCGCGGTGATGGAGCCCTCATCTCGGCATCGCGGGCGAGGCTCCGGCCGATCGAAACGATTCTTTCCGGTCCGGCAGCAAGCCTCGTCGGTGCCCGGTACCTGACAGGACTCGATAATGCCGTTGTCTCCGACATCGGCGGCACGACGACAGACATTGCGGTCATGGAGAGCGGGCGTCCGCGTCTCGATGCCGATGGCGCTGTCGTCGGCGGCCATCGCACCATGGTCGAGGCCGTCGCCATGCGGACCTATGGTCTCGGCGGCGATTCGGAGGTGCGCATCAATGAACGAGGCTTGTCCGCAACGCTTGAACTTGGGCCGCGGCGGCTTCTGCCGCTGAGCCTCGCTGCGAGCCTTCATGCCGAAGCAGTCATCGGAGCACTGGAGCGGCAGATGCGTGCGCCGCATCTTGGACGCCATGACGGGCGTTTTGCCGTGAGGACCGGCATTCCGGATCATCTGGCAAGCGGGCTCCAGCCACAGGAACAGGCGCTGTTCGAACGGATCGGCGATGTTCCCGTGGCCCTCGACCAGCTTCTGATGTCGACGTCGCAAAAGGCTGTGCTCGACCGGCTCGTTGCTCGTGGTCTCGTCCATCTCTGCGGCCTGACGCCCTCTGACGCCATGCATGCCCTCGGACGGCAAAACCAGTGGAACAGCGAGGGCGCCAGGCTGGGACTGGCGCTCGCCACACGCATCAAGGACGGCTCCGCCCGCCCGATCGCTTCCTCGGTCGAAGATCTGGCGCAAAAGATTGTCGACCGGCTTACGCGCCAATCCGCCGATGTGATCCTGGCCGCCTGCTTGGCGGAGGATGGTGTCGCTGATATCGACCCGGCGAAGGCAACATCGGTCACGCGGGCATTGCACCGTTCGTCGGGCATCGTCCGGTTCAGCCTGTCGCTCGATCGACCCTTAATCGGCCTTGGCGCTTCGGCACCCGTCTATTATCCCGCGATCGCTGAGATGCTTGCGAGCGACAGCGCAATCCCTGACGATTCCGATGTGGCAAACGCCATCGGCGCGGTCGTCGGTCAGGTGCGCGCCAGCGCCGCAACCTTCGTCACCATGCCGGAGGAGGGTATCTTCGTCCTCAACGGCGCCGGCGAGACCCTGCGTCTTACGGATGAAAGAGAGGCTTTGGAGCTGGCGCGCGAACGGGCGGTCACCTCCGCCCTCTCGCAGGCGCGGCTGAATGGCGCCGATGACCCGGTCTTGACCATGGACGAGCAGGTCGATGCGCCGGAAATCGAGGGCAGCCGCCGGCTCCTCGAAGCGCGATTCATTGCGGTCGCGTCGGGTCGGCCGAGGATTGCGGTCGACTGACTTGTTCCATTTCAGCATAAATCTTTAGAACTATTGCTGAATTGACTATGAATGAAAGCCGCGCAAACTGGCAGCATGCCGGCATGGATTGCGGGCGGCGTGAGGAGAGATTTGCATGAGTCGCATCGAGAAGAACGGGCTTGCCATCGAAGCCGTATTGTATGATTTCCTCCAGAACGAGGTGCTGCCGGGTTCCGGTATCGATTCCGAAAAATTCTTCGCGGAATTTTCCGCGATCGTCCACGATCTGGCGCCGCGCAACCGCGCATTGCTCGCAAAGCGCGATGAGCTGCAGACGGCCCTCGATGGCTGGTATCGCCAGCACGGCGCCCCAACGGACATGGACGCCTATCAGAATTTTCTTCACGAGATCGGTTACCTCTTGCCGGAGGGGTCGGATTTCTCCGTATCCACAGCCAATGTCGATCCTGAGATCGCCTCGATAGCCGGCCCGCAGCTTGTTGTCCCGGTGATGAACGCGCGCTATTCCCTGAATGCCGCAAACGCGCGCTGGGGTTCGCTTTATGATGCGCTCTACGGCACCGATGGTATCCCTGAGACGGAGGGCGCCGAAAAGGGCAAGTCCTACAATCCAAAACGCGGTGAAAAAGTCATCGCCTGGGCTCGCCAGTTCCTCGATGATTCGGTGCCGCTTGCCGATTCGAGCTGGAAGGATGTCGAGTCATTCGCCGTCGTGAACGGCGGATTGTCGATAACCGCGCTGGATGGTGAGCAGGTTTTGCTCAAGGATGCCGGACAATTCGTCGGCTATCTCGGAGATGCGGCTGAGCCCTCTCATATCCTATTGAAGAACAACGGCATCCATATCGAAATCCGGATCGATCCCGAAACCGCCATCGGTAAGTCCGACACCGCCCATATCTCGGACATTTGGCTCGAATCGGCCATCACGACGATCATGGATTGCGAGGATTCGATTGCTGCCGTCGACGCCGAAGATAAGGTCGTCGTCTATCGCAACTGGCTCGGCCTGATGAAGGGCGATCTGCAGGAAGATGTCTCGAAAGGTGGGGCGACCTTTATCCGCAAGCTCAATCCGGACACCGAATATAAGTCGCCCGATGGTTCGAGCTTCGATCTGCATCGACGCTCCCTGATGCTGGTGCGCAATGTCGGGCACCTGATGACGAATCCCGCAATCCTTGACCGCGACGGCAACGAGATTCCGGAAGGGATCATGGACGCGATGATCACGGCGCTGATAGCGCGATACGATATCGGCCCGAACGGCAGGCGACAGAATTCCCGCACCGGCTCCATGTACATTGTCAAGCCGAAGATGCACGGACCGGACGAGGTCGCCTTCGCCGTGGAGATATTCTCAAAAGTCGAGGATGCCGTTGGACTACCGCGCAATACCCTAAAGATGGGCATCATGGACGAGGAGCGCCGCACGACGGTCAATCTCAAGGAGTGCATCCGCGCCGCCCGCGAGCGTGTCGTATTCATCAACACCGGCTTCCTCGATCGCACCGGCGATGAAATTCATACCTCGATGGAAGCCGGACCGATGATTCGCAAGGGCCATATGAAGCAGGCCGCCTGGATTTCGGCTTATGAAAATTGGAATGTCGATATCGGTCTCGAATGTGGCCTCTCCGGTCATGCCCAGATCGGAAAGGGCATGTGGGCAATGCCTGACATGATGGCGGCGATGCTGGAACAGAAGATCGCGCATCCGAGAGCCGGGGCGAATACCGCCTGGGTCCCCTCGCCGACCGCCGCGACGCTGCATGCCACCCATTACCACCACGTCAACGTCGCCCGTGTCCAGCAGGGGCTCAAGGACCGCGCCCGGGCGAAGCTTTCCGATATCCTGTCGGTGCCGGTCGCGAGCCGGCCCAATTGGACGCCTGAGGAGATCCAGCGCGAGCTCGACAACAATGCCCAGGGCATTCTCGGCTATGTCGTGCGCTGGGTGGATCAGGGCGTCGGCTGCTCGAAAGTACCTGATATCAACAATGTCGGCCTGATGGAGGACCGCGCGACGCTGCGCATCTCCGCTCAGCATATGGCCAACTGGCTTTACCACAAGGTCGTCACCGAGGAGCAGATCATCGAGACGATGAAGCGAATGGCCACGGTCGTCGACCGGCAGAATGTGTCGGATCCGAATTACCATCCCATGGCGACGGATTTCGACGGATCAGTCGCCTTCCAGGCGGCGCTCGACCTCGTGCTGAAGGGCAGGGAGCAGCCGAACGGCTACACCGAGCCGGTGCTGCATCGCCGCCGGCGCGAGTTGAAGGCAAAGCGTTCAGGCTGAACTTCAAGAAATGAGAAAGGCCGCCGGAGGATTTTCCGGCGGCCTTTCTGATTACGATTCTCTTGATGTTACTGGATCACGATCACTTTGGTGCTGCGGCCCGGACGGACGCGCTTATAGAGGTCGATCACGTCCTGGTTCATCAAACGGATGCATCCGGAGGAAGCAGCCGTGCCGATCGACGCCCATTCCGGTGTGCCGTGCAGGCGGAAGAGCGTGTCCTGGCCCTTTTCGTTGTAGAGGTACATGGCGCGCGCCCCCAGCGGGTTGTTGATACCCGGACCCATGCCGCCTTCGACATATTTGGCGACTTCCGGCTTGCGCTCTGCCATTTCCTTCGGCGGATGCCAGGTCGGCCATTCCTGCTTCCAGGCTACATAGGCGGTACCGGCCCAGGCGAAACCCTGTTTGCCGACGCCGATACCGTAGCGCATCGCCGTGTCGCCCGAAAGGATATAGTAGAGAAAGCGTTCGCGGGTATTGACGACAATCGTGCCCGGACGTTCCGTCGTTTGATAGCTGACGACCTGCCGGTGAAACTGCGGCTTCACCTTCTGGATCGGGATGGCGGGAAGGGAGTAACCCGCATCATTCGTAACCCCGTAGGCGTCATCGAAAAGCTCGATGGCCTGAGTGGTCGATGCCGTGGTGGACGCGGTCGTGGTGCGGTCGATCGGGGCACTTTGTGAAACTGTGGAATAGCCGACCGAGGCAAGCGTTGCCACGAGGCCAAATACAATCATTGCAGAGGGCGTGCGCATGGAAGTCTCTTGAAGTCTGACAGGAAAATACAGGTGGGTTTGACCATCTTTGATTATGTTTTATTTTCGATTAAATTTGTCTTTGCAAGCTGCTGCGGCGCGACAAAATTCATCTGCAGCGCAAATTAAAAGCTGATGGCTTTTTTGCAACAACACTCCCTGTAATCCAGTGGCAATCCATGACGATTTTGAGCCTTTATAATAACAATCCGTTAATAGACGGCCGACAGTCCGACAGGGCGATGATGGTACGCAGAGGCATGCAGATCTTGCTGCATGAAATGCGTCACGCCGTTCTGCCGGAACTCGTACTCTCAAGCGGGCGGCGTGCGGATCTGGTCGCCCTTTCGGAAAAGGGCGAGATCTGGATCATCGAGATTAAGACGTCGATCGAGGACTTCAAGGTGGATCGAAAATGGCCGGACTATCGCCTCCATTGCGACCGGCTTTTCTTCGCGACCCACAAGGATGTGCCCCTCGACATCTTTCCGGAAGATTGCGGGCTCTTTCTTTCCGATGGCTATGGTGCGCACATGCTAAGGGAGGCTCCGCATCACCGGCTGCCGCCGGCCACACGCAAATCCGTCACGCTGGATTTCTCCCGAGCTGCCGCTCAACGGCTCATGCTGGCCGAATGGGCGAACGGCAAACCTCTCGACCTTTGAGGAAAATTATTTAGGCGCGCGCTTTGCCAGGATGCGCTGCAGTGTGCGCCGATGCATGTTGAGCCGGCGCGCCGTCTCCGAGACATTGCGTTCGCACATTTCATAGACGCGCTGGATGTGTTCCCAGCGGACGCGATCAGCCGACATCGGATTTTCCGGGACTTCCGCCTTCTCGCCCGGTCGTTGAGTCAGCGCGGAAAATACGTCGTCCGCATCAGCGGGCTTTGCCAGATAGTCCAATGCACCCAGCTTGACGGCGGTTACTGCCGTGGCGATGTTGCCATAACCGGTCAGCACAACGATGCGTGTGTCGTCGCGCCGCTGGCGGATTGCCTCGATGACGTCGAGACCGTTGCCGTCGCCCAGCCGAAGGTCAACCACGGCATATTTCGGAGGATTGGCCTTCGATTTGGCGACGCCCTCGGCGACTGACTCGGCGGTATCGACAGCAAAGCCGCGCGTTTCCATCGCTCGCGCCAAGCGTCGGAGAAACGGCCCGTCATCGTCAACGATTAGAAGAGACGCATCTGGACCAATATGGTCGGAGGCGCTGTTGCCCGTTTCGATTGCGCTGGTCGCTTCGTTCTTATCCGTCATGATGTCATTCCCGGCGGTTGACCGCCTGCATGTTACGCATACTGATCATGTCTACATATGCGCGTAAAGTCACTTTGTCGAATTTGTGTCGAGCAGCATTCTTGGCCATTCAATCTGGATCCGCGCGCCGGGCGTTTCCGGATCGCGGTTTTCGAAGAGGAGAGTGGCGCCCGAGCGTTCGAGCAGTGTTTTGGCGATGAAAAGGCCAAGCCCAAGTCCGCCGGCGGTATCGTCCCGCTGTCGTTTAGTGACGTAGGGCTCGCCGATACGGGTCAGAATATCCGCTGAATAACCACTCCCGTCATCCTCTATGATGATCACGACCTTTTCGGCATCATGCTCGACAGTGACCGTGACCTTCTTGCGGGCGTAGTCCACAGCATTTTCGACCAGGTTGCCGAGCCCGTACATAATTCCCGCATTGCGATCGGTGACCGGCTCGCCCTTTCGCGGGCTCTTTTCGACGAGTTCCAGCTGAATGCCGAATTCGCGATGCGGAGCCACCACCTCTTCGATCATCGAGGAAAGCGGCAGCCGCCGCATATGCGCCTCGTCCGCGGAGGACAGCGTCGTCAACCGGCGCAGGATGTCCCGGCAACGCTCGCTCTGGCTGCGAAGCAGTTGCACGTCCTCGCGAAAGCGATCGTCGTGGATCAGCTCGCGCTCCATCTCCTTAGCGACGACGCTGATCGTGGCAAGCGGCGTGCCAAGTTCGTGGGCTGCCGCCGCAGCGAGACCATCGAGCTGCGAGAGATGTTTTTCCCGTTGCAGGACGAGTTCGGTAGCAGCGAGGGCATCGGCAAGCTGGCTTGCTTCCATGGAGACCCGGTAGGCGTAGAAGGCCGCAAAAGCCATGGTCGAGGCAATCGCGCACCAGACACCGAGCTGCATGACATTATGGACGTTGATAGCGACCCCGCTGTACCAGGGCAGCCGAAACGGTGAAAAGGCGAGAATGGTGATGCAGATCATGGCGAGGACGAGCAACGCCATGCTGTAGCGGATCGGCTGCGATGCGAAGGAAATGATGACCGGAACGCAAACGAGCACCGAAAACGGATTGGCAAGCCCCCCGGTGATGAAAAGCAATCCGCAGAGCTGCAGGAGATCCAGGCCGAGAAGCGCAAAGGCCGCGGGCGGCTCCAGCCGATGCGTCGGAGGATAGCGCAGCGTGAGAAAGAAGTTGACCCAGGCGAGACATGCGATGAGGACGCAGGAGGCAAGCAGCGGGAGGGGAAATTTCAGCCAGAAAGCGACGATCATCACCGTTACGGTTTGACCGCCGACGGCAAGCCAACGCAGGCGCACCAAGGTCTGCAGCCGCAATCGGCGGCTGGTGTGGTGGCCGTCCTGCGAAGCTTCGACGTGATCGACCATTTGGTTATTCTCCATGCCCGCTAGATCGGGATGATTTCAGGCCGAAACGGCCTGAAAGTCTGAATCCTGATCTGCATCAAGTAGCTAGAGCGGAACTTCAGCCGAAAACCGCGCGCACTTTTCGGCATCCGCTCTAGGATCATGTACCACGGGGCTTGGCTCTTGTCGTCGGCGCCGCGTCCTGCGGATTCTCCGGCCATGGATGCTTCGGGTAGCGGCCGCGCATATCGGCACGGACGTCCCTCCACGAGCCGGCCCAGAAGCCGGGTAGATCGCGGGTAGTCTGGATCGGCCGGTGGGCCGGCGAGGTCAATTCGAGCAGAAGCGGCAGCCTTCCGCCGCCGATCGCCGGATGTTGTTTCAGCCCGAAGAGTTCCTGGACGCGGATCGTAAGGGCCGGTTCTTCGCCATCATAGCGGATCGGATGGCGTTGGCCGGTCGGCGCTTCGAAATGCGTCGGCGCCAGTCGGTTGAGGTCCCGCTGCAACTCGTGCGGCACCAGCGATAGCAACCCCTCGGAAAGGCCGCTTGCAGAGATATCCGCGAGCCCGCGCGCATTCGTCTGGAACGGGGTGAACCATTCATCCAGCCGTGCGAGCAAGGCCTCGTCGCTGACATCAGCCCAGGGACTGCCGATGGTTCGATGCAGAAAGCCGATCCGTTCGCGCAATTGCATCGCCTCCTTGGAAAAAGGCAGGTTCTTGAGACCCAATTGCGCGACACCGCCGGCCAATGCCTTTACCGCCTGTTCGCCGCTCGGTCGAGGCAGAGGGCTTTCCTCGAAAATAATGGCACCGAGCCTCGTGACCCGACGGGCGCGAACCTGGCCGCTGGCGGGGTCGAACACGCATTGATCCTCGCTTTTGATCTCTCCCGGCAGATGCGCCTCGACATCCACGCGAGAGATTTCCGCGGCGGCGAGTATACGCCCCTGGGCGGCCCTGCCAGTCAGATCGGCGACTACAAGCATGCGGGAACCGGCAAGTCGCTCGGCTTCCGGCAGCTCCGCGCCTCGTCCATTGGCCATCACATAGCGCCCGCGCCCGCCGCGCTGCAACGCGATTCGGTCAGGGAAGGCGTGAAGCAGCAGCTGCCCGGCAAGCACAGGACCTGAGGAAGCGCCCGGCTTTCCGCCGACAGCCGATGCCAGGCGCCCGGCGAGCTTGCGGGATGCATCCGCCCGCTCACCCCGTTCCGAGGCAAATCGGCGCAACCGATCCTCGATATCGATACTTGTCCCACCGAGGCCCTGTTCCGTCAGGAGAACCGCAAGCATCGCCGCTTCCAGCGCATGACCGTCCTCATGCGCCGAAACGACCATCGATGCCAGCCGCGGTGGCAGCGCCAGATTGCGCATCAGCTTGCCGCGCGCTGTCAACGCGCCGCCCTCTTCCAATGCGCCGAGCTGTCGCAGAAGATTGCGCGCTTCGTTGAAGGTGGTTTCGGGCGGCGGGTCGAGGAACGCGAGGGAACGTGCGTCCTGAACGCCCCAATGGGCGAGATCGAGAACGAGGCCGGCAAGATCGCTTGCGAGAATCTGCGGCGGCGTGAAGGCGGGAAGCGCTGCCGTCTGTCCCTGGTGCCAGAGGCGGATGGCGATGCCCGGCTCGGTACGTCCGGCGCGCCCGGCGCGCTGATCGGCCGAAGCGCGGGAGACACGCACGGTTTCCAGCCGCGTGATCCCGGTCGAGGCCTCGAACACCGGCAGCCGCTGTAGCCCGCTGTCGATGACGAGGCGGACACCGTCGATGGTGATGGAGGTTTCCGCGATCGACGTCGAAAGAACGATCTTCCTCGTTCCCTTCGGCGCCGGCCGGATGGCCGCATCCTGTTCCTTCTGGCCGAGATTGCCATAGAGCGGTACGACCAGCGTTTCGTCACCCATCCTGGCGTTCAGCCGTTCCGCTACGCGGATGATCTCCGCCTGGCCCGGCAGGAAGGCGAGGATCGAGCCTTCCTCATTTGCGTGGGCATCGAGAATCGCCCGTGTCATTGCATCCTCAATGCGGTCGCCGGCTGACCGGTCGCGATAGCGGATATCGATCGGAAAGCTGCGACCCATGCTCTTGATCACCGGAGGCTCACCGAGCAGCGTCGCGATGCGCTCGATGTCGAGGGTTGCCGACATGACGAGAATGCGCAGATCCTCTCTGAGGGCCGACTGCACATCCAGGGCCAGCGCCAGTCCGAAATCGGCATCCAGCGATCGCTCGTGAAACTCGTCGAAAAGAACGGCCGAAATACCGGAGAGCTCCGGATCGTCGAGGATCATGCGTGTGAACACGCCTTCCGTCACCACTTCTATCCGCGTTTTCGCGGATATCCTGTTGTCGAGGCGCATCCGATAGCCGACGGTTTCACCGACCGTCTCGCCGAGAAGGGAGGCCATGCGCGCCGCAGCCGCCCGCGCAGCCAGTCGCCGTGGCTCCAGGAGAATGATCCTGCCGTCGCCGCGCCAAGGCTCGTTCAGAAGATGAAGGGGAACGAGCGTCGTCTTGCCAGCACCGGGCGGCGCCGAAAGAATGGCACGCTTTTCAGCGGCAAGCGCCTTGCCGATATCCTGCAGGACATGGGAAACCGGAAGCTCCGGCAGGATAGTGCCCATTGCCTTCACGTCCTGCGGGTCCAGGTCTCGTAGGCAAGGACGGCGCCTGCCAGATCTTCAAGCGCGGCACCGACGGATTTGAACAGCGTGATCTCGCCGTCTTTCGACCGTCCGGGCCGCAAGCCGCGGACCAGTTCGGCAAGCTCGGCCCGGATGTCGCCTTCTTTGAGCAAACCGCGTTTCATCGGCTGGACAATGTCGCCGGCCTCGCTCATCGCCCCGGCGCGCGTATCGACGAAGACCGCCGAGCGACGAATAGCGGTGTCGTCAGCCTCGCGCATGTCCGGCTTGAAGCCGCCAATGAGGTCGAGATGCGCGCCGGGCTTCAGCCAATCGCCGCAGATCAGAGGATGGTTTGAAAGCGTCGCGCAGGAAATGATGTCCGCGCTGCGGGCCGCCGCTTCGATATCCGCAACCGCCTCGGCCGCCAATCCCAGGCTGCGTGCGCTGTCCGCGACGTCCTCGGCCTTGGTGAGCGTGCGACCCCAGACCCTGAAGCGCTTGATCGGCCGCGTCACCGCATGCGCCTGCATCAGATTGAGCGCCAGGCGCCCCGTGCCGCAGACGAGCAACTCCTCCGCATCCGGTCGCGCCAGATATCGGGCGGCAAGCGCTGACGTCGCCGCCGTGCGCCGCGCCGTCAGTTCGCCGCCGTCGATGGCGGCAAGCATCTCGCCTGTAGCCCCTGACGAAAGAAGATAGGTGCCAAAGATCGCGGGCAGAGACCGTCGGACGTTTCCCGGAAAAACGGAGACCATCTTTACGCCCGAATACCGTCCAGGCATCCACGCCGGCATCAATAGTAGCGTCGCATTTTCTTCGCCCGGAACCGCGATATCGTGATGGTGCCGCACCGGCATAACGCAGCCCTCACGGAACATCGCCGCGATTGCGTCGATAAGCTCCGGCCAGGCAAGCGCCGT
Source organism: Sinorhizobium sp. CB7 (assembly GCF_041357635.1). Lineage (NCBI taxonomy): Bacteria > Pseudomonadati > Pseudomonadota > Alphaproteobacteria > Hyphomicrobiales > Rhizobiaceae > Sinorhizobium > Sinorhizobium sp. CB7. The sequence goes on from NZ_JAULLL010000012.1 coordinate 271,468, forward strand.
TTGCGTTTGCTCCTCATTCAGGACAAGCATCTCACACTCCGTTATCGATCGGTCATGTGCCAAACTAGCGAAAGGAAGCCACCGCGCAAGCCACTCTGGAATTGCATGGAAACGCTTCCTATATATTGTTTATCTAATGAATTCGGCGCCCGGGACGAGATTGGCGGAAAAGAATTCGTTCATGCCCGCCATTTGTAGGCGAAATTTGGCCGACTAAGCCAAAGAGTCGAAATACATCAATAAAATCAGCCTGTTACAAAATTGTCAAAAAAGTTTGTTGTGGTGGAGTTGACTTGGTCTGAGGGGTAGGATTATAAGCGCCATCACTGACGAGGGCGGCGG
>NZ_JAULLL010000013.1:0-195222 GCF_041357635.1 Sinorhizobium sp. CB7
TTTATGCATGTCGTTGCCGCAAAACCGCTGCACACTTTTGCGCGACATGCATTAGCATGGCGATATCGAATCGCTTGCGGGGGGAAACATGACCGACACAGCGCTTCTCGAAAGGATGCAGAGGCCGCGACCGGACGTCACGATCGCAGAAGCGGAGGAGCTTCTGCGGGACTATTACGGGCTTTCGGGCACATTGAAAGAACTCGGCAGTCAACAGGACCGCAACTATCGCATCGATACCGGCGAAGGCCGCTTCATCCTGAAAATCACGCATGCGGATTATGAAAGGATCGAGCTGGAAGCGCAGAATGCGGCGATCAAGCACCTGAAGTCCAAGCAGGGTGCGCCGCGCGTGCCTGATGTCATGGCGGCGACGGATGGCACGGAGATCATCTCCGTGAACGTTCGCGAGAAGAGCTATCAGATCCGCGTGCTGGAATATCTGGAGGGGGAACCGCTGACGAGGCGCAAGCACCTTCCCCCCGCCTCGGTCTCCGCTCTCGGCGAACTTTCGGCGCGGCTTGCCCGCTCGCTTGCGGATTTCGATCACCGCGGGCTCGACCGGAGCCTGCAATGGGACCTGCGCAAGGCGGGCCCGGTCGCCGTGCAGCTTCTTTCCGCCATTACCGATCACGAAGCGCGCGACCGCATCGCCAAAACCATGGTGGCCGCGGTACGCCGCATCCATCCGCTCGCCGGCCGCCTGCGGGTGCAGCCCGTGCATCACGATGTCACCGACGACAATGTGGTGAGCCGCCCCGAAGAGCGCGGCTCTCCGATCCCGGATGGTGTCATCGACTTCGGCGACATCATAAGGGGATGGCTGATCGGCGATCTCGCCGTCACTTGCGCCTCGCTGCTGCACCATGCCGACGGCGATCCCTTTTACATCCTGCCCGCGGTCAGGGCATACCACGCGACCTACCCTCTGAATGAGGAGGAATTGAAGGCGCTCTGGCCGCTTGTGGTCGCCCGCGCGGTCATCCTCCTTGCCAGCGGTGAGCAGCAGCTTGCCGTCGATCCGGACAACGACTATGTCCGCGGCAATATCGCGCATGAACGCGAGATTTTCGAAACGGCAACCTCCGCATCTTTCGACCTGATGGAGCACGCGATCCTCGATGTGGCAGGCATCACCGTCGCCCCGCCGGATATGGAGAGCTGGCATTCGCTCCTTCCCGACATCGCGCCGGAAAACATCGCCTATGCCGACCTCGGCGTGACCGGGCCGGATTTTGCCGAGGGCAACTGGTTCCGCCAGGACATGGACTGGCGGCTGCTGGCAAGAGCGGCGGCGGAGACGGGCATCGCGGCGACGCGCTATGGCGAATATCGTCTGTCGCGCACAGAGCTTAGAAGCGCCAAGCCGCCTCAGACCTTCGCGCTGCATGTCGACATGTGCCTGCCCGCCGGAACGGCCGTCACGGCGCCTTTCGGCGGCCGTGTCCAGCTTCAGGAGCAGCATCTCGTTCTTGTTGGCGCCGATGTCAGCCTGCATCTCGACGGGCTCGACTGTGCGCTCGAGGACGGTGCCGATGTCTTGCAAGGACAGCCGCTCGGGACGGTGGCGGGAGAGGAGGGCGCTATCGGTGGGCTGCGGGTTCAGCTTTGCCGTCTTCCGACAATGACGCCGCCGCTGTTCTGCAGTCCGGATCAGGTGGGCGCCTGGTCCGGCCTCTGCCCCTCGCCCGCAGCACTTCTGTCGCCTGGCTGCGATGCGCCCAAACCGGAAAGCGCGCAACTCCTTTCCCTGCGGCAGGCCCATTTCGCCAGCCCGCAGAAGAACTATTACAAGATGCCGCCGCAGATCGAGCGCGGCTGGAAGGAACATATGTTCGATGTCGAGGGGCGCGCCTATCTCGACATGATCAACAATGTCACCATTCTCGGGCACGGCCATCCGCGCCTGACCGCGGCGATCGCCGGGCAATGGTCGCGCCTCAACACCAATTCGCGCTTCCACTATGCCGCCGTGGCCGAATTTTGTGAACGGCTGGCAAAGCTCGCGCCGGAGGGGCTCGACACGGTCTTCCTTGTCAACAGCGGTTCGGAAGCCAATGACCTCGCCTTGCGGCTCGCCTCAGCCCATACGGGTGCGAAGAACATGCTCTGCCTGCTCGAAGGCTATCACGGCTGGTCGGTCGCCAGCGATGCGGTCTCGACGTCGATCGCCGACAATCCGCAGGCGCTTACCACCCGTCCGGACTGGGTGCACGCGGTCTCCTCGCCCAACAGCTATCGCGGCGAGTTTCGCGGACCGGATTCCGCCCCGGATTATGTGAATAAGGTGACTGCCGTCCTCGGAGCGATCGATGCGAAAGGCGAAGGCATTGCCGGCTTCATCTCAGAGGCCGTCTATGGCAATGCCGGCGGCATCTCGCTGCCTCAACACTATCTGGAGCAGGTCTATGCGCTGGTCCGCGCACGCGGCGGCCTTTGCATCGCCGACGAGATCCAGGTCGGTTATGGGCGTCTTGGACATTATTTCTGGGGCTTCGAACAGCAGGGCGTCGTTCCCGATATCATCACCGTCGCCAAGGGCATGGGCAACGGCTATCCGCTCGGCGCGGTTATCACCCGCCGCGCCATCGCCGAATCTCTGGAGAAGGAAGGCTATTTCTTCTCCTCGACCGGCGGCAGCCCGGTCAGCTCAGTCGTGGGCGTGACCGTGCTCGATATACTCGAGGACGAACAGCTCCAGCAGAATGCGAAAGATGTCGGCGATCATCTCAAATCACGGCTCGCCGCGCTGATCGACCGATTTCCGATCGCCGGCGCCGTCCACGGCATGGGCCTCTATCTTGGCCTGGAGCTGGTACGGGACCGGGAGACGCTGGCGCCGGCGACGGAGGAGACGGCGGCCATATGCGACCGGCTGCTGGACCTCGGCGTCATTACCCAGCCGACGGGCGATCACTTGAATGTGTTGAAGATAAAGCCACCCCTCTGCCTTTCCGTCGAGAGCGCCGATTTCTTCGCAGACCGGCTTGAAAAGGTGCTTGAAGAGGGCTGGTGAAGATCCGAGACTTCACCTGAACCGACCGCATTATCTTCGTGACGTTTTCGTGAAGTTCGCCTTTTAATGTTCGGCCCCCCATTGTCGTGGGTCGCGCGAGTTCCTATCTCAGCCTCGGTGGTCGAAGAAGCGCTTCGAACAGTCACCGGAATTGCACAAAGACGTGATAATGTTCTTTCAACAAATCCGGTAATTGTGAAACGAAATTTTTCCGATCGCCGACATTTTGACATGTTTCGGAATATGTTTCTGGTAGGTCATCTTCTATTGTCTACAAATAACGTAGATTACGAAGATGGTCGCCGCCGCTCTTGACTTCGTCAGGATCACACGAACGCAACGCCAACTGAGGAAGTGACATGCTGAAAATTAAAGCCTTCGCTCTCATCCTTGGGCGGTCGGTGCTTGGCAATGACCGTCCGGGCGCGCTCTCCCGCCCGAACTGTCGAATGTGACGTTCGTCCTCTCCCGGATCAAAACTGTCAATTCGCCATGACTGCGCAGGTGCGCAGTGGGAGTATATTTCATGAAGAAGCAAGTTATCGAATATGCAGGCGTTCCCGTTGGAATCGTCGTTCCGGATAATGACCGGCTAAAGTTCATCGCCGTGAAGTATCATGTTCACGATCTCGATGAACAGCGCTTTAGCTCGCCGGACGAAGTGAAGAGCGCAATCCACGACCTGCTCACGCGCCGCAACCCAAAACCTATCCACGTCTGAGGCGTGCCGTAACGGCAGCGCATAGGCCGGAAATCGGCGCCTCCAGCTCTGAAAACCCACTGACCGGCCCACCTATCGAGGCCGGTCTTGTTTTTTGGCGCTCTTTACGATCCTATCGGAATCGCTGCGCAGCCGTAATTCAAAGTGCTGCAGCGACCTTTGTGCGCCTGATAAGACGCACGGCGCTGTAGTGCCGGCAGTGGCGAAGGATTTTCCGGTGGCCGAACTTCTCAATCTCCTCACCGATATCGAAGGCGTTTCCGTCGGTCACGCAACCGATCTCCGTCTGGGCTCGGGCGTTACTGCGATCGTCTTCGACGAGCCTGCGGTCGCCTCGGGAACAGTGCTCGGTGGCGCGCCGGGCGGGCGGGACATGGCCCTTCTCGACCCCGCAATGACGGTCGAACGGATCGATGCGCTGGTCCTCTCCGGTGGCTCAGCCTTCGGCCTTGACGCGGCGGGCGGCGTGCAGGCGGGCTTGCGCGAAATCGGCCGAGGGTTTCAGGTCGGGTCAACACGCGTTCCGATCGTGCCGCAGGCGATCCTGATGGACCTGCTCAACGGCGGCGAAAAGGACTGGGGCCGGCACTCCCCCTATCGCGACATGGGTTACGAGGCTTTCAAGGCGGCGGCGAAGGGGATCTTTGCCCTCGGCTCCGTCGGGGCCGGCACGGGTGCGACGACCGCGACGTTCAAGGGCGGTCTCGGCTCCGCGAGTGCCGTTAGCTCCGCCGGTCACAGGATCGCGGCGCTCGTTACCGTCAATGCCCTCGGTTCGGCAACCATCGGCAATTGTCCGCATTTTTGGGCAGCACCCTTCGAACAGAATGCCGAATTCGGCGGGCTGGGCTGGCCCGCCTCCGTGACATCGGCCGATACGGCCATCAGGCTCAAGGGCTCGACCATCATGGCGACGACGATCGGCGCGATCGTCACCGATGCGCAATTGACGAAGGCTGAAGCGCACAGGCTGTCGGTTGCTGGCCATGACGGCCTTGCCCGCGCGCTGCTGCCGGCACATCTGCCCCTCGACGGCGATACGGTCTTTTCCGCGTCAACGGCTGCACGCCCGCGTAACGACATGCAAAATTTCATGGAACTCTGCCACCTGGCAACGATCGTGATGGCGCGCGCCATCGCCCGCGGGGTCTACGAGGCGACGGCTTTGCCATTTGCGAATTCGCTGAAGGCGTGGCGCGACCGTTTTTCGACGCTGTCTCAGTGAGAGAACGCGCTCGATACGAAAGGGATAATTCCGAATTGTTTTCAGTTTGAGAAACTGTCTTCCTTTTCAAGAAGAAGTCCAGAATAAAGAGCCATTTAACTTGGGGATCCGAATGACCAACGTCTCGCTTCCGCTCACGGTGCGCCTCTTCCGGCGGCTTTCCTTCGGCCTGGCCGTTTCGGCAGGGCTGATGATCGGCGCTGCCATCCCGGCGGAAGCTGCCAAAACAACGCTCAATCTTGGCATGAGCGTGGAGCCGACCGGTCTTGATCCGACCATCGCGGCACCGGTCGCAATCGGCCAGGTGACTTGGCAGAATATCTACGAAGGCCTGGTGACGATCGATGAAAGCGGCAAGATCATGCCGCAGCTCGCCAGGAGCTGGGAGATTTCCCCTGATGGCCTGACCTATGCGTTCAAGCTACAAAGCGGCGTCAGGTTCCATGATGGCGAGGCCTTCGATTCGACAGCCGCAAAATTCGCTCTCGAGCGCGCTCGCGGCAAGGACTCCATCAATCCGCAAAAGCGCTTCTTCGCCTCCATCGGGTCAATCGAGACACCCGATCCGGAAACGCTGGTGCTGCACCTGTCGGAACCGACCGGCAGCCTGCTCTACTGGCTTGCCTGGCCTTCCTCCGTGATGCTCGGTCCGCAATCGGCGGCAAACAACAAGACGACACCCATCGGCACGGGGCCTTTCAAGTTCGTCACCTGGGCAAAGGGTGACCATGTCGAACTCGAAAGAAATCCCGACTACTGGAACAAGGACCTGCAGGTGAAGCTCGACAGGGTGACCTTTCGCTTCATCGCCGACCCGCAGGCACAGGCCGCGGCGCTCAAATCGGGCGATCTCGATGCGTTTCCGGAATTTGCGGCACCGGAACTGATGGGCACCTTCGAGGGCGATGCGCGGCTGACAACGAAGATCGGCGATACCGAACTCAAGGTCATCGCCGGCATGAACAATATGCGCAAGCCCTTCAACGATAAGCGCGTGCGCCAAGCCCTCATGATGGCGATCGATCGCCAGACCGTCATAGACGGCGCCTGGTCCGGTCTCGGAACGGAGATCGGCAGCCACTTCACGCCGAACGACCAGGGCTATCGGGACATGACGGGGGTTCTGCCCTATGATCCGGAAAAGGCGAAGGCGCTGCTGGCGGACGCCGGCTATCCCGACGGTTTCACCTTCACCATCAAGACCCCGCAAATGACCTACGCGCCGCGCAGTGCCGAGATCATGCAGGCCATGCTTGCCGAGATCGGCGTGACGATGAAGATCGAACCCACGGAGTTTCCGGCAAAATGGGTGCAGGACGTCTTCACGGGACGCGACTTCGACATGACCATCGTCGCCCATGCGGAACCGATGGATATCGATATCTATTCGCGCGATCCCTATTATTTCAACTACAAGAACCCCGTCTTCAACGATCTGATGCGGAAGGTCCAGGCGACCGTCGATTCCGGCGAGCAGAACAAGCTCTATGGCGAGGCGCAGAAGATTCTCGCCGAGGACGTGCCTGCGCTCTATCTCTTCGTCATGCCGAAGCTCGGTGTCTGGGACAGGAAACTCAAGGGCCTGTGGGAAAGCGAACCCATCCCGTCCAATGTGCTGAGCGGCGTCTTCTGGGACGAATAGATCGCTGGCCGGCCAATCATAACCGCCTGAGGCTCAGGCTTCGCCATTGGACACGAGATGATCGCACTTCTTTCACGCCGGATATCGAGCCTGCTGCTGACGCTCCTCATCGTTTCGCTGGTGATTTTCGCGATCATGGATCTCCTGCCCGGCGATCCGGCGTCAATCATGCTCGGCACCTCGGCGACCTCAGAAACACTTGCGGCACTGCGCCACGAAATGGGGCTCGATCAGCCCCTGATCCTGCGCTACGGGCAGTGGCTGGCCGGCGCACTGACCGGAGATCTCGGACAGTCCTATACCTACGGCGTACCTGTGGCTGGCCTCATTCTCGAGCGGTTGGCGGTGACTTTGCCGCTCGCGCTGATGGCGATCATTCTTTCCATTCTCATCGCATTGCCGCTCGGCGTGCTCGCCGCCGCCCGACGCAACAGCGTCTTCGACGTCATTGCCTCGGTCTTGTCGCAGATCAGCATCGCCGTTCCTGCCTTCTGGGTGGCGCTGCTGTTGATCATCCTGTTTTCGACCACGCTCGGCTGGATGCCGGCCGGCGGCTTTCCCGGCTGGCGCAGCGGACTGATGCCGGCTTTCCAGGCGCTGCTATTGCCAGCCCTTGCCCTTGCCCTGCCCCAGGCGGGCGTGCTGACACGTGTGGCGCGCTCCGCCGTGCTTGAGACGATTCACGAGGATTTCACGCGCACGGCGGTCGCCAAGGGCCTTTCGACACAATCGGTGCTCTGGGGCCATGTTGTGCCCAATGCGCTGGTACCGGTTCTGACTATCCTCGGGCTGCAGTTCACCTTTCTAGTCGCCGGCGCGGTTCTCGTCGAAAACGTCTTCAATCTTCCGGGGCTCGGACGCCTCGCATATCAGGCACTATCGCAACGCGACATCGTCGTCATGCAGGATGTGGTGCTGTTTTTCGCCGGCTTCGTCATCACCATGAATTTCCTGGTCGATCTTTCCTACATGATCATCGATCCGCGATTGCGGGATGGAGCCTGACCATGGCCTCGATCTCCTCGCCTTCCACCAATTTCCCCAGGGGATCGCCCTTTTTCCGGATTCGGCGCCGGTACAATCTCGTTGCCGGTCTCGTCATCACCGCAGCCCTTGCCGGTGCCGCAATTCTATCGCTTTTCTGGACGCCGCTTCCGCCCGCCAGAATGCAGATCATCCATAAATTGCAGCCGCCGCTCTCCTACGGCATTCTCGGCACAGACCAGCTCGGGCGCGACGTCCTCTCCATGCTGATGGTCGGATGCTGGAACTCCCTCTCCATCGCGGTAACCGCGGTCGCCATCGGCGGAATGCTCGGCACGATCGTCGGGGTGGCTGCCGGCGCGCTTCGCGGCCTCTTCGAAAGCGTGACAATGCGCATCTGCGATGTTGTTTTCGCGCTGCCGCCCATCCTTTCCGCCATGGTGTTGGGCGCCTTCCTCGGGACGGGCCGCTTCACCGCGATCATCGCCATCGCCGTCTTCATGATCCCGGTTTTTGCGCGAGTGACCCTTTCCGGATCGCTGCAGGCCTGGAGCCGCGACTATGTCATGGCCGCGCGAGCGATCGGCAATACCCGCCTTGCCATCACCATGCGCCATGTGCTGCCTAACATTTCGAACCAGATCATTGTGCAGGCGGCAATCCAGCTCGGGCTCGCCATCCTGACGGAAGCGGGGCTCAGCTTTCTCGGACTCGGCATGGCGCCGCCCGCGCCCACCTGGGGCCGGATGCTCGCAGACGCGCAGACCTATCTTTCGCTGGCGCCCTGGCTTGCCATCCTTCCCGGGCTTGCCATTGCGATTTCTGTCTTCGGCTTCAATATGCTGGGAGATGGGTTGCGCGACCTCCTCGATCCACGGGAGCAAAGCCGATGAATTTTAGAACAATAGCTTCAAGAGATAGTCGATGAACGATCTGATCGGCCTTTCCATACGCGAGCTACGACGCCAATTTGCCAGCAAATCTCTGTCGCCGCTCGAGTACTGGTCGGCACTTGAAGGACATATCGCAGCATGGGAACCGACCATCTGCGCCCTCTACGCCTATGATCCGGAGGAAGCGCGCAGGCAGGCGCGGGCTTCGACGGAGCGCTGGACGAAGAGCGAGCCGATGGGACCGCTGGACGGCATTCCGGTAACGCTGAAGGAGCTGATTGCGACCAAAGGCCAGCCGGTGCCGCTCGGGACGAAAGCAATGGAACTGAAGCTCGCCGAAGCCGACGCACCGGTCGCCGCCCGCCTGCGCGAAGACGGAGCCGTGATTTTCGCCAAGACCACCTGCCCGGACTACGGCATGCTCTCCTCCGGCCTTTCCAGCTTTCATCATCTGAGCCGCAATCCCTGGAACCCGTCGCAAAATCCGGGCGGATCCAGCGCGGGTGCCGCCGCAGCGGCCGCGGCCGGATACGGTCCCTTGCATATCGGCACGGATATCGGCGGTTCAGTTCGGCTTCCGGCTGGATGGACCGGCGTCTTCGGTTTCAAGCCGACCCACGGCCGCATCCCCATTGATCCCTACTATATCGGGCGCTGTGCCGGACCGATGACCCGCACGGTCGAGGACACCGCCTATGCCATGGCGACGCTCTCGCGACCGGACTGGCGCGACGGCACCAGCCTGCCACCGAACAGCTTCGACTGGCTGGATCTCTATATCGACGTCCACGGCATGAAGATCGGCCTGATGCTCGACGCCGGATGCGGCTTGCCCGTCGACGACGAGGTCCGGGACGCCGTCGTCAAAGCGGCCCGGCGGTTCGAGGAGGCGGGAGCCATCATCGTATCCGTCGATACCGTGCTGACGCGAGAGATGCTTGACGGGCTCGACACTTTTTGGCGCGCACGGCTCTGGGGTGAGATCGCCGAACTCAGCGAGGAGCGTCGGGCGATGGTTCTGCCCTATATCCTCGAATGGGCGAGCGGCGCAGAAGGCATCACCGGCGCGGAGGCCATCAAGGGCTTCAACCAAACAATCGAGATGCGCAAGACCTGCGGACGACTGTTCACCCAGGTCGATGCGGTGCTCTCGCCGACCAACCCGATCGTTTCCTATCCCGCGGAATGGGCTTCCCCCACAAATGATCCGGCCCGCCCCTTCGAACATATCGCCTTCACCGTGCCCTGGAACATGTCCGAGCAGCCGGCGGCTTCGATCAATTGCGGGTTTTCGCGGTCGGGAATGCCGATCGGTCTGCAGATCGTCGCACCGCGCTTCGACGACATGCGCGTCTTGAAGCTCTCAAAGGCCTATGAGAGCTGGACCGGTATTACCTCGTGGCCTACAGCGCCATGCGCTCAAACCAATCCGTAAAGATGCTGCGGTCTGACCTACAGGGTTGCAGCGCCCTTCTCCTCGATATTCGCGCCGAGCTGGTGAAGGGCCTTATCGATGATACGCAGATCGTCCTGCAGCCCATCGTCGTCGGCAGCCATCGAGCTCTCGGTCGCGGCGCGCTGGACATCACGGGCCTCGATCCGCAGATCGCGAAGCAGGTCGACCTTCTCATCCACCGGCATCACGCTGTCCTCGATAATCTCCTTTACCTTCAATCCGATCGTGGAAGCGGCCATTGTCCCGTTCCTTTCAAGCAAGGTTGTCATCGGGCTGCGAGGATAACGGCTTCGGGAAGATGCAGTTCCGCTCGAGCGGTACGCTCAAGCCCTTTGTTTTTGGGCAATTCCGAACGGAAAACCGCTTCGCACTTTCTTGGAATTGCCTAAGCATGTCGCGCAAAAGTGTGCAGCGGTTTTGCGGCAACGACATGCATGAAAACAACAAGCTAATGCCTGTCGCGTGAATCTCTTTTCACGCGACAGGCTTTAGGCAATCACGGAACAGGGCGGCGATAGCCCGTCGGCTGATCGTATAGCCAGCCGATGCGCTTCACGGCCGCTTCGAAATTCTCGCGGGCCACGGTCATCGTGTGACCGTTTGCATGAATGATCGTTTCTGGGTCTTCCATGATTGCCACATGCCCTTTCCAGAAGACCAGATCGCCCCGCCTGAGCTCAGAGCGGTCGATAACCCTACCGAGACCGGACGCCTGCATATCCGTATCGCGCGGCGCTGCCCGCCCCGTCATCTGCAGGGCCAGCTGGACCACCCCCGAGCAATCTATCCCGAAACCGGAACGCCCACCCCAGAGATAGGGTGTTTCCATGAAGCGGGTCGCGATCTCGACATAATCTCCACCGTCATTATAGCCAAGCGGCCTGCAATGGGCCGCGTAAAGGGCCGTTCCATCCTCCAACAGGACGTAATGATTGCCGCGCGTCTCGGCTTCGCCGACAACCTTGATGCGGCTTCCCATCGATAATACGCCGACATGAGGTTTTCTGAGCTCCGGCTCCGGATAGACGAAACTGCGTTGCACGGCGATGACATGCGTCGGTTCCGGCTGCGGCTCGCCTAGGGTTCTTTCCGGCAAGTAACCGACATATCCGTCAGCAAGCGCCTTGACCCAGCACCAACCGTCGGCGCGATCAAAAACCGTGACCTCCTCGCCAAGCAGCAGTTCCGTGTCTATCCCCATGGCCAAGTCTGGCTTCGGCCGAAGCGCTGCTACCGGAATGGCGACCCTTGCCTTCGTTCCCTCGACAAAGGGTGCGGCTTCGATCTTGCCTTCAAGCCCTGCTTCGGCGAGGTCGGGCCGGAAAGCATTGAGACGCCGGTCGAGCATGATGTTTCCTTCCTTCAGATCTAATTCAAATCGGCAAGCGGCGGCCCTGGTCCCTGACCAGATCCCCCAGCTTTTCCAGATAAAGCGCGCCGCCGACGGTGCGTTTGATGATGACATTGCGGCGGTCGCGCTCATCGCGGACGCGATCGACCAGCCCCATTTCTCCCATCGTGTCCAGCGCCCTGGTGATGACGGGCTTGGTAACCCCGAGCGTTGCCGCAAGACCTCGCACCGTATGCGGCGGCGGCACGAGGTAGATATGCAGCAGGATCGCCATCTGCCGGAGCGTGAGATCCCGGTTGTCCAGCCGGACCTGTTCCAGCGCCACCCCATGCCAGAGACCAAGTGCCTGAGAGGCAGTCAATTCAACGGGCAAGGAGAACTCCGACACGATTACACAAAGCGCATATTCCGAATACCGGACGCGATTTTTCGGAGAAATTATGCGCGGCTCAAAGCATTGCTTCGCCCCATGCGCATCCAGAATGCAGGGCGCAGCGATCTCTCATTTTCCCGCATGCGCCCCGGAGAAACAAGAGGCGGCAGAAATCGCCGCCTCTCAAGGTAAATAAAATTCTAATAAAAAGCTCAGCGAATGCTCTGACGAATATGATGGTAAAGAGCGCGGATCGCCTGCGCTTCACCGCCGCCCGGCGAATGCGGACGCTCGGACTGAGCCCAGCCATAGATGTCGAAATGGACCCAGCTCTGCGTCTTCGTGACGAATCGCTTCAGGATAAGAGCGGCCGTGATCGCGCCCGCCATGCCGCCCGAGGGAGCATTGGTGATGTCGGCGAATTTGGTGCGGATGTCCTTGTCGTAGCCCATGTAGAGCGGCATGCGCCATAAGGGGTCGTCCGTTTCGAGGCTCGCCTCGATCAGGTCATGGGCAAGGTTGTCGTCATCCGTGAAGAAAGGCGGCAGATCGGGACCAAGTGCGACGCGGGCGGCGCCCGTCAAGGTCGCCATATCGATCAGGAGATCCGGTGCTTCCTCGTCGGCATAGGCGAGCGCATCGGCGAGAATCAGCCGTCCTTCGGCATCGGTGTTGTCGATCTGAACCGTCAGCCCCTTGCGGCTCTTGTAAATATCGCCGGGGCGGAAGGCATTCGACGAAATCGAGTTCTCGACGGTGGGAATGATGACGCGGAGATCGACCTTCAGCTTGGCATCCATGATCATGAGCGCCAGACCCATGACGTTGGCGGCGCCGCCCATATCCTTTTTCATCAGCAGCATGGAGGAAGCCGGCTTGATGTCGAGGCCACCGGTATCGAAGCAGACGCCCTTGCCGACCAGCGTCACCTTGCGATGTCCCTTCTTGCCCCAACGCAGCTCCAGGAGCCGCGGCGCATCGGCGCCGGCGCGGCCGACCGTATGTACCAGCGGGAAGTTTTCCTTCAGCAGGTCGTCGCCGATGATGACGGACATCTCCGCCTTGTAATGTTCGGCAAGAGCGCGGAAGGCGGCTTCAAGCTGCTCCGGGCCCATGTCGTTCGTCGGCGTATTGATGAGATCGCGGGCGAGGAAGACGCCGGCAAGCTGGCGCTTGATGTCGGCGGCGTCGGCATCGCGGGGGATCAGAAGCGTTGGTGCAACCGCTTTTTCCGAACGATAGCGATCAAAACGATAGCTGCCGAGACCGAAGCCGAGAGAAAGCCGGTTTGCCGTCAATGGCGCAGTTTCAATATGCCAGTCGCCGGCGGGCAGCGCTCTCGCCAGCTTGCCTGTCAGAAATGGCTGTTCCGACGGGTTGGTCCCGAGACCGAACAGGGCGCCACCGAGATGGCCCTCCGCGGTCGGGATCAGCAGCAATGAACCGCTTTCCGCCTTGTAGCCTGCCTTGCGGGCCCAATCGAGCGCGATGGGATCGATTGCACCGGTCTCGATATGGGCCGGCGTGACGGCGAAAATGGGCAGGGTCCTGCTCCCCTTGGTGTTGAAGGGAGTGGGTCTTTCGATGAACTGGTAGGGAGCCATAATTATCCTTCGGTGATCGCATTCAGAATCGCGAGATTAACTGAGTGTTAGGGTTAACAGACTATTGCTGGAGTGAAGATTGCGTCAAACCTTTCCCCTGTTCCGTTTGGAGGCCTGGCGCGGCATTTCTACCTTCTCTGGAACACGCAATGACCTCCCCGGCAACGCCTCTCCTCAAGACCCGCATTCTGCATGGCGCCTGTGCCGCTTTGATAGCGCTAGCACTTGCCGGCTGCACGACCACGAAGGACAGGATGAGCACCGGGTCGATACCGAGGCTGACGAAGCCGGTCGAGGAAATGAATGCGACCGAGCTCCGCGCCGCGGCGGAAAGCATCGGCAGGGCCTACGAGAAAAATCCGGGGAATCGCGACGCCGGCATCAACTATGCCAATCTCCTGCGCATGACCGGCCGCGATGCGCAAGCGCTTGCGGTCATGCAGCAGGTGGCAATTACCAATCCGAACGATCGCGGCGTTCTGGCTGCGTACGGCAAGGCCCAGGCGGCGAGCGGGCAATTGCAGCAGGCCCTCGATACCATCGGCCGCGCGCAGACCCCCGATCGTCCCGACTGGAAGCTGATGTCAGCCGAAGGCGCCATTCTCGATCAGCTCGGACGTGCCAGCGAGGCGCGTCAGCGCTACCGCAACGCGCTGGACATCCAGCCGAACGAACCGTCGATCCTGTCGAACCTCGGCATGTCCTATGTATTGACCGGCGATCTCAGGACGGCGGAAACCTATCTGCGCTCAGCCGCAAGCCAGCCCGCGGCCGACAGCCGGGTTCGCCAAAATCTCGCCCTCGTCGTCGGGTTGCAAGGCCGTTTCCCTGAAGCCGAGCAGATCGCACGCCGCGAACTTTCGCAAGAACAGGCCGACGCCAATGTCGCCTATCTGCGTGCCATGTTGTCGCAACAGAATTCCTGGCAGAAGCTTGCTGCGAAGGACGATAGCCCCGCCAGCAGCAACACCAATTAAAGGCCATCAACTCCTTTAAAGTCAGCGCGGCAGAACCGGCAAGTAGCGGCCGGCTTCCTCCGCGCTCGAGCCTCCGTCAGAACCGGTCCGAGACCTGAATGAGGGCTGGGCCAAGGATGACTGCGACCAGCACCGGCAGGAAGAAAAGGATCATCGGAACAGTGAGCTTCGGCGGCAGCGCGGCGGCTTTCTTTTCCGCCTCGTTCATGCGCTCGTCGCGCCCTTCCTGCGCCAGAACGCGCAACGCCTGGGAAATCGGCGTTCCGTAGCGTTCCGCCTGAATCAGCGCCTGAGTGACCGCCTTCACGTTGTCGATCTGGGTACGAGTCGCAAGATTGTCCAAAGCCACGCGACGATCCGGAAGGAAGGAAAGCTCAGCCGTGGTCAGAACCATCTCCTCGGCCAGTTCGGGCGATTGTTCGCCCATCTCCTCCGAAACGCGGCGCATGGCGGCTTCGATGGAAGTGCCGGATTCGACACAGATCAGCATGAGGTCGAGGGCGTCCGGCCAGGCTCGCTTGATCGAATGCTGACGTTTGCTGACCCGGTTGGAGATATAAATATTCGGAGCATAGAAGCCGATATAACCCGTACCGATGACGATGAGCAGGCGAATGCCGAAAGCCTTATCGGCCAGATGTCCAAGCCCGAAGACCCAGATACCGGCAACGGCCAGGAATGCGAAGGGCAGGAAGAAACGGGCGACAAGAAAGGCATTGAGCGCATTTTCAGAGCGATAGCCGGCGGCGCGCAGACGATTGACAGTGTTTTCGTCGACAAGAGCTTTTTTCAGGTTGAACTTCTCGACGATTTGCCGGGTAGATTGGTTGTTCTGGTTCCTGAGAGTGGCCTTGCTCGCACCATCGTTCATGCGCGCGCGCTCACGGGCACGGATCTGATCGCGCTCGGTGGATACCGCTTTCATGCGCTTGTTGAGATCGCCCCGTTCGAAAAACGGGATAGCAATCGTATAGAAGGTCGCAAAGACCGCGATTGCCACGAAAAGGGCGACCAGCATGCCCGGGTCTGTCAACTTTGCGGCGAGTTCCTGCGACATTCGAGCTTCCCCTGGTCAGATTTCGAAATTGACCATGTTGCGCATGATAAAAATGCCGATCGACATCCAGACGGCCGAAAATCCCATGATGAGATGGCCTCGGGGATCGGTGAAGAGAATCATCATGTATTGCGGCGATGTCAGATAAACCAGCAGCGCCACGATGAACGGCAGCGCCCCGATGATAACGGCCGATGCCTTGGCTTCCATGGAGAGAGCCTTGATCTTGGCCTTCATTTTCCTGCGATCGCGAAGGACGCGCGAAAGGTTGGAAAGCGCTTCTGAGAGATTGCCGCCGGCCTGCGACTGTATCGCGATGACGATTGCGAAAAAATTCACCTCCTGCAGCGGCACCTGGTTGGTCATGCGAGCGCAAGCCTCCGGCACGCTCAAACCCACCTGTTGGGACTCGATCACACGGCGGAATTCACTCTTCACGGGTTCCTGGCCCTCGGCGGCCACCAGCCGCAACGCATCATTCAGTGGCAGGCCTGATCGGATCGACCGCACGATAACGTCGAGCGCGTTCGGAAATTCATCCAGGAACTTGTTCTGACGACGCTTGATAAGGAAACCCACAACCCAGCGCGGCAGGCCAAGCCCTGCGACCAGAGGAAGGCCGAGAATCACCAGCAGCGGCGCCCCAGCGATAAAGATAATAAGGAGAACGAAGAGCGCGAAGATCGCGCTGAACAGATAGAACCTGCCGACGGTAATCGGCAATCCGGCCTGCGCCAGCCGGGATTTCATTGAAAGGGTCTTCCTGCTTTTCTCCTGCTGGCGCTTTTCGAGGTCCTTCAACGAATCCTGAACCGACTTGCGGCGCTTGGACATTTCCTGGACGCGGTCCCGCGCGGCCTTGACCTTGACGCGGTCGGTTTCGGCCGATTTCACGCGATTTACACGGATTTCGGCTTTCTTCTGCGTTTCCATCCTTGAATAGAGAATGCCATAGCACACGGCCGCTGCGGAGACAGCAGCGAGCACTATGATAAGAAGCACGACCGGATCCATACCGAACATCGTATTCAGCCTTGTTTCGACTTGTTTTCCATTTCATCGAGTGCGGCGGCGAGCCGTTTTTCCTCGTTGTAATAGCGGGCACGATCCCAGAAATTCGGCTTGCCGATACCCGTCGAGACGTGGCGGCCAAGGATGCGACCGGAAGCGTCTTCGCCCTCGATTTCGTAGCGCACCAGATCCTGGGTGATGATGACGTCTCCTTCCATGCCGACCACTTCCGTGATCTGCGTGATGCGTCTTGAGCCGTCTCTCAGGCGCGCTGCCTGAATAACGACGTCGACCGAGCTCGCGATGATTTCCCGCACCGTCTTGGCCGGCAGGCTGAAGCCACCCATGGCAATCATCGACTCCATGCGGCTCAGGCATTCGCGCGGGGTATTGGCGTGGATCGTGCCCATGGAACCGTCGTGACCGGTGTTCATCGCCTGCAGCAGGTCGAAGACCTCCGGTCCGCGCACTTCGCCCACGATGATGCGCTCAGGGCGCATACGCAGGCAGTTCTTGACGAGATCGCGCATCGTGATCTCGCCCTCGCCTTCGATATTGGGCGGACGTGTTTCGAGGCGCACGACGTGCGGCTGCTGTAATTGCAGTTCCGCCGTATCTTCGCAGGTGATCACCCGCTCGTCGGCATCGATATAGCGCGTCAGACAGTTCAGCAGCGTCGTCTTGCCCGAGCCCGTACCGCCGGAGATGACCACGTTGCAGCGCACGCGGCCGATGATCTGCAGCACCGTTGCGCCCTCCGGCGTGATGGCGCCGAAACGGACGAGCTGATCGAGGGTGAGCTTGTCTTTCTTGAACTTACGGATTGTCAGCGCCGGGCCATCGATCGCGAGCGGCGGTGCAATGACATTGACGCGCGACCCGTCGGGCAGGCGAGCATCGCAGATTGGGCTCGATTCATCGACGCGGCGGCCCACCTGGCTGACGATGCGCTGACAGATGGAGAGGAGTTGGGAATTGTCGCGAAAGCGGATTTCCGATTCGATCGTCTTGCCGCCCACTTCGATGAAGGTCTGGCCGGCGCCGTTGACCATGATGTCGGCGATGTCGTCGCGGGCGAGCAGCGGCTCCAGCGGACCATAGCCGAGCACATCGTTGCAGATATCCTCAAGCAGTTCCTCCTGCTCGGAGATCGACATTGCGAAATTCTTGATCGTGATAATGTCGTTGACGATATCGCGGATTTCCTCGCGTGCGCTCTCGCCGTCGAGCTTGGAAAGCTGCGAGAGGTCGATCGTATCGATGAGCGCGGAGAAAACCTGCGACTTGGTATCGTAATATTCGTCCGTGCGCGCTGGGCGACGACGCGGGGGTGGCGCGGGTTGAATTGGAGGCGGCGTTATCTGCTGACGCTGAGGCGCGGGCTCCGCCAGGACACCCGGTGCCTGGGAGGACGCAGGAGGCGCAGCAGGAGCCGGCGACGGCGGAGGCGCCACGGTTCCACCGAAGCCTCCGCCCTTTCCAAATCCCTCGGTCCCACGCTTTCCAAACATGCCGGCTATCCGTTCCTGTCTTCTGTTGTCTTCACTTGCGCTTCAGCAGGCCGAGTAGCCCGCCTTTCCTTGGCTTCTTGATCGCGACCCGACCGGTGACGATGTGGGCGAGTTGCGAGAAGGTTTCGGCGATCGGCGATTTCGGGTCCATCTCCGAGATCATGCGACCGCTGTTTGCAGCGTTGCCGAAAAGATTCACGTCGAAGGGGATGATTGCGACCGGTTCGATTTCAAGCGGCTCGCAAAAATCGGATATCCCGATTTCCGGCCGCTTTGGCATGCCGACCTGATTGAGGACCAGGTATGGCGCCTTGTCGTTTGGTCGGAGCTTGCGCAGTGCATCCAGGAGGTTTTTGGTGTTGCGCAGATTGGCAAGATCCGGCGTCGCGCAGATCACGATCTCGTCGACGCTCCCGAGCACACCGCGCGTCCACTCGGACCAGGCGTGCGGCACGTCGAGCACACTGACCGGTGCGCTGCGCTGCAGCACGTCAAGCACCGGCTGGAAGGCGGCCCCTTCGAAATCATAGGTTCGGTCGAGCATCGAAGGCGCGGCCAGGAGCGACAGATGCTCCGAGCACTTGGTCAACAGGCGATCGAGAAACACCTCATCAAGCCGCTCGGGCGCGAAGACGGCCTCCGCGATTCCCTGCGCCGGATCCTGGTCGAAGTCGATATTCGCCGTGCCGTAGGGCAGATCGAGATCGGCGAGGATCGTCTCCGTGGCGAAGAGATTGGAGATGCCGAAGGCGCAATTATGGGCGATCGTGGAGGAACCGACCCCGCCCTTGGCAGCGATGAAAGCAATGCTGCGGCCGAGCGGCTCTGCTTCCGGATCCACGAAGATGGCCGACATCGCGGCCATGAGGTCGGTCATGGCGACCGGCTGAACCATGTATTCCGAGATGCCGTTGCGCACGAGTTCGCGATAAAGGCCGATATCGTTGTGATGGCCGATGATGATGACTTTGGTGCTCGGATCGCAGACCTGTGCGAGCGGCGTAAGCTCTTCGAGGAGACTGGCAGCATTCGCGCGAGTCTCAAGAATGATCAGGTTCGGCGTCGGTGCCGATGCGAACATATTGGCGGCGGCAGCCGTGCCGCCGCTGGTGATGCGCAGGCTAACCTTTGCCATGCGGCGATCATTGCCGCACCGCTCCATGAGCTGCTGCAGCAGCTCGCTCTCGCAGAACGCATGCACGGAAATGCGCGGCAGGGGGCGCATGTTTTCGAGGTCGCCAGGACGCACCGCTTCTTCAGCCTGCCGGCCGTCCACCGGATCCTTGAATTCGTAGTCGATGGCGCTCATCATTCAGTTTCGTCCCATCCTTCGGCTCTCCAGCCGAGTTTGCGGCGCCAGAACACCGCGCGCCCAAATAGACGCGTCATCACTTTTGATCGGCACTAAGCCTCCTCGAAAATCGATTTCCGATTCCCAGAGGCGAAATCCCTTGTTTTGATGCATGTCGTTGCCGCAAAACCGCTGCACACTTTTGCGCGACATGCATCAGAAGCCACTGCCCGACCCGCCGAAACCGCCGCTGCTCAGCGTCGTCTGGCTGGTACGGTAGCTGTCGATCACGTTGGCGCGCTGCTGCGCATCAATCGGTGTCTCGGCGCGCGGCGCGATAAGATCCGTCGGATTGGCAACCTGTGCGGCCAGATTGTTCTGGGAAGCGCAGCCGAAATTGTACCAGTTCCTGTTGGCAAAGCTGTTCTCACCCAGATCCTCCGGCCATTGCCCACAATTGTGGGTGACGGCCGTCGTCGCCACGAAGCGCAGGCGGATCGGCGCGGCATCCCCGGCACCGCCGGCCGAATAGAAGCTGTCGACGATCTTCGGCGATGGAATACCATTGGCAACGAGTTGGCGGCGGATCTGCTTGCGCAATGCGACGACAGCCGTTGAATTATACGAGCCCTGCGGCGAGAGGATTTCGATCGTGCCCGTGGCATGCGCCTTGTAGTCCTGCGCAAAACCGCCGACGGTGTCCCGCAATCCCGTGGTCAAGCCGCGATCCGTCGAGGCGACGGGAATATCGACGCTATGCTCCGCCTCGGCCAACACGATCGGATGACGCTGGCGATAGTCGTCGGCGATGGAGCCGGTTACAAGGCTGTCCCGCGGAGCGGCGCAGCCGCTGATCGCACCGGCTCCCATTGTGATCACGGCCAGAACGGCAAGGCCGGAGAGACTCACTTGCCGTGCCTTCGCGGGGACGCTGACCATCGCATATTCTCTTTTTCTTTGATGTGATACGGCGCTCGTCATCTCTCCATCTTTCCTCATTTGTAGATGAAGCCGACTGTCCCGTGGAACTGCGCGTTCGCGACGGGCGCCTCCCTGCGTCCATAGATCTTGTTCACCCGATCCAGGAAGAAGGTCGCGGCATCGTTTTCAGGGCTGAAATTATCGTCCGGACGGGCAATGGCGTTTCGCGCCACCGGTCGCACGAGATAGGGGGTCGCGATGATGACCAGTTCGCTCTCGTCGCGCTGATAGGCCTTCTGGCGGAACAGCGTGCCGAGGATCGGGATCTTGTTCACGCCCGGCGTACCGTTGGTGTTCTGCTGGACGTTATCGCTCAGCAGGCCGGCAAGCGCGATGGAGCCGCCCGAAGGCAATTCCACCGAGGTTTCCGCCGATCGCCGGTTGTATGTCGCACCTTCCGTGCCGGCCATGGGTTCAGACACCTGTGTCTGAATTCTAAGGCTGATCCTGCCCGAGGAAAGCACGACGGGGGTAAAGGCGAGATTGATACCGTAATCATAGGGTGTCAGCACGACCTTGCCGTCGTCATCCGTCGAGGAATAGAGAACCTGGCCGCCGGAATTGAAGGTGGCGCTCTGGCCGGATATCGCCGTCAGCGTCGGTTCAGCAAGCGTGCGGATCACCTTCGCCTGCTCCATCGCGCTGATATAGGTGGAAAGATCATACTTTCCGATCGAGTTCGTAAAGAGGGCGCCAATGCCGCCGCCAACGATTGCGGTTGCCGTGTCATCCGCATGATCGCCCAGCTGCGCGATAGCCAGACCAGAGGAATTGGTGAGCAGGTGGTCGAAGCCAAGCTGCTTCAGGACCTGGCGTTTGACCTCGGCGACGGTGACCTTCAGCGTCACCTGGTCTTCTCCCTGGATCGTCAACAAGTTGACAATCTGGGATGTCTGTCGGGCTTCGGCAAACAATGCGACAGCGCTATCACCGCCGGTACCCGAGGCCGTTTCGGTTCTTGTCGTCGCCTCGCCGCCCTTGAGGAAGGCGAAGGCCAATTTTTCCGCCTGGGTCGAATCCTGGGGCGTCTGCACCGTCCCGGTCAGAACGATGTTGTCGGAGACGATCTCGACCGAGATATCGGAGTTCGGAATGAAGCGCTTGAGATTGGCCTGCAGCCCCGTAACGTCGCGCTCAACCGCTAGATCGAGGCTGACGATTTCCCGTCCGTCTGCGCCGAAGATGAAAATGTTGGTCTGTCCGACCTTCTTGCCGAAAAGATAGATGCGCCGCGAGGTCCGCGTCACGGCGTCGGCCATGGAGGGGTCCGAGACGAGGATATCGTGCGCATCCGTCGGCAGATCGACGACCAGCGCCTTGTTGAGGCCAAGTTTCAGGCGCCGGTGGGCGCCGGGACCCGTCTGCGCAATCTGGATCACGCTGTCGGAGCCCGCATAGGCGTCCATGGGAAGAATCGGGAGTCCGCAGAAGGCGAGCGAGACTGAAAGGCAGGTCGTCAGCAAGGATCCGGTGATTTTATTTAATACGCACATCGTGCCGTTTCCTTTACTGCGCCTTCGCCTGATCGCCACCGACGATCTTTCCGGACTTGATGACCTGGACGATCGCGCTGCCGTTATCCCCGCTCAGAAGATAGTCGGCGGCAACGGTGTCCTGTTCCCTCGCGTCGGCGACGGAACGCAGCGCAAGCGAAAGCCGGTCGGCCATCTGCTGGGCGACGGCGAGAACCTTGGTCTGGTCAGGGGTCAGCTCCAGCGTCGCCGTGGTGCCGACAGCGGCTTTCGAGCCGTCTTCCTTTTCCTCGATCTGCTGGTCGATAGCGAGGACGCGAACGTTGCTCAGCACCGTCTCGGTGATATATTTTTCGCCATCGCCCTTTCGGACCATGATCACGTCGACGCGGTCGTTCGGAAGAATGAAGCCGCCGGCGCCGGTCGCGACCGATATCTCCGTTGCGACAGCGCGTTTGCCGGCCGGCAGAAGCGCCGACATGATCCTGCTGCTGGAATCGGCAACCTTTTCCGGCCGAATGGGCTCTCCCTCGAAGATCGGCAGGCGGACCACGGCGCCTTGCATGTCCTTCAGCGCGTCTGGCTGGTCCGTATCGGTGATGAATCCCTTGACGACACTATCCTTCGGCCAGGCGGTCCATTGCATGGCATCGTCATTGAGGCGCGCGCCGACGGGGAGGTTGGCCTTTGAGACCAGGATGTTGATCGTGGGCTCCTTTTCGACGATCTCCTTGACCTGAGGAACGACATTGCGCCCTGCCAGACGCATCGCAAGAAGCCCGGCGAGCCCGGCCGTAACGACGGCGACTGCGAGAATCATTATGCGGGCGGGCTTCATCGAACATTCCTCGAGGACTCAAAATCTGTCCCCGCAGAATGGTCAGGAATTGGTGTAATTATGGTTAATGATAGACTTACAATTCTAGTTAACCGAAAGCTAAAATCGCTTTCTACCTAGTGCAATCTTTCCAGCGCAGCGAGCAGCAGAGGCGAGGATGGGTAAGCCAGGAATCCGCCGATTGCAATTGCGAGGCCGTAGGGGATTTTCTTGGCAAGAAGAAGCGAGTTCGGTACGGGCAATCCCGTCGCCAGAATAGTATTGGAGCTTCCACGCAACGCCAAAATAAGAAGGGTAATCAAGCCGCCGATAAACCCGACATTGACGACGAAAACTAAGAGCGGCTGGCCAAAGCCGAACCAGAGTGCCGCCGCACTCAATAGCTTGGCATCGCCTCCGCCCATGACGTTTGCTGCAAACAGCGCAAAGCAGATCGAAAACACGATAGCTGCGCCGAGAAGGTGCATGCCGATCGCGGACAGGCTCAGGCCAAGCACGGGTGCAAGAAGAAGAAACGATGCCGCCAAGATCAGAGACGCACGGTTCGGGATCGTCATCGTCAACAGATCCGAAAAAGCCGCGATCGCAAGGCATAAAGGGAAGATCACGAATGCTGCGGCTTCAACCACGGAGTTCTCCAGCACAAGCATCTGATGGAAGTCAGACCGACCATGATGTTATCTTCTGCACCTGGAAAGCAACAAAACCGCCTTATGCCAAGGCGGTTTTATGACGCTACGAGAATGCCCCGCGCCAGCTTAATTATGGTTTAGTGGACGTGAAGTTCAACTCTTTCGAGAGATTGTCGAACTGGTCATTCAAAGCATTGCCGAGGGTCGATGCGCCAGCGATGAGGGCGACGGAGATCAGGGCTGCGATCAGGCCATATTCGATCGCGGTCGCACCGGACTCATCTTTCAGAAAACGCGAGAAAAGCTTCGTCATGGTAGTATCATACTCCAGTTATGGTTCAGCACGCCCGCCAACCGTTGCCGTTGATCGGATGCGCAAAAGCTAACGAAAGGCTGTTTCTACGCGCTTAAGGAAGATGGTTACTTCTTTCTTAGTGCCTCAATGCATCTGGTATAGTTTACGTTTATCTAATGGTTTTACCAAAAACTTGCTGCAGTTTTGACGCGGCCTGATTTACAGTCGAAAGCAACGGCGCAAAACAGGCTTCATTATGCTACGGAAGCCTCCAATCAAAGACCTCGCCAATGATGCAGGACGGCACAAACTGCCCGTTTTTGAACCACTTAACGGTTCGTTCACTATTCTTTTCCATCCTAGACGCGCGTCGTTTCCGAGAAGCAAGGGGTCAAAAATGTCAACACGCGGCAGAACCGCCTTTCTTGCCTGTGTCGTTGCCATTTCGTGTCTCGGTGGATCAGAGATCGAAGCGCAGGAAGACATGATGCGCGTCTATATGGATCACGCACGCGTTCTCAAGCTCGACCGACCAGTCAGCAAGGTCATCATCGGCAATGCGAAGATCGCCGACGCAACCGTCGCCGATCCGAAAACCATCGTGCTCACGGGGCGCAGCTTCGGCGCCACCAATCTCGTTCTTCTCGATATAGACGGCAATGCGATCCTCGACGAACGGATCCTGGTTTCGATCGATGAGGGCAATACGGTCCGCGTCTATCGTCAAACGCAGCGTTCGGTTCTGTCCTGCACACCTAATTGCGAGCAGCACACGCAACAGAACAGCACCGAGGATGATGCCGCCGCCGCGGCCAGCGGTTCCTAATCCCACTGCATTGCGGATGATCGTGCTGTTTTCTTAAATTGCACGTGCCGGCGAAACGAAAAATCAAGATTCCTGCCCGATATATGAGGTCAGCAGACACGTCGGAAATGGATGATGGCAGCGGATCATAGTGATGTGGGCGGCGCCATGTCTGGCAGGCTGCCAGGGCGGAGGGGGATGCGCCGTTTCGTACGTTCGCGCGACGGCGCCGCGGCGATCGAATTCGCGCTGCTCGCCATTCCCTATTTCATGATCATCTTCGCGATCTTTGAAACATTCGTTGCCTTTGCGGCAGAACAGCTTGTTTCCAATGCGGTCGATACCATGGGACGGAGGCTGCGCATCGGGCAGATCACGGCAGCAAATACAACAGGGGAACAGTTCCGCCAGGCCTTCTGTGACGAGATCTCGATCCTGATCACGTGTTCGGAAAACGAACTTGCGACGCCGAGCAAGCTCTATCTCGACGTCGAAACATACAGCAAATTTTCGGATGTCCCGACGGACATACCCAGGTTGGTGCCGACGGATCCTTTCTCCGACCTGAAAACGACCGATTTCAAATTCGTCCCCGGCGGAAAGGGGACGATCAACATGGTGAGGGCCTATTACAGATGGCCGATCATCACCGATCTGATCCGCCCCTACATCACCAATATCCGGCCCGCCGACGGTACCATGCCGACGGACTTTCTCATCGTCGCCACGGCAGTCTTCCAGAACGAGCAATATCCCTGATGAAGACGTGTGATTTACGGTTTTTGAAGGGAACATCGATTGTGCACCGCTGGCTGATCGCCGGAAACGGGATCGGCCTGCGCATGCGGACGATATCCAAGCGCTTTTTGAGCGATCGTCAAGGAATTGGCGCAATAGAATTTGCGCTGCTCGTACCCGTGCTCCTGATGCTCTATTTCGGCGCGGTTGGAGCGACCGTTGGCTTCAGCATGGCAAAACGCGCGACACGGGCCTCCGGTACCGTGGCCGATATCGTCACGCAACAGACAAGCGTCGACAAAACCTACCTGGCCGAGATGCCGTCGGTAGCCCGCAGCATTTTTGCTCCCTACCGCACCGACAAGCTAACGTTGAATATAACCGGGATCACGATCGATAACTCGGCCAATGCCAAAGTGGCCTGGTCCTGGGGCTGGAAGGACAACGAAAACACCAAAGATGATCCGAAGGATGGAACAGTCACGACACCCTATCCGGTCAACAGCGCTGTAACGGTCCCTGACGAAATGAAAAAGGCCAACACCTTCCTCGTGCGATCAGAACTCCTCATCCCCTATGATCTATTCGCATTTGCTCCCGGTTTCCTGCCCGATGGAAACATTACCATCAAACGCGATTTCTTCTATCGCCAGCGCACGGGGGATTCCGTCACGTGCGGCAATTGTTGAGCCCAATCGTCTCCACATAAAGTGCCGACTGAAGCCATAAAATTGCCAAGCGAGAACGACCCGTATAAGGGATGCTGAATCAGCAACCGCACTATAACAATCGTCGCGGTCGGCATTCGCATCGGGTGGAAAATGGCACGCGCCTTTCTCTTCGTTCTTGATTCCTTCGGCGTCGGCGGTGGCCGCGATGCGGCCGCCTATGGCGATCAGGGCGCCGATACGCTCGGTCATATCGCCGAGTTCTGCGCGGCGGGCGCCGGTGACCGGGCCGGTCTGCGTTCCGGACCGCTGACGCTCCCCAACATGTCGGCCCTCGGCCTCATGCAGGTCGCCAAGATGGCATCCGGTCGCTATCCGGACGGCATGGCGCTGCCGGAGCGAATCTACGGGCTTTACGGCTGCGCCGACGAAGTGTCGCGCGGCAAAGATACACCCTCTGGGCATTGGGAGATCGCCGGGACGCCGGTCATGTTCGACTGGGGTTACTTTCCCACCGAAGGCGACGCATTTTCGCCGGAACTGGTGGAGACCATCTGCCAGGCGGCAGATATCCCGGGCATTCTCGGAAATTGTCACGCCTCCGGGACGGACATCATCGCCAAGCACGGCGAGGAGCATATCCGCACCGGCAAGCCGATCTGCTACACGTCGTCGGATTCCGTCTTTCAGATTGCCGCTCATGAGACCTATTTCGGGCTCGAGCGGCTGCTGACGCTCTGCCAGGTCGTGCGTGCCGTTCTCGATTCCTATAATATCGGCCGAGTCATCGCACGGCCCTTCATCGGAGAGACGGCATCAACCTTTGCGCGCACCGGCAATCGGCGCGACTTTTCCGTTCCACCACCGGAGCCGACACTGCTTGACCGGCTGATCGCCGCCGAGCGGAAAGTACACGCTGTGGGCAAGATCGGCGACATCTTCGCCCATCAGGGGATTACGCGCGTGGTCAAGGCGAATGGGAACATGGCGTTGATGGATGCGACCCTTGCGGCCATGGAAACGGCGGAAAGTGGCGACCTTGTCTTCACCAACTTCGTCGATTTCGACATGGTCTATGGACACAGGCGCGATGTGGCCGGCTATGCGGCAGCACTCGAGGCCTTCGACGCGCGCCTGCCGGAAGTGCATCGCAAGCTGCGGCCCGGAGATCTGGTTATCCTGACGGCCGACCACGGCTGCGATCCCACATGGCGCGGTACCGATCACACCCGCGAGCGCGTGCCGATCATCGCCTACGGGCCGGGGCTGCGATCCAAGGGGATCGGAATCCGCCCGACCTATGCGGATATCGGCGAAACGGTTGCGCAGCATCTCGGAATTGCCGTCGGCAGACATGGGAGCAGTTTTCTGTGACATCACATCTGAAGAAGGTTGAATTGCACTGTCACCTGGAGGGTGCGGCTCCGCCGGCGCTGACCGCAAGCCAGGCGCGCAAATATGGTGTCGACACCAGCGGCTTCATGCGTGACGGCATCTATCTCTGGCACGATTTCGCCAGCTTTCTCGAATGCTATGACAAGGTCTCCGAAGTCTACCGGACAGAGGAAGACTATGTCCTGCTTACCGAAGCCTATCTGACGGAGCTCGCAGATATCGGCACGATCTACAGCGAACTCATCGTTTCACCCGATCATGGCAACCGCATCGGGCTTGGCGCGGATGCCTACATCGCCGGCGTCTCAGCCGGAATCATCTCGGCGAAGGAGAAGACAGGCATCGAGGCGCGGCTGATCGTGACGGGAGAACGCCATTTCGGGCCGGAGAGCGTCGTCCGCGCAGCGGAATATGCTGCGAAAGCCGGCAATCCGCTGATCACCGGTTTCAATCTTGCCGGAGAGGAACGCATGGGCCGGGTCGCCGACTATGCCCGTGCCTTCGACATCGCCCGTGAAGCGGGGCTCGGCCTTACAATCCATGCCGGTGAAGTCTGCGGCGCTTTCAGCGTCACTGAGGCATTGGACGTGGTCCGTCCGTCACGCATCGGCCATGGCGTGCGCGCCATCGAGGATCGCGATCTGGTCAGGCGGCTCGCCGATCTGGGCACGGTGCTTGAAGTCTGCCCCGGCTCGAATATCGCCCTCAACGTCTTTCCGGATTTTGACACACATCCGCTTCCGGCGCTGCTTAATGCCGGTGTGCGCGTTACGCTCAATTCCGACGACCCGCCTTTCTTCCACACGTCCCTGATGCGCGAATACGAGTTGGCGTCGAAGACTTTCGGCCTTAGCGACGCAGATATCGACAGTATCACGCGCACGGCCATCGAGGCGGCCTTCATCGACGAGCCGACGCGGGCAGCACTTCTTACCCGGCTCTGATCCGAGGCGAGACTGGCATTCGGGATGACAAGGACAAATGTGCCTCTCCCCTTGCGGTCAGACCGAATTCCATGAAAGAACGTCAACAAAGACGAAATTACCGAGAGGCTGATATTCCATGGACGGTGTTACGGTCATCGACCACCCGCTTGTGCAGCACAAGCTGACGATCATGCGGCGCAAGGAGACGTCGACCGGAAGCTTTCGACGGTTGCTGAGAGAGATTTCCACACTGCTCTGCTATGAGGTGACGCGCGATCTCGAGTTGACGATGGAAACGATCGAGACGCCCCTGCAGGAGATGCAGGCACCGATCCTGGAAGGCAAGAAGCTCGTCTTCGCCTCCATCCTGCGGGCGGGCAACGGACTTCTCGAAGGCATGCTCGATCTCGTGCCTTCCGCCCGGGTCTCCCATATCGGCGTCTATCGCGATCACGAAACGCTGCAGCCTGTCGAATACTATTTCAAGGCGCCGGAGGACATTTCCGAACGGCTCATCATCGTCGTCGATCCTATGCTCGCCACGGGCAATTCCTCGATTGCGGCGATCGACAAGCTGAAGCAACGCGGTGCCCGCAATATCCGTTTCCTTTGCCTGCTGGCGGCACCCGAAGGGATCAAGCACTTCCGCGAAGCGCATCCGGACGTGCAGGTCTTTACCGCCGCGATCGACAGTCATCTGAATGAAAAGGGCTACATCGTTCCGGGCCTCGGCGATGCGGGTGACCGTATGTACGGCACGAAATAACGTATGTCGCGCAAAAGTGTGCAGCGGTCTTGCGGCAACGATACGCATGAAAACAACGGCATAAAGCTTGTCGCGACAGCCTTTACGTAAGGAATCCTTTACCAGAGTTTCAGCGTCTTGCACGCGTCGGACCGAACGATGACATTTGAGGCTGGATATTAGGGAGTTTTCAGCAGTTTATCGCTTAGGAATCGGGTCGTTTCGGCCCTGCATCACGCAGGATTGCAGGAAGGATCCGTCCCATGCTCGTGCGCATTGTCATTTTCGCGAGCCTCGCGGCTGTGCTGGCAACACAGGTTCCGGCTCTGTTCGAGAAGGACGAGCAGCCCGCTGAGGCGTCGGGTGCTATCGCAAACAGCTCCGTTTCTGAGAGAGCCGCGCAGGTCGCTCTGCCTCAGGGCAGCATGCGCCTGAGAGCCGATGCGCAGGGCCATTATTTCGGTGATTTCAAATTCAACGGCAAACCCGTCCGTGGTGTCATCGATACGGGCGCGACCTATGTTGCCATCAATGAGAGTCTGGCCCGACGACTTGGATACAGCGGCAATCAACTCGATTTTCGCTACACGGTGAATACTGCGAACGGACAGGCGAAGGTTGCTCATATCAAGCTCGATCGGATCGAGATCGGCACCATCCGGGTTCGCAATGTCGACGCAATGGTGTCAAGGGACGAAGCACTTAGCGAGACGCTTGTCGGCGTGAGTTTTCTGAAAAAGCTCGCCTCCTACAGCGTCATCGACGGCACGCTCAACCTCAAGCAGTAAAGGTCGCGTCAGAGCTGCCCAACTATCAGCGGCGGCAACTCGGGCGCCGCGTCCCCGATTTTGTAGGCTGCGATAATTGCCGCCGCTGCCCTTTCCGCTGCAGAAGCAGCGGCAGCGTGCACGAAGGCGATCGGATCACCCTTATGAACATAGGTGCCAAGCGGCAGAAAGCCGCTGAAGCCGACGCGGTAATCGATGCGATCATCGGGATGGCGACGCCCCCCTCCTAATGCAATCACGCTCATGCCGATGGCGCGGGTGTCGCAATGCACCAGCCAGCCGTCACGAGGCGCCGGGATAGCTTGCTCTACGGGAGCCCTGGCGAGGTAGCGATCGGGGTTTTCGATAAGGTCTGCCGGTCCTCCGAGGAGACGGACCATGTGTGAGAAAGTCTCTGCGGCGCGTCCCGTCGAGAGTGCGTCCTGCGCCATCTTTTCACCTTCCGAGACAGAGGCGGCGATACCGGCCTGCACAAGCATTTCCGCAGCCAACGCCAGAACGACGGCTTCGAGCCGGGTTTCCTTTTTCCTGCCGGCCAGAAAATCGAGGCAGATACGGACTTCGACGGCATTGCCCGCAGCATCGGCCAGGGGCTCGCTCATATCGGTGATCAGGGCGGAGGTTCGCACACCTGCGCCATTGGCGACCTCGACCAGGGAACGGGCCAGGTCTTCCGTTTCCTTCGGATCGGTCAGGAAGGCGCCATTGCCCGTCTTCACGTCGAGCACGAGGCTGTGCAGGCCGGCTGCGAGCTTCTTGGAAAGGATGGATGCGGTAATCAGCGGCATGGAATCGACTGTCGCCGTCACGTCGCGCACCGCATAGAGCCTGCGGTCCGCAGGTGCGAGCGTCGTCGTCTGGCCGATGATGGCGCAGCCCGCCTCCCTGACCGTTCGCCGAAAGAGGGCCTCATCGGGATGGATCCTGTAACCGGGGATCGATTCCAGCTTGTCGAGGGTACCCCCCGTATGGCCCAGACCGCGGCCGGAGATCATCGGAACGGCCAGACCGCAGGCCGCCGCAATCGGCGCCAGCATGAGGGAGACATTGTCGCCGACGCCGCCGGTCGAGTGTTTATCGGCGACAGGTCTGTCAACGCCGGCCCAGGATAGCGTCTCGCCCGACCTCGCCATCGCAAGTGTCAAAGCCACCGTCTCGTCGCGCGTCATTCCGCGGAACCAGACAGCCATGGCAAAAGCAGCCACCTGGCCGTCGGATATCTCTTCCTTCGCCAGGGCGGAAATGAAAGTCTCGATTTCCTTTTCGGACAAGATCTCGCCGTCGCGCTTCCGGCGGATGATCTCGTGGGGGATCATGTCCTCAGTATCCGGAGGAAGCGGCGACCGATTGGCCACCACCGAGAATGGCAAGGATATCCTCCAGCAGCCCCGAGGCGCCGAAGCGGAAGGTCGACGGCATCGCCCAGTCAGGGGCCATGATGGTTTCGGCGAGGCTGAGATAGAGCGAGGCGCTGGCGACCGTGCTTACCCCGCCTGCCGGCTTGAAACCAACCTTGCGGCCACTCTCCCTGATAGCACGGAGCATGATATCGGCAGCTTCGAGCGTCGCATTGACCGCCACTTTGCCGGTCGACGTCTTGATGAAATCCGCTCCCGCTTCGATCGCAAGCTCTGAGGCACGTCGGATCAATGCGGCATCCTTCAATTCGCCGGTTTCCAGAATCACCTTCAAGAGAACGGGCGCGGCGCATTCGGCGCGAACGCCACTCACCATCTTGGTCACCGCCTTTTCGTCTCCGGCGAGTAGCGCATGATAGGGAATGACAAGATCGATCTCATCGGCGCCGTCGGCAATCGCCTCACGCGTCTCTGCGGCAACGTCGGCGACCTCCATATCGCCGGAGGGGAAATTGACGACGGTCGCGATCCGTACCGGATGGCCGGAGCCGAGCACCTCACGGGCGCGGGCGACGAAACGGGGCCAGATGCAGATAGCAGCGCTATTGCCGTACGGCGTCTGGGCGCGCGCGCAGAGAGCATCGATCTGCGCTTCGGTGCAATCATCCTTGAGATTGGTAAGATCAAGCAGGGACAGGGCGACGGCGGCCGTCTCCCGTATCGAATGACTATTCATTATCGCTTCCTCCGCCAGCAATCATTTCCTTGAGAATAGCGGCGAGCCGGGCGCCGCCGACCGGTGCCATATCCTTCGTCTCCTCGTGGCTGAGCTCGGCGCCGGTCATGCCAGCTCCATAATTGGTGATAACGGACGCTGCGGCAACCCTGAGGCCGAATTGCCGTGCGAGTATGACTTCGGGCACCGTCGACATGCCGACGGCATCGGCCCCCAATATCCGCGCCATGCGGATTTCGGCCGGCGTTTCGAAGCTCGGGCCGGAAAACCACATATAGACGCCATGCGGAAGCTTGATGTCGACCTTTTCAGCCGCCTTGCGCATGCGCATGATCAAGTCGGTATCGTAAGCGCTCGTCATGCCGACAAAACGCTTATCGCCCTCTTCGCCAATCAGCGGATTCGTGCCGGAAAAATTGATATGATCCGTGATCTGCATCACCGAGCCGGGCGGCACTTCTTCGCGCAGTGAACCAGCCGAATTCGTGAGAATCAGGCTCTCAACGCCGAGGTCTTTCATTGCCTCGATGGGAACGCGCATGGCGCCGGCAGCGCCCTTTTCATAATAGTGCGCGCGTCCGGAAAGCATGATGACAGGCACATCGCCGAGATGTCCCGCGACAACCTCGCCCGCATGGCCGGATACCGCGCTCACGGGAAAACCCGGCAACTCGGCATAAGCAATACGAACCGGCTCCGACAGTTCGTCGACAAGCGAGCCCAGGCCGGAGCCGAGGACAATGCCATAGCGCGGCGCAAGTGCGCCGAGCCGCTCGACAAGAAGATCGCTGACACCAGTCATCCGAGGATCTCGGTTTGGAAACTGAAAGGCAGAAGCTCGTCCATCGTCATGGTTTTCTTCACGCCGACCTCGTCGCAGAGATAGATCTTTGTGTCCTTGCCGGCAAATTCGGCAATCTTCTGGCGGCAGCCGCCGCAGGGCGGGCAGAGCGGCAATTTCTCGGCAATCACCGCCATCTCGACGATCTTCTTCGCGCCGCCCATGATCATGGCGCCGATTGCGGTCGGCTCGGCGCACCAGCCCTGCGGGAAGGACACGTTCTCGATATTGGCGCCGCTATATATCCTTCCGTCCTCAGCGCGAATTGCCGCCCCGACCGGGAATTTAGAATAGGGCGCATGGGCGAAGCTCATTGCCTTGCGGGCCGCTTCGAAAAGATCATGAGACATCCGATCAACGCTCCTTGGTATAGGGGACACCACCCGCCTTCGGCGGTATGGCGACGCCGATGAAGCCTGCCAGCAGGATGCAGGTCAGAACATAGGGCAGAGCCTGGAAGATTTGAACCGGCACCTCGCCGATCAGCGGCACGGACTTGCCCTGCATGAAATTCGAGAAGGCGTCGAGGAAACCGAATAGCAGGCAAGCAAACATCACCGGCACCGGCTTCCATTTGGCGAAAACGAGAGCGGCCAACGCAATATAGCCCTTTCCGGCGGACATGTCCTTGATGAAGGCGGCCGACTGGGCGATCGCAAGATAGGTCCCGGAGAAGCCACAAAGAATGCCGGCACAGAGGACGGCGCGGTAACGCAGCCACGAGACTGAGATGCCGGCGGTGTCCACCGCCCCCGGATTTTCTCCGACCGCCCTGAGACGCAGGCCGAAGCGCGTACGGTAGAGGATCCACCAGGACAGCGGCACCGCGAGGAACGCCAGGTAGGTCAGAAGATTGTTGCCCGAGATCATGTTGGCATAGAGCGGCCCGATGATCGGAACGCCACGCAGCGTATCGGCGCCCGGCAGAATAATCGGCGCAAATCGCGCTCCACCCGGCAGTTGCGGTGTCCGCCCACCCTGCCCGAACCAGGCCTGGCCGAGCACGATGGTGATACCGGCGACAAAGAAATTGATGGCGACGCCCGAGACGATCTGATTGCCGCGATTGGTAATCGAGGCGAATCCATGGACGAGGCTCAGTGCCATCGAACACAGGATGCCGGCAAGGAGGCCGAGCCAGGCGGAACCCGAGACATACGCGACGCAGGCGGACGCGAAGGCGGATGCCAGCATCTTGCCCTCGAGCCCGATGTCGAAAACGCCGGCACGCTCGGAAAAGAGACCCGCGAGCGCAGTGAAGATCAGAGGTATCGACAGGCGGATGGTCGAGCCGAGAATGCTGATGAAGATATCGTAGAATTCCATCCGTCGCCCCTTACGCCGTTGCGAACTGCTGGTAGACGCGCACGAGCGCCGGCCTGAACATATATTCCAGTGCCCCGGCAAAGAGGATCACCAGACCCTGAATCACCAGGATCATTTCGCGCGTGATGTTCGGCATGTCGAAGGAAAGCTCGGCGCCGCCCTGGTAGAGAACGCCAAACAGGATGGCGGCAAGGATGATGCCGATCGGATGGTTGCGCCCCATCAGGGAGACTGCAATACCGACAAAGCCGGCACCGCCAACGAATTCAACCTGCAATCTTGCGGAAGCACCCATCACGGGATTGAGCGCCATCATGCCGGCAAGCCCGCCCGATATCAGCATGGCGACGATGACGGTTCGAACATAGGGAACGCCGGCATAGACGGCTGCCGTCGGGCTGACGCCGAGCGTGCGCATCTCGAAGCCAAGCTTGGTGCGCCAGATCAGGAGCCAGACGAGGAAACACATCACCAGCGCAATCAGGAACGACACGTTGAAGGGAGCAGCACCGAGCCTCAACCCGAACAGCGCCAACAGCCAATCGAGCTTCGGCAATTGGCCGCCTTCGAGGAAGGTCCGGGTTTCCGGCGCCATCTTGCCTGGCACGATCAGCACGTGCACCAGCAGATAGACCATCAGGGCAGCGGCGATATAGTTGAACATGATCGTCGTGATGACGATGTGACTGCCGCGTTTGGCCTGCAGCCAGGCGGGAATGAGGGCCCAGGCCGCGCCGAAGACCGCAGCGCCGATCACGGCAAAAGGCATGGTGACATACCACGGCACGTAGTTGTCGAGAGCGAGCGCCACGAGCGCGCAGCCGAGGCCGCCGAGATAGGCCTGCCCTTCCGAGCCGATGTTGAAGAGACCGGTATGGATCGCAACCGCGACAGAAAGGCCGGTGAAGATGAAGCTCGTCGCATAGAACAGGGTGAAGCCGATGCCTTCACCGCGTCCGAGCGCACCCTGCAGCAGGAGCACAAGCGCGTCCAAGGGATTTTCACCGATCAGCCAGACGACGAAGCCGGAGATCAGGAAGGCAACCAAAAGATTGAGGAGTGGAATCAGACCGTAATTGATCCAGTTGGGAAGCGGTACGGAAGCGGTGCTCATCAGGGCCTCATGCCGCAATGCCGGCCATCATCAGGCCGAGGGTCTGTTCGCCGGCATCGGCCGTCTTCTCGCCGACGATATGGCCGGCGAACATGACGAGGATACGGTCGGAAAGCGCGCGAATCTCATCGAGCTCGACGGAGACCAGCAGGATCGCCTTGCCGGCGTCGCGCATATCGATGATGCGGCGGTGGATGAATTCGATGGCGCCGATATCGACGCCGCGCGTCGGCTGTCCGATGATCAGCATCTTCGGATCGCGCTCGATCTCGCGGGCGACAACGATCTTCTGCTGGTTGCCGCCGGAGAAATTGGCAGTCTTCAGGCGCGCATTCGGCGGCCGGATATCGTATTTCTCGATCTTTTGCATGGCGTCCTTGCGGATCGCTTCCAGATCGAGAAGCAGGCCTTGGCCATATTTCGGATCGCGATGATAGCCGAGCATCGCATTTTCATATTCCTCGAACTTCAGCACGAGACCCATATGGTGCCGGTCCTCCGGAATATGGGCGAGGCCAAGTTCGCGCAGGCGGGCGGGATCGGCCCTTTCGATCGACTGCCCGTCGAGGAGGATCTCACCCGCGGCCGGCTTGCGGATGCCGGCGATCGCCTCGAGTAGCTCCGACTGGCCGTTGCCCGCGACACCGGCGATGCCAACGATTTCGCCGGCACGCACGTCGAAGGAGACGTTGTCCACCATGGTAACGCCGCGATTGTCCGTGACGGTAAGATTCCTGACGGAAAGGACGGTCTCGCCGGGACGGCCGGCGCCTTTCTGCACTCGCAGAAGCACGCGGCGACCGACCATCAGCTCGGCCAATTCCTCGACAGTCGTTTCCGCGGTCTTGCGTGTCGCCACCATTTCGCCGCGACGCATGACCGAGACGGTATCGGTAATGGCCATGATCTCACGCAGCTTGTGCGTGATGAGGATCACGGTCTTGCCCTGATCGCGCAGCACGCCGAGGATCCTGAAAAGGTGATCGGCTTCGGCCGGTGTCAGCACCCCGGTCGGCTCGTCGAGAATGAGGATTTCGGCGCCGCGATACATGGCCTTCAGGATCTCGACGCGCTGCTGCAGGCCGACCGGCAACTCCTCGATCAGAGCGTCGGGATTGACTTCCAACCCGTAATCCTGCTCCAGCCGCCGCAGCTCCGCACGCGCTGAAGCCACGCCCCTGGCAAGCAGCGCTCCGCCTTCAGCGCCGAGCATGATGTTTTCCAGGACGGTGAAATTGTCGACCAGCATGAAATGCTGGTGAACCATCCCGATGCCGGCGGCGATCGCCGCCTGGCTATCGCGAATGGCGACGGGATTGCCGTTGACGCGGATCTCGCCGCTATCGGCATGGTAGAAGCCGTAGATGATCGACATCAGGGTCGATTTGCCGGCACCGTTTTCGCCGATGATCCCATGGATCGTGCCTTTGGCGACGGTCAGATTAATGTCCTTGTTGGCATGGACAGTACCGAATTTCTTATCGATACCAATGAGTTCGATGGCGGGCGGTTGGCTCACGGCAGGCTCCAGCGGACGGCTCCAGAGCGGCTCAGCTTTTTATGGAAGCGCAGAACCGCCCTAACCTTTAGTTTTGCGCAATTCCGAACGGAAAACCGCTTCACACTTTTCCTGGACTTGCTTTTGTTTCTGCGCAATTCCGAACGGAAAACCGCTGCGCACTTTTCCTGGAATTACTGCAGATAAGAAAAGGGCGCATGGCGAAGTTCTTCCGCCGTGCGCCCGATCTTTAGCCCTCTATCACTTCGGGCAGGAATTGTCCGTCATGTAATCGTGGACCTTGATGGTGCCGGCAATGATGTCCGCCTTTGCCTTTTCGACGGCAGCCTGCATCTCAGGCGTGATCAGTGGCTTGTTGTTGTCATCAAATGCCCAGGTGACGCCATCCTCCTTGACGCCAAGCGCCTGAACGCCGGGCGTGAACTTGTCGTTCTTCATGTCGGAATAGGCATTGTAGACGGCGAGGTCGACGCGCTTGACCATCGAAGTCAGAACCGAGCCTGGATGCAGATGGTTCTGGTTGGAGTCGACGCCGATCGAGAGCTTCTGGTTGTCGGCAGCCGTCTGCAGGACGCCGAGACCGGTCGCGCCGGCAGCCGCGTAAATGACGTCTGCGCCCTGGTCGATCTGGTTCTTGGTCAGTTCGCCGCCACGCACCGGATCGTTCCAGGCAGCACCCGTGGTGCCCGTCATGTTCTGGAAGACTTCGATATCCGACTTTGCGGCGCGCGCGCCCTGCTCGTAGCCGCATTCGAACTTGCGGATCAGGGGAATGTCCATGCCGCCAACGAAGCCAACCTTGCCTGTCTTCGATGCCATGCCGGCGAGCACGCCGACGAGGTAGGAGCCTTCCTCTTCCTTGTAGACGACTGAACGAACATTCGGTTTGTCGACGACGGCGTCGACGATGATGAATTTCGTATCCGGATATTCAGCGGCAACCTTTTCGATGGCGGACGTCCAGGCGAAGGACACGGCGACAACGGGGTTGTAACCGCGGCTTGCAAAATTGCGGATGGCCTGCTCACCCTGGGTGTCACCCGTCGGCTCGAAGTCGCGATAGGCGATGCCGGTTTCAGCTTTGAACTTCTCAGCGCCGTTGTAAGCTGCCTCGTTGAAGGATTTATCGAACTTCCCGCCGGTGCCATAGACGAGCGCGGGCTTGATATCCGCCGCAAGCGCCGTCGCCGACATGGCGGCCATGGCAAGGAGAGTAAGAAGGGATTTTTTCATTGTGCAGCCCTGTTGCTATGATCTTGTTGGGTCCTCCCGCACGCCTTTGTTAATGCAGGCATGTCTGCGGAACCATCAGGCCTCCCCTCGGACGCCTGACTGCACGCATCCTTGCATGGCTCCAGGAAAAATTCACCAGAAATTTTTCAGGTGGTAAAGATTTGCAGCATCAATCCTTTTCGGCAAATTGGCCGCTGGAAAGCCGAATTTGCGGAGGATGGCGCGGCTTGGGCGGAGTGACGAGACGATGGCTTCCTCGTGAGTTGAAACCACCGGCCCGGTCATGGCGTCAAACGGAGAAGCGGCCCGCCACCGGCGGTTTCTTGTAAGCCACCATCCACAGAAGCAGCGAAAAGACAAGAAATACCGCGAAGGCCGGCTGAAGCAGGAACCACTTTATGGCGACGTCATAGAAGCGCGGATGAATATAGTAGGAGATCGACGACTGCACAGCAGAAAGCGTGGATGGACTCAACTCCTCCCAGGCATCACCAAAGGAGGTCATCATGACGGCAGACGCCGCCATCGACTGGATCGAATCAACCGTCCCGGCGATCACGGCGACCGCAAGCGCGACAAGGCTACCCAGACGCAACAAGAAACGCATCACACCCTCCGAAACGCCATTCCGCCGGTTTTGACCCGTCGGCGGCGCCGTCTCCAGCCTCTATATTAGATAGTGAGCCCCAGCCCGGAGCACAATGGAAGAAGCAACGGCAGTTTTATGCAAAGAAGTCAAAAAACTGTTAGATTTCGGTTGATCCTCAAAAATTCATCGGTATATATCGCGGCCGTTCCGGCGGTTTGCTTCTTCAGCGAACGAACCGTCAAAGGACAGGTGGCCGAGTGGTTGAAGGCGCACGCCTGGAACGCGTGTGTACGTGAAAGCGTACCGAGGGTTCGAATCCCTCTCTGTCCGCCATTCACCGCCGGTTGTCCTTTATGGCGCGATATTGCCGCCCAATCACCGCACACCCACCAAGCGGCATAGAAACTCGCCAATTCTACGCTACAGCCCGAAGAATCTTGGTCAGGCGTTTACAAACAAACTTAGCGCGATAACGACGGTTTACGACTTCGTTGCGGTCGTCCGGGCTTGGGCCGCAAAGTCCTGAAAACGATCGATCACGGTACTATGCCGACCACCGCCAACCTCCAAATGGGCAGCGTTCAACCATCTAGCCAGGCAGCAAGGCCGTCCAGCGTCTGCAGCCCATATTCCACCGCGCCGAAATCGATGACCGCCTTCCGCCGCTCGCGGCTGGGGTGAAGCTGGCGCATGGTCAGCACGGTCTTGCCGTCGGCCTGCTCATCGAAAGTAATGATCATGTAGAAGCGTTCGGGGTCGTCAGGCTCCGGAGTGCCATAGTCCACCACGATCAGTTCGTTGGGCACGATCTTCAGGAAGCGCATCAGATTGGGCAAGCGCTGCTGCTGGCCATCGAACTCGCCCACCATGTCGAAGCGCCATACCCCGCCCTCACGAATGTCAGCCTCATGGTTCTCAATGCTGAGGCCAGCCGGGCCATACCATTGTGCCAGCGCTTCCGGGTTCATCCAGGCGGCGAAGACCTTTCGGCGCGGATGCTTCAGCACCTTGACCAGAACGATTTCGCGATCGAGCGACCAGTTCTCAAACAGCTTTTCCATCGTCATTCCCTTCCGCCTTGTCCAGATAGGCTTCCAGCCGGTCGAGCCGCTCGGCCCAGCGTCGCCGCTCCGCTTCCATCCAGTTTGCCGCCTCGTCGAAGCGCGCCCGCTCCAGCCAGCACCAGCGGCTGCGCCCGCGCTTTTCGCTGGCGATCAATCCGCAATCCTCCAGCACTTTGAGATGCTGGGCGAAGGAGGGCAGCGCCATGTCGAAGGGCTCGGCCAGAACGCTGACAGGCATCTCCCCTTCGGCAAGCCGCGATACCACGGCGCGGCGGGTCGGGTCGCTAAGGGCATGAAAGGCAAGGTCGAGAGGGGTCGAATGATAGGGCATGCGCCACGGTAAAGCGGATCGTACACGTGGGTCAATAGATAATAAGGTACTTGCCTTTGTATCTTGCTCACGTTAATAAGGCATATACCTTACTATCAGGAGAGGCCAATGGCAGTTCGTGTCGATCTCAACATTTCCCTGGACGGTTTCGCGACAACCACAGATCAAACGCCCGAGAATCCGTTTGGCGCAGACTGGCCGCGTCTGGTTGCTGCTTATGCTGCTACCCGAACGGTGCGTAAGCGCGTGTTCAAGGACACGTCCGGAACAGGCACCACCGGCGTCGATGAGAAATATGCCCAGGCATACTTCTCAAATATCGGCGCTGAGATCATTGGCGCCGGCATGTTCGGATTTCACGCTCACCCCAACGATCCCAACTGGCGCGGCTGGTGGGGAGAAGAGCCTCCATTCCGTGTCCCGGTATTCGTCCTGACTCATAAGCCGCGGCCTTCCATAGAGATGGCTGGAGGCACCACGTTTCACTTCCTCGCGGCGGATCCAGTTGATGCGGTGCAGCGAGCCGCGAGAGCCGCAAACGGCAAAGACGTTCGGATAGGTGGTGGACCAACCATTGTCCGCGACTTTCTCAAGGCCGGACTTGTGGACCGCCTCCATGTCGCCATTGCTCCAATTCTGCTGGGGCGGGGCATACGCCTCTGGGACGAGTTGCGCGGTTGGGAGACGGGCTACACCGTCAAGGCAGAAACGGCCGAGAGTAGGACTGTCCACCTCACTTTCCAGCGCTAATCGCCGGCCAGCGATTTTCGGCGCCCATGGGCCGCCCCACTTGATTGATGGCCGCCTTTTCTGCACCCTGACGGTGTTGAATTTTTCCTGGTCACATAATCGAAAGCAGATCGACTGCTCCCCACCCCTATATTGCCATTCTACTCCAACTCTATTTGGGAGGGTCATGGAGGGCTATGGCGTAGACGTAGTTCTCCGTTTCGTCGTTCTCGGCCCGCCATTTTCCGATTACGCGATATACTGCAAGATAGCTCGAGGGTCACAATCCGACCCGTCGCAGCCATATGGGTCCAGGCGTTCCCAACGACAATTTCCCCCGGACCTAAACCAGTAAAGGCGAGTGCTATTCCTGAAGTGACCGCTCTCACCCGGTTCCAGAACTGCCATCATTGTGAATAGTCCGCGGGCAGTCTCGACGTCATCAGGAACGGCGACCACAGAGAATGCTTCGTTCATGGGAACGTTCGCGATGAGCGTGAGCAAGAATCCGAATATCGCGCCGCAAAAGACGATTGATGTGACCGAAAGGCCGGTAACCACCTTGAGCATTCCAGCCCCCGCCATTCGCTGGCTGCACCATCCGCAAGCATTGCAGCCGAATGATTCCTGAGCCTGCTGATCGGCGATCTGCAGATCAGACGAGTGACCGCACCTTGCCTGTTCCTTCCTGGTGGCTTTGGTTACAAGAAGAGGTGCCTCAACGACGGCTCTGCCTGGTATTGACACCTATCTCCCGTGCTCCTAATATAGAACAAAACAGGAACATGGAGATTGTGATGACCCACACTGAGCAGGTTATCGCCAATGCCCTTGCTTTCGTCGCCGCGTCTCGGGCAGCAAGAGAACGAGATCTCGAACGGCGTGCCGCCTGGCAGAAGCGGATTGAGCTAACAAAGCCTCTTCCGAGCTATGTTAAACAGGGCGGTGTTCAGCTTTCGTTGAAATTGGACTCCTAGGAACCAAGACAGACGACCGAAGCCATTGAACTCAAGGTTCCGGCGAAAGCGGCGAGATCGCCCCTAAATTTCGCCCGCGATCAGTAACGCCATCAGGTTAGCTGAAAGCATGGAACCGCTCCCCCCGATAGGCGTTTTTATGAGTTGTATCGGGCGCTACCGGCATTCCCGCCGGCACTCCCGAATGGGAGAGAATCATGAAAATGCTGTTAGTCTCTGCTGGGCTGTTGGCCGCAACCGCTCTTTCGGCTTATGCAGCCGAACCTGCCAAGATGGTCGACACGAAGATGGGTAAGGTCATGGCTACTGAAAAGGGCATGACGCTTTACACATTCGACAAGGATACCAAAGACAAGTCCAACTGTGACAAGAATTGCCTGAAAAAATGGCCAGCCTTCCATGCTGCGGCCAAGTCCAAAGCAGCAGGCGAATGGTCGCTGGTCAAAGCTGCGGATGGAAAGGAAATGTGGGCCTATGAAGGCAAGCCGCTTTACACCTATGCCGAAGACAAGAAACCCGGTGACATGAACGGCGAAGGCGTTGGCGGCGTTTGGCATGTCGCCAAATAACTGACCGCAGCCGTTGCGCTCGCCCGCATCATCGAGGGCGGGGCGGGCGGGCGAATTGGTTTATGGAGCTGGCACCCAGGCTTGCAGTCACCATTTCAGAATGCGCCTTCCGGCAAGATAACCAATGAACGTCACGATCGCGATCGCGATCGGATACCAGAGCGCCACGAAAAGCGGGCTGTCATCGTTGCAGTTGGCGGCATAAAAAGTCGCGGCAATGCCGCTCGCCGCGAGTCCCGCCACGGCTCCGGCGATCCCGGGCTTCTCGGGTGCACTCTGGCGTAGCGCAAAGAGGAAGCAGGCGAGCGGGCCGACTGATAGAAGCGGGATGAGTGTCAGGCAAAAGCGCGAATTGTGGCCGACCACGCGCGCAGCCCAGCTATCGGCCGGCATCACCGCCAATTCAACGAGCACTGCTGCAGCCAGCAGCAGCGGTGCCGCCAAAAGAGCCCAGGACGAGGCTTTCAAGGCAACGCCCGGGCGCCCAATCCGGAAGACGAGGGTCGTCGCCGTGACGGCGAGTGCAATCGTCACGACGAACTTGAAGAGAAACCGGACGGTCTCCAGCGCGCTTGCGATATCCGCGCGAAAGCCAATGCCGGCAAAGAAGACGATCCCGGATATCAGAATTCCGATGATGACCGCGAACGCCAGCGTGCGGCCGAGCCGCGAGCGGACCGGCGCGTCCTGCGCCAGAAGGTTGATCAGGTCATCGGTCTTCACTTAACTCACTCCGATAGAGCGCAGCGAGCGCCTTCAACGCACGGTGAAGCGCCACGCGGACAGCGCCTTCACTCATCCTGAGGCGATCGGCGGTCTCCCGCACGCTCGTTCCTTCGACGGAAATAGAGCGAACGATGGTACGCTGCGGATCCTTCAGCCGCCCCAACATATGATCGACATCGAGCCGATCCAACCTGTTTGCCTGCTCTTCCGCCTCGAGCGTCGCGATGACATCATCGATCGGAACATTTACATGCCGGCCGCGCCGGCGCAGGCTGTCGATCAGCTTGTTGCGCACGATCGTCGAAATCCACGGACCGATCGCACGGGATGTATCCCATGTCCCGCGTTTCAGATGGATCGCCAGCAGCACTTCCTGAACCACATCCTCGGCCTCGCTTGCCGGCGCACCGAACTGATCGCAGCGCCGGCGCGCCATGGCACGCAGATGCGGCGTCACGGCGGACAGGAACCGATGGTAGGCTTCCGTGTCACCGGCCATGGCCGCACGCATCCAGATCGCCCATTCCTCTTCGCGCGCCGAATGTTTCATTCGACATCCCCTACGTTCGGACAACCGGATTC
Organism: Sinorhizobium sp. CB7; assembly: GCF_041357635.1. NCBI lineage: Bacteria > Pseudomonadati > Pseudomonadota > Alphaproteobacteria > Hyphomicrobiales > Rhizobiaceae > Sinorhizobium > Sinorhizobium sp. CB7. The sequence goes on from NZ_JAULLL010000013.1 coordinate 43,090, forward strand.
GTTACCGCTGGCAGTCGTATCTTTCACCTTTTCCCGAGAAGTGAAAGCGCAAGTCGCGGCAAGCGGCTGAGAAAAATTTCGGCTGGTGTGTAATATCCGCCGCTGCCGCTCCGTAGACCGCGGTGCAAGCCACTCACGGCTCGCCTTTCTTACGGAGACAGAACCATGAAAAACAGCATCATCACCCTGGCACTCGCCGGTTCGCTCGCTTCCGCGCTCGCATCCGTCGCTGCTCCGGCCTTTGCGGCTGATACCAAGGAAAAATGCTACGGCGTTGCCATGAAGGGCCAGAACGATTGCGCCGCCGGCAAACACGACTGCGCCGGCAAGTCGACGATGAACTACGATAAGGCCTCCTTCAAGCTCGTTCCGACCGGCACCTGCGTCTCCATGAAGACGCCGCACGGTCACGGCTCGCTCACTCCGGCCTGATCCGGAACCGGCAGAAACCGCTGAATCAGCCAATATCCGGAGTTTACCATGACCAAAGTTCCCACAGTCGCCCTTGCGGCATCGCTCGCCACGGCATTGACGCTGGCTTCCGGCGTTAGCGCCTCCGCCCAGGATGCCCCCAAGGAAAAGTGCTACGGCGTCGCCCTCAAGGGCCAAAACGATTGCGCCGCCGGACCGGGTACGACTTGTGCCGGTACCTCGAAAATGGACTACCAGCAGAATTCCTGGAAGCTCGTTCCCTCCGGCACATGCGAAACGATCCAGACGCCGAACGGCCACGGCACGCTGAAGCAGGGCCCGGCTCCGGTCTGATCCAAGGTTCGAAAAGGCAGGCGGCACAGCTGCGGCGGTGCCGCCGCCCCTAGAGCCGGATGATTTCAGGTCGAAACGACCTGAAATCTGAATCCGCCTCTCAATCAAAAACTTAGCGGGATGTCGCCCGAAAACCGCGCACACTTTTCGGCATCCCGCTAAGGAAAAGGACGTTTGCCATGAAAACATCAGAACTCCCTCGACATGCCGGCGTCGGCTTCAAGCCGGAGCATTTTTCCGCGATCAATGCCGCGCCTCAGCCGATCGGCTTCTTCGAGGTCCATGCCGAAAACTACATGGGCGCCGGAGGCCCACCGCATGCCCAGCTCGGACGGCTGCGTGACGACTACGCGCTTTCGATCCATGGCGTCGGGCTTTCCATCGGCTCGATGCAGCCGCTCGACAAGGACCATCTCGCCCGCCTGAAGATCGTCTGCGACCGCTACGAGCCCGAGAGCTTTTCCGAACATCTCGCCTGGTCGACGCACGATACCGTCTTCCTCAACGACCTGCTGCCCCTGCCTTACACCGGAGAGACGCTTGCCCGCGTCTGCGAGCACATCGATCAGGTGCAGAGCTTTCTCCGGCGGCAGATGCTGCTCGAAAACCCGGCGACCTACCTGCTCTTCCACGAGAGCACGCTTGCTGAAACGGATTTTCTCGATGAGGTCGTCGCCCGCACCGGCTGCGGCCTGCTGCTTGACGTCAACAATGTCTTCGTCGCCGCGACCAACCACGCGATGAATCCGCGTGATTACCTCTCCCGGTTCCCGGTCCAGTGGGTGCGCGAAGTACATCTGAGCGGCCACTCTGAAACCGTCGACGAGGTCGGCGCCCCTCTCCTCATCGATTCGCACGACACGCCGGTCAAGGATCCGGTGTGGGACCTCTACCAGGAACTGATCACCCGCATCGGCCCGGTGCCAAGTCTCGTCGAATGGGACAATGACGTTCCCGATTGGCCGGTTCTGCGTGCGGAGGCTGAGGCTGCCGAGGCAATTCTTTCTCGCGCCGCCAAGCGCCATGCCGCGTGAGGATATACCATGTCCATCACAACCCAGATGCAGTTCGCCGCCACGTTGAGGGACACGAATCAGCCCGTTCCCGAAGGGCTCAACGCCTGGAATGGGGCGCGCCCGGAGCGCCGCTTCGGTGTCTATCGAAATAATGTCGCGGTCGGCCTCATCGGTGCCATCGCCTCGCGCTTTCCCGTTGCCGAAAGGATCGTCGGCAAGGATTTCTTCGCCGCAATGGCGCATGAATTCATCCGCCTCAATCCGCCGCGCTCGCCGCTGCTTTTGGCCTATGGCGATGATTTCGCGGAATTCGCCGAGAGCTTTGAGCCGGCTAAAGAGATTAATTATCTCCCGGACGTTATACGGCTGGAGGCAGCGCGCGGGCGAGCCTATCATGCCGCCGATGCAGTGCCGCTCGACACTGCACGCCTTGCCGCCGTCGACCCGCAACATGTGGCGAGCCTCAGGTTTACCATGCATCCTTCGGCGGCGATCGTCCGATCTGTGCATCCGATCATCACCATCTGGGCAATGAATGCCGGCGAAATGATGCTTTCGCCGATCCAGGAATGGCAATGTGAGGATGCCCTCGTTGTTCGTCCGGAAATGACCGTCCTGGTGCGGCGCCTGCCGGCCGGCTGTGCCGCATTTCTGCAGGCGCTGACTTCCGGGGCCGAGCTTTCCGCGGCGGTGGAAGCGGCTGTGGTTGATTCCGCCGAATTCGACCTTTCCGCGAACCTCGCGGGCGCTCTCCAGGCCGGAGCCTTCGCCGCAATTTGCCGAGCGTAAACCGGGAGCATAATCATGAACGATGAAATGACGACCACCCCGATGGTCGAGCAAAGCCTGATGCAGAGGCTCTACGGCATCCTCAAGCTTCTCGACCGCATTCCGCATGATGTGATCGCGCTGATTTCGCGCCTGTCGATCGGCGCGGTTTTCTGGCAGTCCGGCCAGACCAAGGTCGAAGGCTGGCATGTCACCGACAACGCCGTCTATCTGTTCCAGACAGAATACAAATTGCCGCTGATCGATCCCTGGATCGCCGCCCACCTTGCCGCCTTCAGCGAACATTTCTTTCCGGTCCTGCTGGTACTCGGTTTCGCCAGCCGCCTTGCAGCGCTGGCTCTCCTCGGCATGACGCTGGTGATCGAGATCTTTGTCTATCCTGATGCCTGGCCGACGCACGGCACCTGGGCGGTGTGTTTCCTGGTCATCATCGCCGGCGGTCCAGGTCGCATATCGATCGACCATTTCATCGCCCGACATTTTCGCAACCGCATTTGACGCGCTGCCCGGGAGTGAAAGAGGAGGAGCGCCGATCATCTACACAACGGCGCTCCCCGCATCGATAAGCGCGAAGGCCGGGCGGACAAGGCCTTCAAGGAGTGACCGCTCCGGCCGCGTCCGCGCCAGAACGCGGATTCCGAGCAACATGCCGAGCAACATCCTCGCCATGTCATCCGCTGTCTGGCTGCTACTGATAGAACCGTCCGCCTGCCCCCTCTCGACGCAGCGGCGGAAGAAGGCCTCGACCTGAACCAGAACCCCGGCAATGACGCGCTGGAACTCCGGATCGTGCGGCGCGAGCTCGAGCGCCGAATTGACGAGCATGCAGCCCTTGCGTTTTTCGTCCTCCAGCGAGCGGGTGATGATCTCATTGAAAAAGGCAGCAATCGCTTCTCGCGGTGGCCTGCCTTCGAAACGGCCAACGCGATCGCCAAAGCTCCGCTCGACATAGAAATCCAGCGCCCGACGATAGAGGGAGCGTTTATCGCCGAAGGCGTTATAGATGCTGGCCGCGGTGAGCCCCATGATCTCGCCGAGATCTCGGATCGAGGTCGCCTCGTAGCCATGCTCCCAGAAATGCTCTACCGCAAGCCCAAGCACGGCCTCCTCATCGAATTCCCTCGGCCGGGCCATGGCTGCATCTCCCGAAAAGTTGATCCGCACCGAAGCGGCGTATGATTTTTCAGGTGCATTTTAAAGCGACCGTTCTAAAATGCAATCGATGGCCCTATCTCCCGGAGGAAAGTTCGTGATCCGCTTTTATTTTCATCCCACGCCGAACCCAATCAAGGTTGCACTTTTCCTGGAGGAATCCGGTCTGCCCTACGAGGTCATTCCGATTGACACCAGCAAGGGCGAGCAGCACAGCCCTGCGTTTCGCGCGATCAATCCGAACGGCAAAGTGCCGGCAATCGTCGACACGGAAGGTCCGGGCGGGAAAGAGGCACGCGTTTTCGATTCCGGCGCAATCCTGCTCTATCTCGCCGACAAGATCGACCGCTTCACCGGCAAACCCGAGGACAGGCCGGAACTGCTCTCCTGGCTGTTCTTCATTGCCTCCGGACTCGGACCCTTTTCCGGCCAGGCGGTGCACTTTCAATTTGCTGCGGCCGATAGGGCTCCCTACGCCACCAACCGCTATCGCAAGGAGGCTGAACGCCATTACCGCGTGCTCGACACCCACCTCGACGGCCGCAACCATATCGTCGGCAACGAATATACGATCGCCGATATGTCCGGCTGGGGCTGGATCGACCGCGCCTCGCGCGTCATGCATGGCGAGGAAGAACCATTGGCGAAATTTCCAAATATCAGGCGCTGGTTTGATGCCATCGATGCTCGCCCGGCGGCGGCGCGCGCCCGCCTGGTCGGCAAGGATCATGCCTTCAAGCGCGAGAACGATGAGGAGACTAAGCGTGCGCTCTTTCCCTCGAACTATCCGGAGCTAATTCAATAGCCGTGGCCTACTATGTTCAATCTCAGACAGAGGACAGCACCATGACGAAAGTCGCATTGTATGTCGAGCTCAAGGCAAAGGCCGGCAAGGAGGAAGAGGTTGCAGCTTTGCTGAAGAACGCAGAGGGGCTGGTGGAAGAAGAGCCGGAAACGGTCGCTTGGTTCGCCGTCCGTTTCGACCAGCACACTTTCGCGATCTTCGATGCTTTCGACAGCGAGAGCGGCCGCGAGGCCCATTTAAAAGGCCGGGTCGCGGCGACCCTCATGAGCCGCGCCGACGAGCTGCTTCAAACGCCACCGCAGATCAAGAGCCCGGACGTTCTGGCAGACCGCCTGCCCGGCTGATGCTTTTTGGCGGGTCAGTAATTGTCTGAACCGTCCAATTATCAATATTGAGCGACACCGCCGTCGACGAAGAGCTCGACGCCATTGATATAGCTGCTGTCGTCGGAGGCCAGGAAGACCGCGGCCTTCGCAAGGTCCTCCGGCGTTCCCACGCGACCCAGGGGAATATTGGGAACGAGCGAGGCCTTGACGTCTTCGCTCATCAGAACCGAGAGACCAGGGGTTTCGGTGTGACCGGGACTCAGCACGTTGATGCGAATGTCCCGTCCCTTAAGATCAAGGATCCACCCGCGCGCAAAGGAGCGCACCGCCGCTTTCGTGGCGTCGTAGACGGAGAAGGACGGATAGCCCTTCATCGAGGCGATCGAACCGTTGAGGATGACCGAGGAACCTTTTGAGAGCAGCGGCAGAGCCTTCTGCACAGCGAATAGCACACCGCGGACATTGGTGTTGAACGTCTTGTCGAAATGCTCTTCGGTGATTTCGCCGAATGTGCCGAGTTCGTAAATGCCGGCATTGGTGAACAGAACGTCGATGCGACCGGCCTTCATCTTCACGATTTCGTAGATGCGATCGATATCGTCAAGATTGGATGCATCGGCCTGAACGGCAGTCACGTTGCTGCCGATCTCGGCAACGGCCCTATCCAGCTCCGACTGGCGCCGGCCGGTAATGAAAACATGGGCGCCTTCTTCGACGAACCGCTTGGCGGTGCCGAGCCCGATGCCGGCACTGCCGCCAGTAACGACAGCGATCTTGCCTTCGAGTTTCCTTGTCATTGCTCCATTCCTTCGATCATGTCTCCCCGAGGGACCTTTCCCACTGGAGAAAATTGCTTCGGCGATCCCGACTGACGGGATCATGCGTTTGAAGGTACGGAGCGCCCGTTCCGGCAGTAGAAGGCGCGTGCGACTAGAGCTTATTCCCTGTCGGAATGTGGTCGGGCGATGATATGGGTGCGCTGGAGAAGCGGTCTGAGGTTACGCTGCCGTCAATGTGCCTGATTTCGGTGGTTGGGCCAACTGCGTCTCGACGAAAGCCGCGAAGGCGCGAGCCTTGGCGCTGGCGATTCGACCGCCCGGGAACACGGCCCAGAGATCGACCGGCGCAATGAGCCAATCCGTCAGCACCGCCTTGGCCTCGCCGGAAGAAAGCTCACGCGCGAACATCCATTCGGATGCGACCGCGAGCCCCATTCCCGCAAGAACCGCGGACCGCACGCCTTCGGCGGCGGAAACGCGGAGACGGCCCTTCACGGTGACGGAGATCTCCGACGAGTCTTTTCGGAACATCCATATGTCACGGCCGGGGCCCCTGGCATGTATGATGCTTTCATGGGCCACCAGTTCACTTGGAATCTTCGGCTCCCCGACTCTCTCGAGATAACTGGGCGCACCGATAACGAGGCGACGCGCCTGACCGATCTTGCGTGCCGTCAGGCTTGAATCCGCAAGCTCTCCCATTCTGAGCGAAACATCGATGCCCTCCTCGATGAGGTCGATCTGGCGGTCGTCGAGGATGACCTCCATGTCGAGATCCGGATGTTCGCTAAGGAATTTGGGCAAGTGCGGGATGACATGCAGGCTGGCGAAGGTCGTTGCCGCACTCACCCTGAGCCTGCCGGAAAGGCTGGCGCCTGCCCCGCGCGCTGCAAGGTCCGCCTCGTCAGCCTCCTCTATCGAGCGCTTGGCCCGCCGAAAAAAATTCTCACCCGCTTCCGTCGGCACCAGTCCGCGCGTGGAGCGAAGCAGCAGTTTGACACCGAGGCGATCCTCGAGCTGCGCGACAGTCTTGGAAACGGCCGGCTGACCGACGTGAAGCTGACGCGCAGCTTCCGAAAAGGAGCCGGTTTCCACGACCCTGACAAAGGTTTCCATCGCGACAAGTCTGTCCATGCTCATTCTCCCTTGGAATAAGGCATAGCATCCAACGCCGCTTTTCGCCAATCCATGGCATAAGTGAAGCGCCATATATTCCCGCTGAGAATTGACCTTATGCTTACGGGCTCACTACTTCGTCCCGGCGGAAATCGTACCCTCAACCGTAAACGCCGAGGCTGTGCCAGCCTTCGAATTGAAGCGAAGGCTCGGCAACGCCCAGTTCTTCAGGGAACGTTGCCATGACGTTGCAAGCCAAGCTCGATGCATTCAAGGCCGACTTCGAAGCTGGAAAACCACCCCATAACGCGCCTGCCTCTACCATAGAGTTGATGCGTCGGGCGACCGCCGAGCTCATCGCTTCCGGCGCCGCTCAACACGCGCTCAAAGCGGGCAACAAAGCGCCTTCCTTCAGGCTCAATGATCACGATGAAAATCCGGTCAGCCTGATCGATCTCCGGAAGCGCGGTCCCCTGGTGATCAGTTTCTACTGCGGCATCTGGAGCCCCTATTGCAACATGGAACTGCAGGCTCTGGAGGTGGCCAAGCCTGAATTCGAAAGGCTTGGCGCCGGACTGGTGGCGATATCGCCGCAGACCGCACGGAACAGCCGCAAGTCGATCCACCAGAACAGGCTAACCTTTCCAATCCTTTCCGATACCAAGGGTACGGTTGCGGCTGCATTTGGCCTGCGCTTTTCGCTGCCGGACTATCTCATCGAGCTTTACAGGGGCCTGACATACGATCTGCCGAGCTTCAACGATGATCCGAGCTGGACGCTGCCGATGCCAGCCCGATACATTATTGGGCCGGATGGCATCATCCTCTATGCCGAAGTCAATCCCGACCATACCCGTCGTCCAGAGCCTGACCACATGCTTCCGGCGCTCCGGTACGCATCCGCAAACGTGAGATAGGCAGGCATCGCGTCCCGATCGCTTCAAGGTTATGGTGTCAGCGTCAATTCTCGCGATTCCAGAACCAGCGGAGAATGTCCGATGCTTTTCGAGCCCGACAGACTGTCGCTCGGCCTTGTCCTTCCGATGCAATCCCGACAGCAGCAAAAGATCGATCTCTCCCGGCAGATCGCCTTGGCGCAAAAAGCCGACCGGCTTGGTTTCTCGGCGCTCTGGGTCCGGGACGTGCCCCTCAATAGTCGCGATTATCCCGATCCCATCGGCCATTCCGATCCGTGGGTGCTTCTCGGCGCGCTCGCCGTATCGACAAGCCGAATCCATCTGGTCACCGGCGCAATCGTGCTTCCGCTGCGCCATCCGCTGCATATCGCTAAAGCCGCTCTCTCGATGAACGACCTTTCGTCAGGCCGCTTTGTCCTAGGCCTCGGCTCAGGCGATCGCCCTTCCGAATTCGCGTTGTTCGGTCGCGATTTCGACGCCCGCAAGGAACTGTTCCGCATCAACTGGACACACCTCGCCGCCGCTCTTGGCGAACGGGGTGACGTGCTTGATGCCGAAGGAATACCGCAGCCTATGTTCGAGCTGCTTCCCCGTCTTGTTGCCTCCCAGGTTCCGATGCTTGCGGTGGGCTCGGCGACGCAATCGCTGGAGTGGATCGCGCGAAATGCCATAGGATGGGCGACCTATCACCGACCCTTTGCGGCGCAACGCGACAGAATCGCCCTTTGGCGACGAGCCGTCGCGAAGACGACCGATGAATTCCGCAGCTTTAGCCAGGCGATGGCGCTCGAGCTCGTCGACGATCCCGACACACCGGCAGAGGATATCAATCTTGGTTATCGGCTGGGTCGTCACGCGCTCGTCCGCATTCTCCGCGAGCTTCGCGGAACCGATGTCCATCATGTGATGTTCAACCTCACGGATAGTCCCCGCCCCGTCGAGGAGGTGCTGGATGAAATTGCCGCAGAGGTGATGCCGGCGATCGCCGGATAGCTTGCCACCGGTGTGGCCATCAAACCACAAGCCGAAAGACGAAAAGATACTTCGATCATCGCCGAAACATTGCTCGGGGATATGCCCTAAGCTTTCCTCATCAGGAGAAAGCCATATGTCCAAATCCGCTTTAGAAAAACATTCAATTGCGAGCATCGTGACCGCAGCAAGCTTCGGCTTTGTCGTGGTGCAGCTCGACGTCACGATCGTCAACGTCGCTTTGCCTGCCATCGCCGCAAGCCTGAGCGGTGGCGTGGCCGAGCTTCAATGGGTGGTCGATGCCTATTCGCTCGTCTTCGCAGTCCTTCTGCTGTCAGCCGGCGTCATTGGCGATCGCTTCGGATCCCGACGGACCTATCTTGCCGGTTTCTGGGTCTTCGGGCTGGCATCGCTCGGCTGCGGCCTTGCGATAAACACGGAAACGCTCATCGCCGCACGGGCGCTGCAGGGCATTGGTGCTGCGCTGCTCGTTCCGAGCTCGCTTTCCATCCTCAACCATGCCAGCGGCCACGACAGGGCGTTGCGTGCGCGTATGGTCGGCCTGTGGACGGCAGCCGGCGGCGTCTCGATTGCCGCCGGACCTATCCTCGGCGGTCTTCTGCTCGGCTGGTTCGGCTGGCGGACGATTTTCCTGGTCAATATTCCGATCTGCGCCTTTGCCATGCTGCTCACGATGAAAGTCACACCAAAGACCGAAGTCGCCGAAGGAGAGCGCAGCCTCGATCCCGTCGGGCAACTGCTCGCGATCGTCGCGCTAACGGGCCTGGTCGGCGCCGTCATCGAAGCGCGGCCGCTTGGCATGACGCATCCTCTGGTTCTCAGTGGACTGGTCCTGGCAATTGCGGCGGGCATCGCGTTCGTGCTGGTCGAGCGTCGCTCGCGCGCGCCGATGCTGCCGCTGGAATTCTTCAGCAGACCGAATTTCAGCGCCGCAGTCATCTTCGGGATCATGGTCAATCTGACTTACTACGGCGTCATTTTCGTCCTCAGCCTCTACCTGCAGCAGGTCAAGGGATGGTCGGCGACCGTAAGCGGGCTCGCCTATCTGCCGCTGACGGGCGGCTTCATCCTGAGCAACATGGTGAGCGGCGCGGTCGTCGCACAGTGGGGTTCGCGGCTGCCGATGGTCGTCGGCGGCATGATCGGCGCCACCGGTTTCACCTTGCTGGCGCTCCTCGACGAGCACAGTACCTATCTCGCCATGCTGCTGCCCTTCATCCTTATTCCCTCCGGCATGGGGCTCGGCGTTCCGGCGATGACGACCGCGATACTCGGCAGCGTCGATCGCCGGTCCGCGGGCGTCGCCTCGGCGGTTCTCAACACTGCACGGCAGGCGGCTGGCGCGATCGGCGTTGCGCTCTTCGGTGCGCTCGCTGGCGGCGGCCAGATCGTAGCAGGGCTGCAGTTGTCGGCGCTGATCTCAGTCGCGCTCGTCCTTTGCGGGGCAGCCTGCGCTGCTTTCGGCATGCAGGCGCACAGAGAATCCGCTGCAGAAAGAGCGGGTTAATTGCGCGGTCAGGCCTTGAGGTGAAGCGTGACCAAAATGGTGCTCTCGGCACCCTCTTCGAAGCGCGCCGAAAGCCGCAACCAGTTGCCGAAATGACCGACACGGGCTGCGGCCAAGCCGTCCTTGACCGTCGGCATTTCGAGGCTGGTTCCCTCGCGTATCCAATGCATGCCATCAGGAGATATTTCCACCCAGGCGACGGGCGCGCGGCCGACCGGCGCCTTCAAGGCGCGAACGAAGATGATTGCTTCCCTTGCCCATCCCGCCTCATAGGGCTCGCTGGCGGCCTCGCCGGACCATGTTTCGTTGCGGGCGACAATGGCGGTGATATTTTCCGGCAACATCAGAAAAGCCCCGAGATGCAGATCGAATCGACATAGAGGAAGGCGCGCTTTGCAGCATCGGTCTCGGCGAAGACACAGAAATTGAGCATGCACCAAAGGTTTTTCATCGCCGGCATGCGGATCGAATCAAAGCCCGACATGTCGAAGCTGCGGTCGTTGCAGCTGAACGACAGCGCCTTCATCGTCTCCAGATCGAAATCGAAACGCAGATAACTCCAGTTCACCTTGGTCGGGATCTCGTTGTAGCAGAGCCTTTGCGTTCCGCCGGGAAGGTCCTGCCAGCCATCCGATGCCAGATGATCGTGACTTACGGTCTTGCTCTCGCCACCAATGGGCGTGAAATGGGTCGTCTGGCATTTGTACTGCCATTTCTGCACGTGTTGACCATCCGAGGCATTCAGGAAACGAAGATGCGGCATGACGCGCTCCGCACCCTGATCCCTGTCGCCGCCTTGCAGATCAAACAGGAAGCCGACCGATCGCACGTCGGTCTCCGAGAGCCTCAGTTCGGTGGCTTCCGGCTTGAAGGTGAAATACATCTCGAAGCGGATCGGTCCGCGCTTGCGGAATGTCAGCCGCTTGATCGCCACATTTCGAGCGCCGGGGCGCGGGCGGGTCGCGACCTTGAGCGCATAGGAATTTTCCATCCCGCCATGCGAGCCTGCATCCCAATGGCTAAGGGTCGAGAGCATGGCGCTGCTGTGTTGCGCATAGCCCGGCAGCATGGTGTCGAGATCGTCTTCATAATTACCGACGAGCTGCGACCAGCCGCAATGGCCACGTCCGAATTCGTCCAGGCTGATGATCCGCGGCAGCGGATCGAAGCGGCTGAGCCGGGGATTCGACAGAAGCAGCGCCGAGCGCAATGTCTCCGCCATGTCATTGGTTGCAAGGCTTTCAGTCAACGTCCTGTCTCCTGTCCGGACAAATGATTATTGGCTGCGAAGGCGGGCGACCGCATCCCAATCGATCGCGAGGCCCAGGCCAGGGCCGGTCGGCACGTCGACCATGCCGTTCTTCGCCCGGACGCAACCGGGGGCGAGATCGGCAAGCTGTGTCTTGAACGGGCTGAGGTCGCATTCACATTCCATGACGCGGAAGCTCGGCATGGCCGCCGAAAGATGCACGCTCGCCGTCTCGCAAATGATGCCGGACATGCCGATATGCGGCGCATAGGCGACGTCGTGATTTTGAGCGAGCACCGCGATGCGACGCGTTTCGCTGATGCCGCCGGCGCGCGCCACGTCGGGCTGGGCCACCGAAAGCGTCCGGTTCATGATCAGCCGCATCGCCTGGTCGACCGTGTAATTGCTTTCTCCGGCGGCAAGCGGCACATCGCAGCGCCGGCGCAATTCCTCGTATCCCTGTTCGTTTTCCGGGGCCAGAGGCTCCTCAAACCAGAAATAGCCGTTGGCCGAAAGTGCCCTGCCGACTTCGACCGCCTCATCCAGCTGATAGGCCCAGTTGGCATCGACGCAGAGGCCGATCGCATTGCCCGCGCGCCTGCGCAACCGCTCGATGCGGCGGCAGGCCTCCTTCACCGGCCGCGCCATTTTGACCTTGATCTCAGAAAAGCCGCGCTCGATGTAGTTGTCGAGCTCGCGATCCGCCTCCTCGTCGTCGACCCAGTTCACAGCGGCGGCATATACGGGTATCTCCTCGCGACCAATGCCGCCCAGAAGCTTGGCGATCGGCAGGCCGGCCACTTTGCCCAGAATGTCCCAGAGCGCAATGTCGACGCCGGCAATCGACTCGATCAGCATGCCGCCGGCCCGGCCCGAGAGCGCGCGGCGCATCGACTGCCACAGCGCTCCGATATTGCGGGGATCCTGCCCAACAAGACGCGGCTTCAATGAGGTTTCAATCAATTCGGCATAGGCTTTCGGCGAAAACCGCGCCAGCGTCTCGCCGACACCCACGATCCCGGCATCGGTGCGCACCTCGACAAGCACGATCGAAACGGCGGTATAGGCGCCCCACGAAGTCACCGTCGGCTTCGGCAGCTTCTGGGTCAGCGGATGGGCGATCACATCGGTGATCCGGAAATCCTGCGCCGCAACCGTCGCTGCAATCCCTGTCGGATCTGTTGTCTGGCTGATCATGAATGGCTCTTTCGATCGGGCGGCCTTCAGCGACATCATTGCGATGAGGGTCCCAGGCGCGCCGTTCAGTCTCCTCGACATCTCCTCTGCGTTACCGGCCGCGCGTGCAGCCGGTAACGTTTGATGCCTCCTGTCTATACGACACTTAGTTTCTTTGCAACTAACAAACTTAGTTGCTATGTTGGTGAGGAACGTGCTAAAGCGAAATTCAGCACGAAGGACAGCTATGAACACCAGCGCGACCAGAAAGACCCTTTTTTCCACCAAGCTCACCACGCCGCTTCGCCTGGCGGATGCGGTCTCGGACGAAATCGCGACGGCGCTTTTCGATGGCCGCATCTCGCCGGGAGAGGCGCTCCCGTCCGAGGGCGAGATCGCGAAGGACTTCGGGGTGAGCAAACCGATCGCGCGCGAGGCATTGCGGCAGCTTGCGGCGGCGGGGTTGATCTCCACGCAACAGGGCAAGGTCGCTCGTGCCAAGGCGCTCAACGGCGAGCCCTTTGAGCGCATCTACGGCTATGCGATCCGCTCCAGCCTCGAACGGCTGCGCGAGGCCAATGAAATGCGGCGGGTCATTGAAACCGGCATCGCACGGCTGGCGGCGCAGCGCCACGACAAGGCCGGTATCGCCGTCATGGAGAGCGCCCTTGATGATATGAACCGCGCACTCGGCGATCCAGACGCCTTTACCGAGGCCGACATCCTGTTCCATCTCGGCATGGCGCTTGCCACCGGCAATACAATGATCCGCGTGCAGATGGAGGGGCTGCGCTCGGTGCAGCGCGAAGTCTCCGAACTCTTCTCTCGCCGCGCCAATCGTACCAACGCGGATTGGAGAGCCACCATCGACCGTCACCGCGCCATCTATCAGGCGATCGCCGACGGGAATGTCGATGCGGCCGAGAGGAGCATCGAGATCCATTTCGAAGCGGCCGATGTCGCTTCACTGGAAGTGGCGCGAAAGCTCGATGCGAAAAAGGAGCGGGACGAATGAACGGAGGTTTGTTCTCGCTTGCCGGCCGTCGGGCGCTGGTTACCGGAGCCAACACCGGTATCGGCCGGGCGCTGGCTCTGGGTCTCGCCGCCCAGGGCGCGGATCTGATTTTGCATCACCTGCACGACCCCGAAGGGATCACGGGCGTGCGCGACCGGGCCGCTGCAATGGGTCGCCAAGCCATGGTCATGGAGGCGGATTTCAGCGAGCCTGCAGCCGCGAAGGGCTTGGCGGATGCGGCACTCGCCCAGCATGGCCCGATCGATATTCTCATCGCCAATGCCGCCATCGAGCGTCGGAGCGCCTGGGAGCACCTGACGGACGGCGATATCGCGATGCATGTCGCCGTCAATTTCGCGTCACTGCTGACGCTCACGCGCAAGCTGGTGCCCGGCATGGCAGAGCGCAACTGGGGCCGCGTCGTCGCCATCGGCAGCGTGCTGGCAACACGCCCACGCGCCGAGACGGTGGTCTATGCCGCGCTGAAATCGGCGCAGCTCACGGCAATCCGTGCCATCGGACGCGAGGTCGCCGGCAAGGGCGTGACCATGAACGTGATCTCGCCAGGCGCCATCGAGACCGAACGCAATGCGCAACGATATGGCGATGCCGAATTCCGGCGCGCCGTTGCCGCAAAGATCCCGGTTGGCCGGCCCGGCCGGCCCGAGGACTGCGTCGGTCCCGTGCTCATGCTTTGCAGCGATGCGGGAGGCTATATCACCGGTGCCAACATACCCGTCGATGGCGGCTGGTCGATCGGGGATGCTCCGATCACCCTGGCTGGGGCAGCGTCATGAGCGCGGCGGTCAGTGTGGCCACGCTCGAGGCAGGTTGCATAGTCGCGGTAGGCGGAGAGCATCAACCACATGTCATATCAACGCCCGCCCGGCCACCAGCCGGGACAGGTGTTCTCACAAACGGCTAACGAATTCAGGGAGGATTTCATGAAAGCCGCAACGAAGGTTCTGACAATCTCGGCGGTGCTGGCGCTCGGCCTGATGTCCACATCGCTTTCCGCCGCCGAATTGCGCGTCACGGTATGGACGGGCAATAAGGCGCAACTCGAAATGCTCAACGGCTTCGGCGCGGGTTTTGCGAAAACCCATCCCGGCGTCACCGTGAAGTTCGAGACCATTCCGGCAGCCGACTATACTCAGAAACTGACCTTTCAGTTGGCCGGCGGCAATCCGCCCGATCTGGCGTGGATGATGGAGGACGCCGCGCCTGCCTTCGAGAATGCCGGGATCGTTGCGGATGTCGGACCGGCGCTGAAGGCGGCGCAGGGCTACGAGCTTGCGGATTTCTCGCCTGCCGCAATGGGGCTCTGGGCCAGCGGCGACAAGGTGTTCGGCATTCCGTTCTCCACCTCGCCCTTCATGATCCTTTACAACAAGACCCTGTTCGACAAGGCCGGCCTCGAAGACCCGGGCAAACTCGCCGACAAGGGTGAGTGGACCATGGAAAAATTCCGCGAGGTGGCGAAAGCCCTGAAGGACAAGACCGGTAAGTGGGGCTTCGAGTTCAAGGACGGTCAGGGATATGAATCACGCATGATGCATGCCGTCATGCCACCGATCCGTGTCTATGGCGGCTTTGCCTGGCAGGACGGCCAATGTGGTTTCAACAAGCCGGAAGCCGTAGCAGCGATGACGCTGCTACATGACATGGTCTTCAAGGACAAGTCGATCGTGCCACCTGGCGAACAGGGCGATTTCTTCTCCGGCAACTCGGCCATGACGATCAACCAGATCTCGCGCGCCCCGAACCTTGCCAGCGCGAAATTCGAATGGGGCATCGCACCCCTGCCGACCGGTCCGGCGGGCGCATCGCCTGTCATCGGCCAGGCCGGCCTCGTGATTTTCAACCAGGGCAAGCAGAAAGAGCTGGCAACGGAGTTCCTCGCCTATATGACCGACAAGGCGAATGTCGCCACAATGGCGCAATTCTTCCCGCCGGCCCGCCAGTCCGTCCTGCAGGACAAAGCCTTCACGCAAAGCAACGCGATCATCAAGCCGCAGCAGATGGCCTATGTCGCCGATGCTATCGCCAGCGGCCAGGTCCTGCCAAGCCACGAGCACAGTCCGCAGATCCTGGCAGCACTCGCGCCGCGCATGGATGCCTTCTGGAAGGCAGATGCCAACCCTCAGAAGTCCATGGATGCGGTTTGCGCCGCAATCCAGCCCCTTCTGTAACAGGTGGCGCGGATGGTACAGAACGTCAGCGGCGAAAGCTCGGCACGCGCATGGCGCGTGCCGAGGCTGAGCCTTAAGCGTCGAGAGGCGCTGGAGGCGTGGCTCTTTGTCAGCCCGATCGTGACCGGTTTCCTGATCTTCTTCGTCGGACCGCTCGTCGCGGTCGTCTTCTACAGCATGACCGAGTGGAACCTGCTGACGCAGCAGGCGACCTTCGTCGGCATGCGCAACTATGTCGATGCGCTGACGCAAAACCCGGATTTCTGGCATGTCATCCGCAATTCGCTGATCTTTGCCGCGGGCCTTGTACCGTTCAACATGGCCCTTGCCCTGTGCCTGGCACTCGCCCTTTCGCGCCCCTTCTTCGGCGTCGTCTTCTTCCGCACCATTTTCTTCGCACCGGTGATCACCTCGGCGGTTGCCTGGGCGATCGTTTGGAAATTCCTGCTGCAGGGCGAAAACGGCTTCGTGAACCAGATGCTCGCCATCATCGGCATCGACGGTCCAAACTGGCTGCGTGACCCCAACTGGGCAATGGTCGCCGTCATATTCACCCGCGTCATCAAGATGGTGGGGCTGAACATGATCCTCTATATCGCAGCCCTGCAATCGGTACCGCGCGACTACGAGGAAGCGGCGCGCCTCGAAGGGGCCTCCGGCTGGCAGATCTTCTGGTCAATCACCTGGCCGCTGCTGGCACCGACCACGCTTGTCATCATGATCATCACCATGATCGGTTCGTTCAAGGTGTTCGACCACATCTACCTGATGACCAATGGCGGGCCGGAAAACGGCACGCTGGTGCTGGCCTTCTACATTTACGAGCAGGGCTTCAAGTTCTTCAACACCGGCTATGCTTCGGCTCTGGCGATGATCATGTTTATGGTCGTTCTGGTGCTGACCATCCTGCAGCTCCTGCTGCGACGCAAGGAGGCGTCATGACCCTCTCGCCGCGCAGACTTCATCTGCTCTACCGCATCTGCTGGGCGCTGGCGCTGGCCGCGCTGGCAATCCCCTTCGTCTTTCCCTTCCTCTGGATGATCTCCTCCGGCTTCAAGAGCCCGACCGAAATCTTTGGCCAGCCGAGCCTCATCCCCACGGTCTGGCGCTGGCAGAATTTCATCGAGGTCTTCACCTACCAGCCCTTCGCGCGGCAATATTTCAATTCGCTCTATATCGCGCTCGTTGTGACGGCGCTGACGCTCGTGGTGTCTTCGCTTGCCGGTTATGCGCTTGCACGCATGCGCTTTGCCGGCGCCGGCCTGCTGATGGTGTTCCTGCTCTCGGCGCTGATGGTGCCGGAGGAGGTGACGATCATCCCGAATTTCTTCCTGATGCGCTGGCTGGGGCTGATGGACACCCATTTGCCGCTGATCCTGCTTCCTGTCTTCGGTCCGCACGGGATCATGGCGACCTTCCTCATGCGCCAGTATTTTCTGGCTTTGCCAAAAGAGGTGGAAGAGGCCGGCAAGATGGACGGGCTGTCCCGTTTCGGCATCTGGTGGCTCATCGCGCTGCCGATGTCGCGGCCGGCGCTGGCGGCCGTTGCCATCATCACTTTCCTCTTCTCGTGGAACCTCTTCCTCGAACCGCTCGTCTTCGTGAGCTCACTCAATCTGTTCACGCTGCCGCTCGCGCTCAACAATTTCAACGATCCCTATGGCCTGCCGCTCTGGAACCTCCAACTAGCGGCGACAAGCCTCGCCGTCGTGCCGATCCTCGGGATCTATCTGATCGCGCAGCGCCAGATCATCGAAAGCTTCGCCATGTCGGGCGTGAAGGGCTAGAGCAATTCCAGGAAAAGTGCAGAGCGGTTTTCCGTCCGGAATTGCGTAAAAACAAAAAGTTAGAGCGGTTCTGCGCTTCCATAAAGAGCTGAACCGCTCTAACCCAAGGAGAAACAGTCATGACAAGCCTGACATTGAAGAATCTGGAAAAGCGCTTTGGCAGTGTCCATGTGATCAAGGGCGTCGACCTCAGGATCGACGACGGTGAGTTCGTCGTTTTTGTCGGTCCTTCCGGCTGCGGCAAGTCCACGCTTCTGCGCATGATATCGGGTCTGGAAGACATCACCGGAGGCTCGCTCTATATCGGCAACCGCCTTGTCAACGAAGTGCAGGCCGCCAGGCGTGGCGTCGCCATGGTGTTTCAATCCTACGCGCTCTATCCGCACCTGAATGTGCGCGACAACATGGGTTTCGGGCTGAAGGTGCGAAAGGTGCCGCGACCGGACGCCGAAAGACGCGTGAAAGAGGCTGCCGCCACGCTGAAGATCGAGGGGCTGCTCGATCGTTTCCCACGCGAACTCTCCGGCGGCCAGCGCCAGCGCGTCGCCATCGGCCGGGCGATCGTCGGCAATCCTGACGTCTTCCTGTTCGACGAGCCGCTTTCCAACCTGGATGCCGAATTGCGCGTCCACATGCGCTCCGAAATCGCCGCGCTGCACAAGCGCCTCGGCAATACCATGATCTATGTCACCCATGACCAGATCGAGGCGATGACGCTTGCCGACAAGATCGTGGTACTGCGCGATGGACAGATCGAACAGGTCGGCACCCCGCGTGAACTCTATTCGCGGCCGCACAACGTCTTCGTCGCGCAGTTCATCGGCAGTCCGAAGATGAATATCCTGCCGATCGCAATCCTTGCGAAAAGCGCCGGCGACAGCAGCATGGCGCGAACACAGACCGATCGGGTCGGCATGCGTCCCGAGCATCTGTCGATTGTCACGCCTCAGAACGGCATGTTCGTCGGCACTGTCGCGCTCAGCGAGTATACCGGCGCCGGTTCGCTAGTCCATGTGGCGATCGAGAATGCCGGCACCTGCCTTGTCCTCCACGATGGTCCGATTGCGCCGGCGATCGGTGAGGTCGTAGGACTGACTATTTCGCCGGAGAATCTGCACTTCTTCGATGTGAACGGGAACGCGATTGCGACGGAACAGAACTGATTTCTGCTCCACTCCGAGACTGACCGGCGCGATTCATTCTTGGGAACAAAGGCCGCGGTCAGGATGTTGACGCCGTATGACGAAGACCGGAACCATTCGCATCGGCATCTCGGGATGGACCTATCGGCCGTGGCGCGGCGTCTTTTATCCCAAGGATCTTCCGCAGAAGCAGGAACTCGGCTATGCGGCGCGGCATTTCGCATCGATCGAGATCAACGGCACCTTCTATGGCCTGCAGAAGCCTGACAGTTTCGCGCGGTGGGCCGATGAAACGCCTGATGATTTCGTCTTCGCGATCAAGGGTTCGCGCTATATCACCCATATGCGCAAGCTGCGGGACATCGAAACGCCGCTCGCCAATTTCTTCGCATCCGGCCCTTTGCGGCTCGGCCGAAAGCTCGGGCCCATCCTCTGGCAGTTTGCGCCGCGCTTCGCGTTCGATGCCGCATTGTTCGAACCGTTCCTAGCATTGCTGCCGCAGGACACGGCGACGGCTGCAGCACTTGCCCGCCGTCACGACAGCCGTCTCGAAGGACGTAGTTGGACGAAAAGCGATATCGAGCAGCCGCTTCGCCATGCAATCGAAATACGCCATGACAGCTTTCGGTCGCCCGAGTTCATCAAGCTGCTGCGCCGCTACAATGTGGCGCTTGTCTGCGCCGATACCGTGGAATGGCCGAGGCTGATGGATCTGACTTCGGACTTCGTCTACTGCCGCCTGCACGGCTCGGAAGAGCTCTACGTCAGCGGCTATGACGACGATGCGCTCGATCTCTGGGCGCGACGCGCGGATGCCTGGGCTCATGGTCGCGAGCCGGCTAAGGCCGACCGCGTGCTCGGCCCTACGAGGCCGCGCTCGAAAGGCCGGGACGTCTACGTCTATTTCGATAATGATGCGAAGGTCCGCGCGCCCGCGGACGCCAAGGCGCTCGCCGAGCGACTCGGCATTGCAGTAGACAGTGAAAAGCAGGTGCAATCGGGCAGGCCATCCAGGGGTCACCGGCGGGCTGCACGTCCTGCAGCGCGCCAGAATGCATCACAGCGCGCCCGAGCTCCTAATTAATCTCAGACGAAGACTTCCTGATCCACACGATCCTCGGCACCGAAGAACTTCAGATAGCGCTCGACCTCGGCCGGATCGCCCGTCGCCTTCTGCGGATTGTCCGAGAGCTTGACCGCCGGCCGGCCATTGGCTTCGCTTACCTTACAGACGATGGAGATCGGGTGGAGGCCGTCGTTTTCGGTCGGCGCGCAGCCGGCAAAATCATTGGTGAGATTGGTGCCCCAGCCGAAGCTCATGCGCACCCGTCCCTCGAAATGGTTATAGGTGTCGATGATGGCGTCGACATCGAGGCCATCGGAAAAGATCAGGAGTTTCTGGCGCGGATCGCGGCCCATCTTCTTCCACCAGGCAATGATCTTCTCGCCGCCCTCGATCGGCGGTGCGCTGTCGGGACGAAAGCCGGTCCAGTCGGCGACCCATTCCGGCGCATTGCGCAGGAAGGCAGCCGTGCCGAAAGCATCCGGCAGCACGATCAACAGGTTGCCGCCATAGAGCCGGTTCCAGTCCCGCATCACCTTATAGGGTGCGTTGGCGAGCTCCTCATCCGTCCTGGCGAGTGCTGCTGCAACCATCGGCAGTTCATGCGCGTTCGTTCCCACCGCCTCGAGATCGGAATCCATCGCCAGCAGCACGTTGCTGGTGCCGGTGAAGGCCGGACCGATACCTTCCTTCAGCGCTTCCACGCACCAGCGCTGCCAGAGGAAGCTGTGGCGACGCCGCGTGCCGAAGTCCGAGATGCGGAGGCCCGGAAGCTGTCGCAGGCGCTCCACCTTCTCCCACATCTTCGCCTTCGCCCGGGCGTAGAGCACATCCAGCGTAAAGGGTCCGAGCGTCTTCATCGCGGCGCGCGAACGCAACTCATTGATGATGGCGAGCGCCGGAATCTCCCACATGGTCGTTTCTTTCCAGGACCCGTGGAAGTCCAGAATATACTGACCATCCTTGATCGACAGCTCGTATTCCGGAAGCTGAAAATTCGAAAGCCATGTCAGAAATTCCGGCTCGAAAATCTGCGCCCTGCCATAGAAGGAGTTACCAGCCAGCCACATCATCTCTTTCTTTGAGAGTCGGATGGTTCGGGCATGATCGAGCTGCTCGCGCAGTGCGCCCTCGTCGATCGTCTCGGCAAGCCGGACGCGCTTCGTGCGATTGATCAGCGAGAAGGTTGCATTCACATCCGGATAGAGCTTCCAGATCATCTGCAGCATCAACAGCTTATAGAAATCCGTGTCGATCAGGCTGCGGATGATCGGGTCGAGCTTCCAGGTGTGATTATAGACGCGAGTTGCGATATCGGTCTTGGTCATAGACTCCTGCCCCTGCCATCCGGTGGGCCGCATGCTTCGTGACGGAGTGATGCGCAGTAAACCGGATGTGCGTCTTCTTATCGAAAAATGCCAGAGCAAAGTCCATAGTTTTGCTCAATAAAAACGCCCTGCGCCGATGACGCAGGGCGTGATGGTTTTCTGAACGCCGGCTTGCCTTATTGCTGCGTCGGGGCTTGCCGTGTCGGGGATGGCGGCTGTTCCGGAGGGGTCGGCTCCGTCGGGACCGCTCTGCCGTTCTGCATCGATGGCGGCGGGGGCGGCTGAGGCTGCTGGCTTTGCATTTCCTGACCCGGCTGCTGCGGCGCGACCTGGTCGCTCTCACGCTCGCCCCAGATTTCCACAGGAATCCAGAGAATGAATGCGAGCACCAGGGCAACGACCAGAACGGTCAATATCCGAGATCCCCAATTGCCCTGGCGCGCCTCTGTCGGCGTCAGCTCCTTCTCCTCGTGCAGTCTGTTGTCGGACTCTTCCCAACGGGTTTCCGTGCGAGGTGCCATCGTCGTCTCCTTCCGTTTTATCGGTGGGACAGGATCTCGCAGCATCTTCACGAGCATCCGCAGGCAAAACGACTGGAAGGAGGGAAAGTTCCGATCTTGGGTACAGCGCCGTGTGTCTATAAAGCGCACGGAGGTCGCTGTAACACCTTGAATTGTCTCAATAGCCGCCGGCGCGATCGACCAGATATTGCAAGGGTTCGCCGCGCTCGAACCGGCCAATCTGTGTTTCGACATGGCGGAAAAGCGCGTCCACGTCGGAAGCCGCCGCCGCATGCGGCGTCAGGATAACGTTCTCCATGGCCCAGAAGGGACTTGCCGCCGGCAGGGGTTCGATCTCGAATACGTCCAGGGAGGCACCGCCAAGAATGCCGTCGGTCAATGCTGCTGTAAGATCGGTTTCCACCTGGCTTTTCCCGCGCCCGGCATTGATGAAGACTGGCTTGCCCAGCGGGCCGCCCTGTCGCAGCTTGGAAAACACCTTTTTATCGAAGATCCCTGTCGTCTCGACCGTCAAAGGCAGGAGGCCGACCAGGAAGTCGGTCCTGGCGAGGAAAGCGTCGAGACCGTCGGCGTCGAAGGTTTCGATGCCTTGGATCTCGTGCTTGCGGCGCGACCACCCGATGACGTCGAAGCCCATGAGCTTTAATTTCCTTGCCGCGTCCTGGCCGAGCACGCCCATGCCCATAATGCCGACGGTGACGTCCTTCGCCTCCGGCTGCGGCAGTTCGCGCCAGATGCGGTCCCGCGCCTGCCGTTCATACGAACGAACCTGGCGCAGGTGCGCCAGGCACTGCAACACCACCCATTCGCTCATGCGCGTGGTCAGGCTCTCATCTACAAAACGAACCAGGGGCACATCCGGCAGGCCATCCGTCGCCAGGATGTGGTCAACGCCTGCGCCACCCGAAAAGATGACCTTCAGGTCCGGCGCCCGCGCAAAGAGATCCGGTTGCGGTTTCCAGATGACGGCATAGTCGATGCCTTTGAGATCCCGTTTCCCCACTCGCGGATCGGCGAGATTGATGGTTTCCCGGTCCTGGAAGGACTTTGAGAGAGCTGTGGCTACGATCTGCGGATCGAATTTCAGATCGATGATGACAGAGCTTCTCTCGGGCATGGTCTCAAACTTACTGGCTGACGGTGCCGGTGGGGACGGCTTCGATGTTGAAGGCGGCGGCGATGAGCGCCTTTGTATATTCATCGCGGGGTGCGCGGAAGATCTGCGAGGAAGATCCCTGCTCCACCACCTTGCCGAAGCGCATGACGATGACGTCGTTTGCCAGCGCCTTGACCACCTTGAGGTCATGACTGATGAAGAGATAGGCGAGATCATGCTTGCGCTGCAATTCACGCAGGAGATCGACGACCTGCGCCTGCACGCTCATGTCGAGCGCCGAGGTTGGCTCGTCAAGCATCACGAAACGCGGCTTCAGCACCATGGCCCGGGCGATCGCGATGCGCTGGCGCTGGCCGCCGGAAAATTCATGCGGATAGCGCCAGCGTGTCAGGGGATCGAGACCTACCTCTTCGAGCGCCCAGCAGACATGCCGATCGCGCTCGTCGGCCGAGAGCGAACGTTCGTGCACCTTCAGGCCCTCGGCGACGATATCGCCGACGGACATGCGGGGGCTCAGCGAACCATAGGGATCCTGAAAGACGACCTGAAGCTGGTTGCGCAGCGGCCGCATCTCCCGGAAGGAATAATCGGCGATGTCCTTGCCGACGAAGCTGATACGCCCCTGTGACGAAATCAGCCGGGTGAGGGCAAGGCCAAGCGTGGTCTTGCCGGAGCCAGATTCGCCGACGACGCCAAGCGTCTGTCCGGCGCGCAGCGCGAGATCGATCCCATCAACGGCCTTCACATGATCGACAACGCGGCGCATCAACCCCGCCTTGATCGGGAACCAGACGCGGATATCGGATCCTTCCATCACGATCGGCTTCGATGGATCGGCTACAGGCGGCTCGCCGCGCGGCTCGGATGCCAGAAGATGGCGCGTATATTCATGCTTGGGGCTGGCGAAGACCTCTTCGACGGTGCCGGTCTCGACGATCCGGCCCTTGGTCATGACGCAGACGCGATCGGCAAACTTGCGCACGATGCCGAGGTCATGGGTGATGAACAGCATGGACATGCCATGCGTCCCCTTGAGATCGCGCAGCAATTCGAGGATCTGCGCCTGCACGGTCACGTCCAGTGCCGTCGTCGGCTCGTCGGCGATCAGCAGTTCGGGACGGTTTGCAAGCGCCATGGCGATCATCACGCGCTGGCGCTGCCCGCCGGAAAGCTCATGCGGATAGGCCTTCAGACGCTTTTCCGGCTCGCGGATGCCGACCTGGTTCAATAATTCCAGCACGCGATTGCGCGCCGCCTGGCCCGTCACGCCCTGATGAAGCGCAAGAACCTCGCCGATCTGCTTTTCGATCGTGTGCAGCGGATTAAGCGAGGTCATCGGCTCCTGGAAGATCATCGTGATGTCGTTTCCACGGACCTCGCGCAGAACGGTGTCGGAGGCCTTCAGCAGGTCCCTGCCCTTGAAGATGATCTCCCCGGAGGGATGACTCGCCGAAGGATAGGGCAAGAGCCGCAGGATGGAGTTGGCCGATACCGATTTGCCGGAGCCCGATTCGCCGACGAGTGCGACGACCTCACCCTTGTTGATCTCGAAGGAAATATGATCGACCGCAAGTGACGCTTGGCCGCCCTGATGAAAGGCGACGGACAAGTCGCGGACGGAAAGAAGCGGTTCGGAAGCATGGTTCATTGGAATGTCTTCCTCGGATCAAAGGCATCGCGCACCGCCTCGCCGACGAAAATCAGCAGCGACAACATGATCGACATGGTGAAGAAGGCCGTCAGCCCAAGCCAGGGTGCCTGCAGGTTCGCCTTGCCCTGCGCGATCATCTCGCCCAGCGACGGCGAGCCGGGAGGCATGCCGAAACCGAGAAAATCGAGCGAGGTCAACGTCGTGATCGACCCTGACAGGATGAAAGGCAGAAAGGTCAGCGTCGCGACCATCGCGTTCGGCAGCAGGTGCCGGTACATGATCGTGCGGTTGTTGACGCCGAGCGCGCGGGCGGCCCGCACATATTCGAAATTGCGGGCGCGCAAGAATTCGGCCCTGACGACGCCGACGAAGCCGACCCAGGAAAACAGCAGCATGATACCAAGCAACACGAAGAAACCCGGCGGCAGGACCGCGGCGATGATCAGCAGGATGTAAAGCACCGGCATCGACGACCAGATTTCAATAAAGCGCTGGAGCAAAAGGTCCGTCCAGCCGCCGAAATAGCCCTGGACCGCGCCGGCCGTCACGCCAACGATGGCCGAGCAGATGGTGAGCGCTAGACCGAACAGGACCGAGACGCGGAAGCCGTAGATTATGCGCGCCAGCACATCGCGTGCCTGGTCGTCCGTGCCGAGCCAGTTGAGATTGCCAAGCGTGCAGCCGGGATCGGCGGCACCCTGCGGATAGCCGGAGCAACGCTCCTCCTTGCTCATCAGCCAGAAGGGTGGCGTCGGCGCGGAATGGGGGATGTTGGAGTTCACCGAGCGGTAGGAATAGTGAATCGGCGGCCAGATCATCCAGCCGTTTGCGTTGATCTCGTCGGAGATTACCGAGGAGCGGTAATCCGTCTCCGCGAGGAAGCCGCCGAACTTTTCCTCGGGGTAATCCACCATTACCGGAAACAGGATCTCGCCTTTGTAAGAGGCAATGATCGGCTTGTCGTTAGCGATGAATTCCGCAAACAGGGTAAGCACGAAGAGCAGCATGAACAGCCAGAACGACCAGTAGCCACGGCGGTTCGCCTTGAAATTCCGCCAGCGGCGGATGTTGGTCGGCGAAAAAAGTCCTTTGCGCGGCGGCTTGACCGGAGCGACCGAAACCGGGTTCGTGACTTTGTCCATCTCAGACATCCCTCCGCTCGAAATCGATGCGCGGGTCGATCCAGGTATAGATCAGGTCCGAGATCAGGCCGACGAAGAGGCCAAGAAGGGAGAAGATGTAGAGCGTCGCGAAGACGATGGGATAGTCGCGATTGACCACCGAAAGATAGCCGAGGCGTCCGAGTCCATCGAGCGAAAAGATGTTCTCGATCAGGAGCGAGCCGGTAAAGAAGGCGGAGATAAAGGCGCCCGGAAAGCTGGCGATGACGATCAACATGGCGTTTCGGAAGACATGGCCGTAGAGCACCTGTCGGTCATTCAGCCCCTTGGCGCGGGCCGTGATCACATATTGCTTCTTGATCTCATCGATGAAGGAGTTCTTGGTCAAAAGCGTCGTGGTGGCAAAGGAGGCCAGCGACAGCGAGATCAGCGGCAGGACCAGGTGCCAGAAGTAATCGAGCGGCTTCTGCCACCAGGGCAGATCGGCGAAATTGTCGGAGACGAGGCCGCGCAGCGGGAACCAGTTGAAGAAGGAGCCGCCAGCAAAAAGGACGATCAGAAGAATGCCGAAAAGAAAGCTCGGGACGGCGTAGCCGATGATGATAGCCCCCGACGTCCAGACATCGAAGGTCGAGCCGTCCTTCACCGCCTTGCGGATACCGAGCGGGATCGAGATGGCATAGGAGAAGATCAGGATCCAGACACCAAGCGAAATCGAGACGGGTAGTTTATCGATGATCAAATCGATGACCGAGGTGTTCCGGAAGAAGCTTTCGCCGAAATCGAAGCGGCTATAGTTCCACATCATTTCCAGGAAGCGTGTCAGCGGCGGCTTGTCGAAGCCGAACTGTTTTTCCAGCTTGGCGATCAACTCGGGATCAAGACCCTGCGCACCGCGATATCGGGAACTGCTGTCGTCGAATTGCTGTCCCAGGTCGCCGCCGCCGGAAAGACGCTGGTCGGCGCCGTCTGCCTGTCCGGTCAATTGCGCGATGACCTGCTCGACCGGACCACCCGGCGCGAACTGAATGACGATGAAGGAGATAGCCATGATGCCAACGATCGTCGGTATCATCAGAAGCAGGCGACGAAGGATGTAGGATGCCATTAAAGCTTGCCAGCCCCGCGCATTGTCGCCGTCTGGCGACGTTCAACTCTCACCAATATACTCTCCTTTTCCGTCGTTGCGCTGCCACAGCGCCGTGCGTCCTGTAAGACGTTGATTCGGTCACTCTGGACGCTTCCGTCGCGCGATGGCAAGGTTTTCCTTACTTGCCTGCG
Organism: Sinorhizobium sp. CB7; assembly: GCF_041357635.1. Taxonomy (NCBI): domain Bacteria; kingdom Pseudomonadati; phylum Pseudomonadota; class Alphaproteobacteria; order Hyphomicrobiales; family Rhizobiaceae; genus Sinorhizobium; species Sinorhizobium sp. CB7. Next base: position 69,898 of record NZ_JAULLL010000013.1, read on the forward strand.
CTTGTGGACCACCAGACGGTCGGCATGCCCAGTGAATATTCGGGAAGCTCCGGCGGATGGGTGATCGTGTCCCAATAGGCCATGCGAGAAACCCGTGAGCCGTAGCTCGGCACGACGATATGATGGGCGAGCAGAACCCGGTCCAGTGCCCGTGTCGCAGCGACAAGATCGTCGCGGTCCTTGGCGAAAATCACCTTTCGGATCAGCGCATCGACACCGGGATCGCTGATGCCGCTATAGTTCTGCGAGCCTTCGCGTTTTGCCGCATCCGAGCCCCAGTATTCCGCCTGTTCGTTGCCGGGGTTCATCGTCTCCCCCCATCCGTTGTATATCACGTCGAAATCGCGCGAACGCCAGCGATTGGTGAATTGCGACGGCTCTATGCTGCGAACCGTCGCCTCGATGCCGATCTTTCTGAGATTCTGCGAGAAGGATAGGGCGACCGGCTCGATCGTCGGGCCGTTCAGCAGGATCTCGAAGGTAAGCGGTTGGCCGGTGTTGACGTTGACCATCCGGTTGCCCTTCAGCTCATAGCCGGCCTCGCGCAACATGCCGATTGCCGTGCGCAGGTTCTCGCGAAGTTTTGCCGGATCGCCGCCGACCGGGTTCTTGTAGGGTTCGGTGAAGACCTTCGCCGGTACAAGGTCCTTTACTTCGTTCAGGATCTCCAGCTCACGACCCTCAGGGAGGCCGGAGGAAGCGAGCTCGGTGCGGAAGAAGAAGCTGTCGACGCGATCATAGGAACCATAGAAGATGGTGCGGCGCAGTTCCTCGAAATCGAAGGCATAGTTCAACGCCTCGCGCACGCGCTCGTCGGCGAATTTTTCGCGGCGCGTATTGAAGATGAAGCCGACCATGACGCCGACCTTGCGCATTTCGTTTTCGACTTCCTCGCGTTTCACCCGGCCATCCTTGACCGCGGGAAAATCATAGGCGGTCGCCCAGCGCTTTGCGGCATTCTCCCACCAGTAATCCGTGTTCCCGGACCGGAATGCCTCAAACATGACATCGCGGTCGGCATAATAGGTGTACTGGATGGCGCCGAAATTGTTCTGTCCGATATTTACGTTCAGGTCCTTGCCCCAATAGTCGTCCCGCAGCTCGTAGCGGATGGTCGAACCGGGCGTGACGGCGGCAATCTTGTACGGCCCTGAGCCGATCGGCATCTCCAGCGTCGTGCGCGAAATATCGCGCGGCTTGCCGTCCGGTCCCTTCGCCTCCCACCAGTGTTTCGGCACGATAGCGAGCTGTCCGACGATCTGCGGGAGCTCCCGGTTGTTGGCTTCGTCGAATTGGAACGTGACTTCCCGATCACCGGTCTTTTCGGCGGATTTGACGTGGCGGTAATAGAATTCCTGCTGCGGATTGTTTTTCTTTGCCTGCTCGAAGCTGAAGATCACATCCTCGGGCGTCACCGGTTGACCGTCGGCCCATCGGGCTTCCGCGCGCAGTCGGAACGTCACTGAGGAAATGTCGTCGGGATATTTGACTGCTTCGGCCAACAAACCATAGGACGACGAGACCTCGTCGAGTGCGGGCGTCAACAGTGTCTCGAAAACGAGACCCAGACCTTCGCCAACCTCGCCCTTCGCAAGCAGCGGATTGAGCGTATCGAAATTTCCCTCGGAGGAGAGACGGAGAGTTCCGCCCTTGGGCGCCTGCGGATTGACGTAGTCGTAGTGGTCAAAGCCGGAAGGATGTTTCAGTTCGCCGACAGTCGAAATGCCTGTCCGCCACCCACCCGCATCCTGTGCCATGGCTCCAACGGCAAGAAACAAAGAGCCGATAACGGACAGCGCAAGCTTCGGCATCAAGGATGTCATTCGCCAATTCCCATCTTATTTTATTTAGAGCGGTTCTGCTTTTCATGGAAACGCAGAACCGCTCTAACTTTTCTTTTTACGCAATTCCGGACGGAAAACCGCTTCGCACTTTTCCTGGAATTGCTCTAGCCGTTACCAAGGATACGAGAAATACGGGCGAAAAACAGGATATTGTTTCATTTTTGCCCGCCTCGCGAATTTTTGAATGCCATGGCCAGCGATCAGGTCGTCACTTCCTCCAGCCGGTGTCTCAGCATTCGGCGAAGCTCGCCGATCAGACGCGGATCTCCCGCGCCATCCGGGTCATAGGCGGCCGCAACGACAATGCGAATAAGCTCGAGAACGAGCGCTGCAAGCAGATCGGCGTCCGGCTCCACCGAAGGATCGGCATTCCTCAAGAGTGCTGCGATATTTGATCTGAGCTCGGCGCGCGATCGCGCCTTTCGCTCCTTCGGCACGTCGCGGCGTGCTGCAAGAACGGGAAACTCGGGAAACTCCTCGAGAAAGGTGCCGAGTCTCACGAAGATTGCGTCGCCAATGTCGGCGGCGTTCTTGCCCCCGGTTATTTCTTCCAGTGCCATCAATGCCGCATTGAGGTGCTGCAGGCGGTCGATATGCAATGCTTCGGCAAGCAACAGCTTGGTCGGAAAGAACTGATACAGTGAGCCGATCGAGGAGCGTCCTTCGGCCGCGATCTCCGTCATCGTGGCGGCATCATAGCCTTTTTGTAAGAATACCCTTGCTGCCGCCTCCAGGAGCATTGCAACCCGTTCATGACCGCGCTGGCGCTTCGGTTCACGCAATTTCGGTTCAGGAGTTGATTTTTGTGAGGCTATCCTCATATTTGTCATGGTGAGGGTATCCTCATATTTTATTTCCGGAGCCTCTTTCATGTCCCTCTACGATCCCAAGACCACGGCACTCATTTCCATCGACCTGCAAGGCCTCATTGTCGCACGCGCGGTCGCGCCCTATTCTGCCCAGCAGGTCATCGAAAACACCGCCGCGATTGCCAGGAAATTGAAATCGCAGGGTGGCACGACGATCTTCGTCACCGTCGGATTCTCCCCGGACTATGCCGATGCTGTCAACCAACCGGTCGATGAGGCCACGACTTTCCCGGATGGCGGGCTTCCGGCTGCCGCGCTCGCCGCTCCACCGGAAATTGCTGCGCTCACGCCTGACGTTCACATCGTCAAGCATCACTGGAGCGCTTTCTATGGCACGGAATTGGATCTGCAGCTTCGTCGTCGTGGAATCAAAACGGTGATCGTCACCGGTATCGCCACTAATTTCGGGGTCGAATCGACGGTCCGCGATGCCTTTGCGCATAATTATGCGGTCCTCGTCGTCGACGATGCGGCAACGAGCTTTTCAAAGGAGATGCACGAATTCTCCTGCACAAAGATCCTCCCGAGGCTCGCCCGTATCCGCAAGACAGCCGACCTTCTCGCAAACGCCTGAACCCCTTGTCGCGATCTGTCATTGCCTTTCTTGAGCCTCCTTTACAAGACATCGATTCACCAGAATCGGTTTTCACGGTAGATTTGACGGCAAATCACTTCGGCGGATGCCGGCAGAGGGGAATGGGCATGGCTTTTCGCGTCACTCGGATTTTCGACAGATTCGGCATGCTGGCATTAGCCAGCGCGATGGGTGCGACCCTGATTGCAGTCGGCGCGAGCGCTCAGCAGCAGACGCCGAGTCCGGGCAGCGCCAAGGCGCTCTTTGGCGCCGTCGCATTGCCGACCGAAGGACCCGCCAAGCCGCTCGGCTTTTATGCAAAAGGATGCATGACGGGTGCAGTGGCCCTGCCGACCGACGGGCCGACATGGCAGGCGATGCGACTTTCGCGAAATCGCCGCTGGGGCAATCCGGCGATGATCGCACTTCTGGAGCGGCTTTCCCAGGATGCGGTAAAATATGCCGGCTGGCCCGGCATTCTCGTCGGCGACATAGCCCAGCCGCGGGGAGGCCCGATGTTTAACGGCCACGCCTCGCACCAGATCGGGCTCGATGCCGACGTCTGGCTGACGCCGATGCCTGCGCATCACATGACGGCCCAGGAACGCGAGGACCTGCCGTTTACCTCCATGCTGCAGAAGAACAAGTTTCTGACCATCGATCCCGATGTCTGGACGGATTCGCACGCCAGGCTGCTGATGTTGGCGGCAAGCTATCCTCAGGTCGAACGCATCTTCGTCAACCCCGCAATCAAGAAGAAAATGTGCGACACCTGGACAGGCGACCGCACCAATCTCGGAAAGCTGCGCCCGGAATACGGGCATGATTCGCATTTCCATATTCGCCTCAAGTGCCCGCCGGGCGCTGCCGCCTGCAAATCGCAGGCGCCGGTTGCCGCCGGAGACGGTTGCGACAAATCCCTCGCCTGGTGGTTCACGAAGGAACCCTGGGCGCCGCCAAAGCCGAAGCCGCCGGGCGCAAAGCCGGTCAAGCCCCGCGAAGTCATGGTCTCCGACCTGCCGAAGGCTTGCGCCGCCATTCTGAGCGCGCCTTCCGTTCCTTCCATCGCGGATGCGACCTTCGGCGGAGCTGCGCCATCAGATAATTCGGTGCCCGCTGAGCCGGCTGCGACGCTCGTCAATTCTTCGCAGAGCAGCCTGCTGCCCGAAAGCGGTCCCGTGCCCTATTCGCGACCCTCCGACCAATGAGGCGCGCCGGAACGGCTCCTTGTCTTTCAAATGGCATTCGCTTGGTATAGAAGGCCAAATCGATTTAAAACATCGGGCGGAGTTGGGCTTCATGGCCGGCAGCAAATGCATCGCGCTCATTGCGCATGACGAGAAAAAGGACGCCATGGCGGAATTCGCCCGCCGTAACCAGAAGACACTCGGCAAGTCGCGCATCGTCGCAACCGGAACCACGGGTGGGCGCGTACTAGACGCCGCTCCGGGGCTCGATGTGACACGCCTGAAGAGCGGGCCGCTTGGCGGCGACCAGCAGATCGGCGCCATGATCGCCACCGGCGAGGTCGACCTTCTCATCTTCTTCGTCGATCCGCTGACGCCGATGCCCCATGATGTCGACGTGAAGGCACTGATGCGGCTTGCCATCGTTTACGACATTCCGATGGCTCTCAACGAAGCCACCGCCGAACGACTGATCACAACGCTTCAAGATTAATCCGCCGATCGGCGGCAGCAACGGAACCGGCCATGTCAAAGCTCAACCACAGCGAAGCTTCCCTGCCCTTTCCCATTCTGATCGGCGATATCGGCGGAACCAATGCGCGTTTCTCCATTCTTCCCGATGCGGAAGGCGAGCAGGAGCATTTTCCGAACGTGCGCACCGCAGATTATGCCACGATCGACGAGGCGATCCGCCGCGACGTTCTCGACAAGACTGACATGCGGCCACGCTCAGCCATTCTTGCCGTTGCCGGCCCGATCAACGGAGATGAGATCCCGCTCACAAATTGCGACTGGGTCGTCCGCCCGAAGACCATGATCGCCGACCTCGGCCTCGAGGACGTGCTTGTTGTCAACGACTTCGAGGCACAGGCGCTTGCTGTCGCCTCTTTCTCCGATCAGCATCGCGAACGGATCGGCACCGCCGGCGACGACATGGTCGCCTCCCGCGTCGTGCTCGGTCCCGGCACCGGCCTCGGGGTCGGCGGTCTGGTCCATGTACAGAATTGCTGGATTCCCGTTCCGGGCGAGGGCGGGCATATCGATCTCGGGCCACGCAGCAAGCGTGATCTGGAGATCTTCCCGCATCTGGAGCCGATCGAAGGACGCATTTCCGCCGAGCAGATCCTCTGCGGCCGCGGCCTCGTAAACCTCTACCGCGCCATCTGCGCTGCCGATGGCAACGAGGCCGTCCTGCGCGAGCCGGCGGAGATCACCACGCGCGCATTGGCCGGCACGGACAGGGTTGCCATGGAAACGGTCTCTCTTTTTGCGACCTATCTCGGCCGCGTGGCGGGCGACATGGCGCTCATCTTCATGGCGCGCGGGGGCGTCTATCTTTCGGGCGGCATATCGCAGAAGATCATTCCGGCCCTTCAGAAGCCGGAATTTCGCGCTGCATTCGAGGACAAGGCGCCGCATTCGGCGCTGCTGCGAAGCATTCCGACCTATGTCGTCACCCATCCTCTCGCAGCGCTTGCCGGCCTTTCGGACTATGCCCGGTCGCCCGTCAAATTCGGGCTTTCGACGGAAGGCCGCCGCTGGCAGCGGTGAACCGAAAAGGGTGATTCTGCCGTCGCTATGGTCAAAACTGTCCCGACTGGTTATAGAGGCCGCGCAGAATAGCTCATAGCGAGCAGTGCGATCGTGAGATAGGAACCCCGATCATTGGAATCTTCTGAGAGCAGGCCCAAGCAGTTCAACAGCGATACAGTGACAGGCGTCCTGAAGCGCATTATCGCCGAAAATGGCCGCGATCATATCTGGGGCTACGTGTTTGCGATTGCCTGCCTGGCGGCCGTGGCGCTGTCGACGGCCTTTACCGCCTGGATCATGGAATCGGTTATCAACGAAGCCTTCGCCAATCGGCGGGCCGACATTGTCTGGATCATCTGCCTCTCCATCTTCCTCGCCTTCGTGTTGCGCGGCTTTGCAAGCTACGGGCAGGGCGTCGCCCTTTCGAAGATCGGCAACAATATCGTCGCCCGCTACCAGCGGCGCCTTTATTCGCATCTGATGACGCTGTCGGTCGGCTTCTTCAGCGAGGCTCGATCGGCGCATATCGCCGCCCAGATCAGCCAGAACGTCAGCGGTATCCGCGACGTGCTGAACCTGACCATCACTTCGACGGCCCGCGACCTGCTGACGCTGATTTCGCTCATCATCGTGATGCTGCTGAAAGATCCGCTGCTGACGGCGATCGTCTTCCTGATCGCTCCTCCGCTGCTCTATGCGTTGCGCTATGTCTCGCAGCGGCTGCGCAAGACGACCCGCGAAGCGGTGCACCTCAACAGCCATGTGCTCGGCGCGACACAGGAGACGATCCAGGGGATTGCCATCGTCAAGGCCTTCACCATGGAGAATGAGCTGCGCAAGAAGGTCGAGAAAATCATCGGTGCTGCGGAAAATCGAGCCAACCGCATCGCCCGTCTTACCGAGCGCACCGCGCCACTGACGGAAACCTTCGCGGGCTTCGTTATCGCCAGCGTTCTCGCCTATGCCGCCTATCGCGCCATCTATCAGAACATACCGCCGGGCGCCTTCTTTGCCTTTGTGACCGCGCTATTGATGGCCTATGATCCCGCACGGCGCCTCGCCAAGCTGCAGGTTCAGCTGGAGCGGGCAGTCGTCAACGCACGCATGATCTATGAATTGCTCGACATGGAACCGCGTCAACGCGACCTGCCGGATGCGAAGGATCTGATCGTCACCGAAGCGCGCATCGAATTTCGCGGCGTGACATTTGCCTATGCCAGCGGCGAGTCCGTCCTTAACAATGTCGATCTCGTCGCAGAGGGGGGCAAGACCACCGCGCTCGTCGGCCCGTCCGGAGCGGGCAAATCCACTGTCATCAGCCTCATCCCCCGCTTCTACGACCCAAAGGAAGGGCAGATCCTGATTGATGGTCAGGACATCGCGCACGTCACCAAGCAGTCGCTGCGGCAGCAGCTCGCCTATGTGTCGCAGCAGCCCTATCTCTTCGAGGGAACGATCCGCGACAATATCCGCTATGGCCGCCCGGAGGCGACGGACGCCGAGGTCGAGGAGGCCGCAAGGCTCGCCTATGCCCATGATTTCATCCTGGCGCAGCCGCAGGGCTACGACACGCCGGTCGGCGAAAACGGCGTGACCCTTTCGGGCGGCCAGCGCCAGCGCCTCTCGATCGCACGCGCGCTCGTGCGCAACGCGCCGATCCTGCTGCTCGACGAGGCGACCTCGGCGCTCGATACGGAATCGGAAGCGGCGGTCCAGAAGGCGCTCGACCAGGCCATGACGGACCGCACGGTGGTCGTCATCGCTCATCGGCTTTCCACGATCGTCCGGGCTGACAAGATCGTCGTCATGCAGCAGGGCCGCGTCGTCGAGGAAGGCAACCACGAGACGCTTGCGAAGGTTAGTAACGGACTTTACGCTCGCCTCAACAATCTCCAAAGGCCATCGGCTTCCGAACAATTCTAAGAACAGGCAACGGTCTGACATGGATGACGCTGCAATGAAACTGGTGGTGGTTGGTGCGGCGGGCCGGATGGGCCAGACCCTGATCCGCCTCATTCACGGCACCGAAGGTGCCACACTCCATGCGGCCGTCGAACGCCCTGGATCACCCTTTATCGGCAAGGATGCCGGCGAGATCGCCGGGTTGGGGCCGATCGGCGTCACCGTCACCGATGACCCGTTAAACGCCTTCCTGCATGCGGACGGTGTCGTCGATTTCACTTCGCCGGCCGGATCGGTCGCCTTTGCCGGTCTTTCGGCGCAGGCTCGTATCGCGCATGTGATCGGCACCACGGGCTGCTCGGCAGAGGATGACGCCAAGATCAAGGCCGCTGCCCGGCATGCCCGCATCGTCAAGTCCGGCAATATGAGCCTCGGCGTCAATCTTCTGAGCGTGCTGACCGAGCAGGCCGCCCGCGCGCTTGCTCCATCCGACTGGGATATCGAGATCCTGGAAATGCATCACAAGCACAAGGTCGATGCGCCCTCCGGCACGGCGCTGCTGCTCGGCGAGGCCGCAGCCCATGGTCGCGGCATCGACCTTTCGGCCCATTCCGTCCGCGTCCGCGACGGTCATACCGGAGCGCGACCGGCTGGCACGATCGGCTTTGCAACGCTGCGCGGCGGCTCGGTTGTCGGTGATCACTCGGTCATCCTCGCCGGCGAAGGTGAACAGGTGACGCTGTCGCACAGCGCGGGGGATCGCTCGATTTTTGCCCGCGGCGCGATCAAGGCGGCGCTATGGGCGCGCGACAAGAAGCCCGGCTACTATTCCATGCTCGATGTCCTCGGGCTCTCCAGCAACTGACCTTATATCGAAGGAACTTTTCAATGAGCGGAACTCTCGTCCTCGTTCGCCACGGCCAGAGCGAATGGAATTTGAAAAACCTTTTCACCGGATGGAAGGACCCGGGCCTGACCGAACTCGGCATTCAGGAGGCAGAGGCGGGCGGGCAGGCCCTCGCCGACTACGGCATCAAGTTCGACGTCGCCTTCACATCCGTTCTCAAGCGCGCGAAGGACACCTGCAGCATCGTCCTCGAAAAGGTAGGCCAGCCGAATCTGGAGACGATCTTCGATCAGGCGCTCAACGAGCGCGACTATGGCGACCTTTCCGGTCTCAACAAGGACGATGCCCGCGCCAAGTGGGGTGAGGAACAGGTCCATATCTGGCGCCGCTCCTACGACGTCCCGCCTCCGGGCGGCGAAAGCCTGCGCGATACCGGTGCCCGCGTCTGGCCCTACTACATGACCGATATTCTGCCCCGCGTCCTATCCGGCCAGAAGGTTCTGGTTGCGGCCCATGGCAACTCGCTGCGCTCGCTGGTCATGGTCCTCGACAGGATGACGAAGGAAGACATCCTGAAGCTCAATCTCGCGACGGGCGTTCCGATGGTTTACAAGCTGAAGGCAGACTCCACCGTCGCTTCCAAGGAAGTGCTCGGCGATATGTCTCACGCTCACTGAGCGAAAACATCGCTCTAAAGCCTGTCGCATGAAAAGAAATTCACGCGATAGGCTTTAGCTGGTTGTTTTTCATGCATGTCGTTGCCGAAAAACCGCTGCACACTTTTTGCGCGACATGCATTCGTCCGACCGTCCGATCGGACGAGGATGATGTTTCGAATCAATTTTCGATCGTGAACTGCACTCGGTCGGCAGCGAAGCGACTGATGGAATATTGGACCGGCACGCCGTCCAAATCCGTATTCATGGAGCGGGTAATCAGCACGATGGCGCCGGGGGTCAGCTCCAGATCGGCGAGATCGCCGGCATCGGCATGGGCGGCGGTAATTTCCGTTGTCGCGCGCACGTAATCAGGCAAACCCAATTCGCGAAATGCCTTGGTAATCGATCCGGTCCGGCGATAGCTCTCTCCGATTCCGGCGAAACGATCCGCCGGAAACCAGTTCGTCGCACGCGAAACCGGTCGCAGATCCGCCTGCCCGACGGTCTCCATGCGAATGAGTGCGGTCCCTTCCGGCAATTTAAGCCAACGGGCAATTTCCGCAGTCGCCTTCTCTTCGGCAAGCCCCAGGAGAACGCTGCGAGCCTCCCGGGCCTGGTCGCCGATCCCCTGTGAAAACCGGGTGCGCCGCGTGATCGGAAAATTCAGCCGTTCCTTCCGCTCTATCAGCGTACCGCGCCCTTGTACCGCACGCACGATTCCTTCCTGCGCCAGAGCCGCAAGCGCGCTTCGAACCGTGTGGCGATTGACGCCGAATTGCACTGCGAGCACCGTTTCAGGTGGCACCATGCCAGTTTCGTCATAGGCGCCCTTGCCGATTGCCTCACGAATTCGATCGGCGATCTGGCGCCAAAGCGCCACGCCCGTTTGTCTTTGAACCTGTTTCAGCCCCATCATGTCACACGCTTGTCATGCCCCAGATTTATGGATAACTTATCTTGTATGGTTGTCTATATCAATAGACATTTCGAGGATCTGGCGATGAAATCGGACAGAATGAGTGGAACCCAGGCTCCGGCTATACCGGAGCGCAAGCGCGCAGCCGACCTTCTGGCGCGCGCCACGAAAGAGGAACTCGCCCATGCCTGGGCGCAACTGGCGGAAAAACCCGAGGTCCAGCTCGTACGCGGGCCGGAGACGGGTCTGGTGATGGTACGCGGCCGCGTCGGTGGTGGCGGCGCGCCATTCAATCTCGGCGAGGTCACCGTGACGCGGGCCACCGTCAGGCTTTCGTCCGGTGCGATCGGCCATGCGCAGGCACTCGGCACCGATCGGGAAAGGGCGCGACTTGCAGCCGTCTTCGATGCGCTCTGGTCCAAAGACGATACGCGCAATTTCATCGAAGAGTCGCTTCTGTCGACGATAGCGGGACGGATAGCGGTCGATGACCGCAAAAGGGCTGAGGAAACCGCGGCCACCCGCGTCGATTTCTTCACCATGGTACGCGGAGAAGACTAATGGGCCTCAAGACCGAAGCCTTGACCGGTGGCTTTACCGAACCGGTCTTCCAGGCGCAGAGCGTGTTCCGAATGATGATGGACGGAATGGCGCGCCCCGGTACGATCCAGACGATCGTACCGGATGTCGCTCCGCCTTCACCTCTCGGCATCGCCGCCGGTGCCATAGCGCTTTCCCTTTGCGATCACGACACGCCGGTCTGGCTTTCGGCCACCCTGGCAAAGTCGGCCGTGCCCGACTGGCTGGCTTTTCATACAGGTGCACCAATAACGCAGGAAAAGGCCGAAGCCCGATTCGCCTTCGTCGAAAGCGGGGGAACGCTTTCCTCCTTCGGACTGTTTGCAGCCGGAACCCAGGAATATCCCGATCGTTCGACGACGATCATCATCGAGATGTCCAGTCTCGAAGGCGGCCGTGAACTTGCACTGCAAGGGCCTGGTATCGCGAGCGTGCAAGCCATTGCGCCCGTCGGCCTGCCGGAGACTTTCCTGCGTCTCTGGACCGAGAACCGCACCCTCTTTCCGCGGGGCATCGATATCGTCCTGACTGCCGGGCGCAGGCTCATCTGTTTGCCGCGTACCACGAAGATCACCGCAACGGAGATGTGACCTTATGTATGTTGCCGTCAAAGGGGGCGAGGCCGCCATCGCCAATGCCCATCGTCTGCTCGCCGACCGCCGTCGCGGTGATCGTTCACTGCCGGCAATCGGCATCGACCAGATCGTGGCGCAATTGGCGCTTGCGGTCGATCGGGTGATGGCCGAAGCCTCGCTCTACGACAGGACGCTTGCGGCGCTCGCTGTTCGGCAGGCCCGCGGCGACATGATCGAGGCCATCTTTCTGCTGCGCGCCTATCGCACGACATTGCCGCGCTTCGGCTATTCGAGGCCGCTCGATACGGCCGCAATGAAGATCGAGCGTCGCATTTCCGCCACTTACAAGGACCTGCCGGGCGGCCAGCTTCTCGGACCGACCTTCGACTATACCCACCGCCTTCTCGATCCGTCGCTGCTTGCCGACGAGGCCGTCGAGCAGCCGGCCCAGAAGGAGGCCGAGAGCGGCCCTATCATGCGCGTGGCGGAAATCCTCAACCAGGAGGGTCTGATCGAGTCCGATGGCGATCTCCCGGAAGATCACGAAACCGGCGACCTTACACGCGAGCCCATGGAATTCCCGATGACGCGCGATCTTCGCCTGCAGGCGCTCGCCCGCGGCGATGAAGGCTTCCTTCTCGCGCTCGGTTATTCGACGCAGCGCGGCTACGGGCGCACCCATCCGTTCACCGGCGAAATCCGCATCGGTGAAGTGGAAGTCGAATTCGACGTTCCGGAACTCGGCTTTACGGTTTCACTTGGCACGATCCAGATCACGGAATGCCAGATGATCAATCAGTTCAAAGGCTCTGCAAAGGTCCCGCCTCAGTTTACCCGCGGCTACGGTTTGGTCTTCGGCCAGAGCGAACGCAAGGCTATGGCCATGTCGCTGGTCGACCGCGCATTGCGCGCCGAGGAACTCGGCGAGGACATCACGGCCCCGGCGCAAGACGAGGAGTTCGTCATTTCGCATTCCGACAATGTGCAGGCCACGGGATTCGTCGAGCATCTGAAACTGCCGCACTATGTCGACTTCCAGGCCGAACTCGACTTCGTGCGCCGGATGCGGCGCGAATTCGAAGAGGCTCGCGATAGCGGACTGGATGGTCTGAGGGAAGCTGCGGAATGAACTCGACACCCTCAGTCACGGTCCTTTTCGGCATACCAGTAAGCACAGCCGACGCCGGTTCCGGCCAGAACCGCCATGAAGATGATGATCAGAGTGCCGATTTCCATCTCGGTTTCCTCCTGATAAAGAAGGACAACGCCTAATGTCTTTGGAAGTTTCACAAGACAACGGTCTCGCAACCTATAATTTTGCCTATCTCGACGAACAGACGAAGCGGATGATCCGCCGCGCGATCCTGAAGGCGATCGCCATTCCCGGCTATCAGGTGCCTTTTGCCTCGCGCGAGATGCCGATGCCCTATGGTTGGGGTACCGGCGGCGTGCAGGTAACGGCCTCGATCATCGGACCCGAGGATGTGCTGAAGGTCATCGACCAGGGCGCCGACGACACGACGAACGCCGTCTCCATCCGCGCCTTCTTCCAAAAGGTCGCCAACGTTGCTGTCACGACGCATACCAAGGATGCGACGATCATTCAGACGCGCCACCGCATTCCGGAGGAGAAACTCGGTTCCGGCCAGGTCCTTGTCTATCAGGTGCCGATTCCGGAGCCTCTGCGCTTCCTCGAGCCGCGTGAAACAGAGACGCGCAAGATGCATGCGCTCGAGGAATATGGCCTCATGCATGTGAAGCTCTACGAGGACATTGCCCGCAACGGGCGCATCGCCACGACCTATGCCTATCCGGTGAAGGTCAACGGCCGATATGTGATGGATCCCTCGCCGACGCCGAAATTCGACAATCCGAAAATGCACCGTTCTGAGGCGCTTCAGCTCTTCGGCGCCGGGCGCGAAAAGCGCATCTACGCCGTGCCGCCCTATACCGATGTCGTCAGCCTCGACTTCGAAGATCATCCCTTCGAGATCCAGCGCTTCGGTAAGCCCTGCCCGCTCTGCGGCGCAGAGGACGTCTATCTTGATGAGGTCATTCTCGATGACAAGGGCGGCCGGATGTTCGTCTGCTCCGACACCGATCACTGCGAAGATCGCCGGGCCCACGGCCATGCCGGCGAAATGTTGGCACCCGGAAAGGAGGCAGCCGAATGAGCGAAGCACCGCTTCTGAAAGTCCACGATATCTCGAAGTTTTACGGCGGCCGCATCGGCTGTCAGAACGTCTCCTTCGAGCTGTGGCCGGGCGAAGTGCTCGCGATCGTCGGCGAGTCCGGCTCCGGCAAGACGACGCTTCTGAATTGCATTTCCACGCGCCTGATGCCGACCACCGGCAGCGTCGAATACCATATGCGCGACGGCAGCTATCGCGATCTTTATCACATGAACGAGGCGGAACGACGCTTCCTGATGCGCACCGACTGGGGCTTCGTGCATCAGAATCCTGCTGACGGGCTGCGCATGACCGTATCGGCGGGCGCCAATGTCGGCGAGCGACTGATGGCGATCGGCAACCGCCATTACGGCAATATCCGCTCGACGGCGATCGACTGGCTGGAGCGCGTGGAGATCGATGCCGACCGCATCGACGACCAGCCGCGCGCCTTCTCAGGCGGCATGCGCCAGCGCCTGCAGATCGCCCGCAATCTCGTAACCGGCCCGCGCCTCGTCTTCATGGACGAGCCGACAGGCGGTCTCGACGTCTCCGTGCAGGCACGCCTGCTCGATCTGGTCCGCGGCCTCGTCCACGATCTCGGGCTCTCCGCCATCATCGTCACGCACGATCTCGCCGTCGCCCGTCTGCTTTCGCATCGCATGATGGTGATGAAGGACGGCCATGTGATCGAGCACGGTCTGACCGACCGGGTGCTCGATGATCCGCGCGAGCCCTATACGCAATTGCTCGTGTCCTCGATCCTACAGGTTTGAACCGGAAAGATACGCCATGGCTACGCCCCTCGTCGTTTCCGAAGTCTTCAAGAGCTTCACCATGCATTTGCGCGACGGCATCCGCCTGCCGGTCGTCGCCGATGTCTCCTTCTCGGTCGCAGCCGGCGAATGCGTTGTGCTCGGCGGTCCTTCCGGCATCGGCAAGAGTTCGCTCTTGAAGATGATCTACGGCAACTATGCGGTCGATTCCGGACAGATCCTGATCAGCCACCGGGAGCGTATCGTCGATCTGGCCAAGGCCGATCCACGAACGGTGCTCGACGTCCGCCGACGGACGATGGGCTATGTCAGCCAGTTCCTGCGCACGGTCCCCCGCGTTGCGGCAATCGATGTCGTTGCCGAACCGCTGGTGGCGCGCGGCGAAGAGGCCGGAACCGCCCGTGAAAGGGCGGCAACCTTGCTTTCGAGACTGAACCTGCCGCAGGATCTCTGGCAATTGCCACCGGCCACTTTCTCCGGAGGCGAGCAGCAGCGCGTCAACATCGCTCGCGGCTTCATCACCGATCACGTCATCCTGCTGCTCGACGAACCGACCGCTTCTCTCGATGCGACCAACCGTGCCGTTGTCGTCGGCATGATCGAGGAGAAGAAGAAGGCGGGCGTGGCCCTGCTCGGCATCTTCCATGACGAGGAAGTCCGCGAGGCCGTTGCCGACCGCATTCTCGATGTCAGCCAGTTTTCTCCCAGAAAGGCAGCAGTTGCATGAGCAAGCAACTGGGCGAACAGCCCCTGATCCACCCGAGCGCAACCGTGAATAACTCCACCCTCGGCCGCTATACGGAAATTGCCGACCGATGCCGCATCGATGAAGCGGAATTCGGCGATTACTCCTATATCATGCAGGACGGCGCTGTCTGGTGCGCCACGATTGGGAAATTCGTCAACATCGCCGCAGCGGTGCGCATCAACGCCACCAACCATCCGACGTGGCGCGCAACGCTGCATCATTTCACCTATCGCGCGGCCAATTATTGGCCGGATGCGGATATGGAAACTGATTTCTTTAGCTGGCGTCGACAGAACAAGGTTGTTATCGGCAACGATGTCTGGATCGGCCATGGCGCCACGATCCTGCCGGGCGTCACCGTCGGCAACGGCGCCGTGATCGGCGCGGGTGCGGTCGTTTCAAAGGATGTCGCCCCCTACACGATCGTCGGCGGCGTGCCTGCCAAACTCATCCGTGAGCGATTTACGAAATCGGTCGGCGAACGCATGGATCGGCTGGCCTGGTGGGATTGGGATCACGCCAGATTGCGCGATGCGCTCGACGATTTTCGGGTCCTTTCCGCCGAAGAATTCCTTGTGCGGCATGGCGCCTGAGTGTCCTGCCGCTGAATCACGATGATTTTGAGTCGACTCGACCCAAGATCATGAAACGTGATCGATTCTAAGAGGTTAGATCGAGATTCGGCCGGAAAGCCGCACACACCTTTCCTCATCCCGCTCTAGCCCCTCAATTGTGACAATACTTACACAAATCTGACATTTGAGCTTCACGAAGCGGGTCTAATGGCTTCGTCGACGCAGGGGTAAATTGCGAAAGAGAGAGCATGATGTTCGAGCTGAAGAATGTCACCCGCCGCTTCGGAAACAAGCTTGCAGTTGACTCTGTTACGCTCGACATTCCGCAAGGCCAGATGGTTGGCATCATCGGCCGTTCCGGCGCTGGAAAATCCACGCTTCTGCGGATGATCAATCGCCTCGTCCAGCCATCGTCGGGGTCCATTCATTTCGGCGGCGTCGAAGTTTCGAAATTGCGTGGTCACGCCTTGCGCGCCTGGCAGCGCGACTGCGCGATGATCTTCCAGCAGTTCAATCTCGTTGCACGCCTCGACGTATTGACCAATGTCATGCTCGGTCGCCTCAACCATCGTCCGACCATGCTGAGCCTCCTCAACATCTTCAGCCATGAGGAACGCGTCAACGCCATCGCTGCGCTCGAACGCCTCGGCATTGAGCAGACGGCGCTGCAGCCGGCAGGCACGCTCTCCGGCGGACAGCAGCAGCGTGTCGCGATCGCCCGTGCCCTGATGCAGAATCCCAAGATGGTGCTTGCCGACGAGCCGATCGCCTCACTCGACCCGCTGAACGCCAAGATCGTCATGGATGCGCTGCGCGACATCAACGAGCGCGAAGGCATCACTGTCATCACCAATCTTCATACGCTGGATACAGCACGCAACTACTGCGAACGGATCGTCGGCATGGCGAACGGCCGCGTGGTCTTCGACGGAGCGCCGGGCGACCTCACGGTCGACGCCGTCAGGGAAATCTATGGCACCGACCGGGATGGCTCGGGGATCGACGAAACCATGACGTCGACCAGCATCAATATCACCGACACGTCTGCGCCCGTCGCGGCAAGTGCATCTGCCAACGTGCAACCGCTGGCAATGGCCGGTCTCTGAGAGGGGCGGCCGGATCGAGTTGCCCGCGTTAAGGGCACCCTTCTTCGTAACAGGAAGACACGCCGGGGACACCGGCACATCAGGAGAGAACTCATGTTGAAGAAAGCCCTCTTTGCAGCCACGGCGCTTCTCGCGCTCACCGGCGCTGCCGCTGCCGAAGACATCAAGGAATTCCGCATCGGCATTCTCGGCGGTGAAAACGAAACCGACCGCCTGCGCAACTACGCCTGCCTCGCCGACCACCTGAAGGAAGCCTTCGGTTTCGAGAAGGTCTCGCTCTTCCCGGCTGCCGACTATGACGGCGTTATCCAGGGCCTGCTCGGCGGCACGCTCGACTTCGCCGAACTGGGCGCTTCCGGCTACGCAGCCGTTTACCTCAAGGACTCGAAGGCTGTCACTCCGATCCTGACCACGCAGCAGGCTGACGGTTCGACCGGCTACTACTCGATCGGTCTCGCCCGCAAGGATTCCGGCATCAAGACGATCCAGGACGCCAAGGGCAAGAAGCTCGGCTACGCCGATCCGGACTCCACCTCCGGCTATCTCGTTCCGCTGACGCAGATCCCGAAGACCACGGGCGTTCCGAACGACCAGTTCTTCGCCTCGACCCAGTTCAACGGCGGTCACGAGAACAACCTGCTTGCAGCCTATGACGGCAAGGTCGACGTGGCCGTTGACGACTCCTCGGGCATCGGCGATTTCATGGACGGCTACACCTCCGGTACCTTCCGCAAGGAAGTCGACAAGGGTGCCGTCGACCCGAACCTGCTCGTCGAAGTCTGGCGCTCGCCGCTGATCCCGAACGGCCCGCTCGTCGTCCGCAACGCTCTCGGCACTGAGTGGCAGACGAAGCTGACGGACTTCTTCATGAAGCTTCCGGCTAACGATCCGAAGTGCTTCGCTGCCGTCGAAGGCGGCGACTACAAAGGCTACGCTCCGGTCAAGCCGGAATTCTACAACGCCATCATCGACGTTCGCAAAGCTGCTATCGGCGGCTGATCGGCATGATCACCACAGGGCGACCGGCAACGGTCGCCCTCTTTTTATTTGTCTTCTGTCCGAGCGGAACGATCCATGACATTTGCTCATCCCCAGCCGGAACTGCAAGGCTCGCACGCGATCGGCGAAGCGTGGCGCAAGCTGGTGGTACGGCGCCGGCTCTATACCGGCTTCGGTCTGCTCGTTCTCCTCATAGCCTTCGTCAGTTCCGTTCGCTTCGCTGACGAGAGCAATGCAGGTCATTTCTTTGATCGCCTGCCGCATCTTTTCGACTTCCTGAGCTGGCTCATTCCGAAGGACTGGAACGACGTTTGGCGGGCGCTGTTCGACATTGCAAGCCCGAATGACAAGGGCGGCGAAGAGTTCAATTTCGCCAAGGGTCGCGTCTATGTCTGGGGCGACTACTACATTCCCGAATATTTCGAGCTGATGATCATCACGATCAACGTCGCAATCGTTTCGACGATCATCGCCTTTATCTTCGCCGTGCCGCTCAGCTTCCTGGCCGCACGCAATCTGGCGCCGTCCGGGATTCTGCGCGTCGCTGTCAAGCGTTTCATGGAATTCCTGCGCGCCTTTCCGGAAATCGTGATCGCCGGCCTTTTCTCGGCCATCCTGTCGATCGGGCCGGTCGCCGCCATCATCGCCGTCAGCCTGCATACGATCGGCGCGCTCGGCAAACTCTTCTTCGAAGTGATCGAGAATATTGACATGCGCGCCGACGAGGGCATCAGGTCGGTGGGCGCAACATGGACCGAACGGGTGCGCTTTGCCGCCCTGCCGCAGGTGCTTCCGAACCTCACTTCCTATGCGCTGCTGCGCCTCGAGATCAACGTCCGTGCCTCGACCATCATCGGTGCGGTCGGCGGCGGCGGTATCGGCGAGGAGTTGAAGCTTTCCATCTCGCGCGGCTTTGGCGCAAAAACGGTGGCGCTCGTCCTGCTGTTGTTCATCACGATCGTCGCCGTCGATCAATTCTCCGCCTGGTTGAGGCGCCGCCTCGTGGGCGAACACGCCTTCCTTCTGCAACACTGAGGATGCCATGACGCTCGTCGACGCAAGCCGCGCACAATCGATCGAGGAACGCTTTCCGGAGGTCTTTCATCGGCCGTTCCTCAAGCGCTTCGGCCCGCTGCTGACACTCATTGGAGTCATCCTCTACGGCATCTACGCCGTCTGGTTTTTCGATCTTCCCAAACTCGTCGCGGAAGCCCATTGGGAGCGCTTCGGCATCTATATGAGCCAGTGGGTCAGCTACGACGTGCAGCCGGAATTCCGCATTTCCGGCGACGAGATCGATATAAGGTATCCGCGCTTCTCGCCGCTTGGCGACAATCCGAACCCGGATTGGGTGAAGCGCGATCCGGATGGTTCGATTATCGTCGCTGTCAGTGGTACCGGCCGGTCGGTCACGATCAGCAAGACTGAGACGACGTTGACCGCGCATGGTACGACCGTTGTCGTCGACATGTCCGGCGAGCACCCGAAAGTTCAGGGCGAGGCGCCCTACTGGATGACGGTCTACGACACCAATGTCATCGCCAATATGGGCTTTGCCGGTGACGTCAGCATCTCGGCCAACCGTGTGAAGGTCCGCAAACGTTTTCTCGGCTGGGCCAACTTCGTCTTCGATACGCATTCGCCTTTCTTCGACAAGCCGGTCGGTGAAGTCGTGAGCCTCATCGTTTCGGGACCGGAGTTGAAGCCCGGCACGTCCAATCTGGCGCTGGCCTTTGACAATATCTGGAACAATTCCGCATGGCAGCACGGCGACGTCTGGACGAAGCTCTTCCAGACCATCGTCATGGCCTTTCTCGGCACGCTGCTCGGTTCCGTCGTCGCGTTCCCGCTGGCCTTCCTGGCCGCACGTAATATTACGCCCAACCGTTTCGTCAACCAATTGCTGAAGCGCTTCTTCGACTTTCTGCGTTCCGTCGATATGCTGATCTGGGCGCTGTTCCTCACCCGCGCTTTCGGTCCCGGACCGCTGGCCGGCAGCGGCGCGATCTTCCTCACGGAGACCGGCACGCTCGGAAAGCTCTATTCGGAAGGATTGGAGAATATCGACGATAAGCCGCGTGAAGGCGTGCAGTCGACCGGTGCTCCCAAGCTACTCGTGCATCGCTACGCCGTCGTACCGCAGATCGTCCCGGTTATCGTCAGCCAGACGCTTTACCAATGGGAATCGAATGTGCGTGGCGCCACCATCATTGGTGCCGTCGGCGCGGGCGGTATCGGCCTGAAGCTTTGGGAGGCGATGCGGACCAACGCCAACTGGGAAAACGTCGCATATATGGTCATCCTGATCCTGATCGTCGTCTTCCTGTTCGATACGGCCTCCAATGCGCTGCGCTCACGCTTGATAGGACCGAAGGCACATTAGAAGGTTTTTCGTGCGTTCCTTTGAATACACGGCACTCCAACATGTCTTCAGGTCTTCCGACCGTCGATTGCAATTGTGGGATTATATGCCCTAAAAAGGTGGTATCGCAGGCGCCGCCATCATCATTCTGTCATGGAAATCTTTTAGCGCAGGCGTGCTTGCGGCTTGCCGCCAAATCACTGCACATTGCGCTCCCCGTTCTGGAAGATTTCCAAGGATATCAGCCTTGCGCTACGCACTCTATTTCACGCCGCCGAAGGATCATCCTTTGACCGGACTGGCAGCCCGTTGGCTCGGTCGCGACGCCTTTACCGGAGAGGCATTTCCTGCCTCCGATCACGAAAACCTCAGTGCTGAAAAACAGTACGACCTGACGGCCGATCCTCGCCGCTACGGCTTCCACGCAACGCTCAAGGCGCCATTCGAGCTTGCGGCTTCGGTCACCGAGCAAGATCTCATGGCGGTTGTGCACGATTTTGCCGCGCGCACGCACGCCTTCGAGATCCCAGAACTCGTCCTCGGCCAGATCGGTCATTTCTTCGCCCTCGTTCCGGGCTCGCTGCATGCCCCCCTTCAAAATTTCGCTGCAACCGTGGTAAAGTCCTTCGAGCCGTTTCGGGCAGCGCTTTCGGACGCCGATGTCGCGCGTCGCAAACCGGAAAAGCTGACCGAAAGCCAGAGAGCCCATCTCATGCGCTGGGGTTATCCCTATGTCATGGACGATTTCCGTTTTCACATGACACTGACGGGTCAGGTGCCGGAGGAGCATGCGCCGGCGATGAAATCGATCCTGACCCGGCGTTTCGCCGATTTTACCGGGCGGCCACTTGCCGTTTCCGGGCTCGCCGTCTTCGTCGAGGAGATGCGCGGAGATCCGTTTAAAGTTCACTCCTGGTTGCCGCTCGCAGGCGCCACAAGCTGAAAGATCGCACGATGACCAAAGAGACCGTCTTTTCCAACGCTCGCATCGTCCTCGAGGATGATGTCATCACAGGTTCCGTCCTCGTCCGTGACGGCAGGATCGCCGACATCTCCGAGGGCAGCTCGAGGCTTGGCGAGGATTTCGAAGGGGACTATCTGATTCCCGGCCTCGTCGAGCTGCACACCGATCATCTGGAGGGCCATTACCAGCCACGTCCCGGCATCCGCTGGAACAAGACGGCGGCGATCCAGGCCCATGACGCGCAGGTCGTTACGTCAGGAATTACGACCGTATTCGATTGCCTGCGCATGGGCGCGGACGAGGACGGTGGTTTTGCCGATGGTGAAATGCGCGAGATGGCCGATGCGATCCAGGCCGCAACCCGCGAAAACCGGCTTCGCGCCGAGCATCTGATCCACCTGCGCTGCGAGGTTTCGGCAGACAACGTTCTCGAGCATTTCGAGGGCTTCAAGGCCGACCCCTATGTCGGGCTCGTCTCCCTCATGGACCACGCGCCCGGCCAGCGCCAGTTCCAGACGATGGATCAGTATATCTTCTATTACCAGAAGAAGCGTGGCCTGAGCGACGAGGAATTTGCGCGTTTCGTTGCCAGACGACAGGAAGAATCAGCGCGAAACTCCACGCCCCACCGCAACGTGATTTCCAAGCTCTGCGCCGAGCGCGGCATTACGGTAGCAAGCCATGATGACGCGACGCTCGACCATGTCGAGGAGGCGATTGAGAACGGCGTGCGTCTTGCGGAGTTTCCAACCAGCGTCAATGCCGCCAGAGCCTCACACGAGGCTGGCATGAGCGTGCTCATGGGCGCGCCCAATATCGTGCGCGGCAGGTCGCATTCCGGCAACATCGCCGCCCGCGATCTCGCCGAATTGGGCGTGCTCGACGTGCTTTCGTCGGACTACGTGCCGTTCAGCCTTCTGCATGCGCCGTTCATCCTTGCCGACGAGGTCGAAGGCGTGAGCCTGCCGAAAGCAATCGCCATGGTAACCGCGACACCGGCGCGCACGGTCAGCCTGAACGATCGCGGTCGCATCGCGACCGGTCTGCGTGCGGATCTGGTGCGTGTCCATCACGAGCAGGGCGTGCCCGTCAGCCGCTCCGTATGGCGTGAAGGACGGCGTGTCGCATGATGATTGTGCAGGATCCCGCAGGCGCGGAAGCAGGAACGATGGTCGTCGTAGTCGGGCCGAGCGGTGCCGGCAAGGATACGCTGATGGCGCTGGCCGCACGGCACTTCGAGGGCCGAGGTGACGTGCATTTCGTTCGCCGGGTCATCACCAGGGATGACGAGGCAGGCGGCGAGGATCACATGGCCGTTTCCGAAGGAGGCTTCGAGGCCATGGAGAAGGCCGGCGCCTTTGCCGTCACCTGGGAGGCCCATGGCCTGCGCTATGGCATTCCCGCCGAAGTATTCGAGCCGTTGAGCCACGGGCACCTAGTCATTGCCAACGGTTCGCGCTCCGTGCTTCACCGGTTCCAGGCGACCTTCCCTCGGCTGAAAGTGATCAACGTTACGGCCCGGCCAGAAATCCTTGCAAGCCGTCTGGAGGCTCGTGGCCGTGAGACGCACGAGGACATCATGGCGCGGCTCGCTCGTGGTCCCTTGACCGTCCGTGGCGAATATGACGTTACCGAGATTGACAACAGTGGTTCACTCGAGGAAGCCGAGCGCAAGATCATCGACGCCCTGAGTGGCTTTCTATCAGCCGAGCGCCAAACTTGATGGTCGGCTATCAAAGGCGCGACAAGGGACACGGCATGCGAGAGATCAGGATCGTTGACTACGATCCCGCCTGGCCCACGCTGTTCGAAGCGCTGGGCGACGAGCTCGCAGCCTTGTTAGGAAACCGATTGCTGGCGGTTCATCATATCGGCAGCACTTCCGTACCGAACCTGCCGGCGAAGCCGAAGATCGACATGGATGCGGTCATCGTTTCGCATGACGTGCTGCCCGAGGCGATCGCTCTGGTAAAGGCGGACAACTATGTCTTCCATGGGGATCCCTATGGCGGAGGCCGCTGGATATTCACCCGCGACCACGAGAGGCATGGTTTCCGCCTCTATCTGTGCGGACCCGACAATCCTGCCCATCGCGATCGGATCCTGTTTCGCGACTATCTGCGACAGCACCCCCAGAGGGCGCAAGCATATGCAGACCTCAAGCGCCGCCTCGCCGCTAGAGCCGACGGCGACTGGGATTTCTACACCGGCGGCAAGAGCGCGTTTGTTGCTGAGACCCTCGTTCTGGCAGGCAGGTCAGGCTGACTATTCTCCGTCGCTTCTGCCGGAAATGATCTCGCGTTTGCCGACATGGTTGGCCGGCCCGACGAGCCCTTCCTTCTCCATGCGCTCGACGAGCGAAGCGGCCCGATTGTAACCGATGCCGAGGCGGCGCTGGATATAGGAGGTGGAGCACTTCTTGTCGCGCATCACTACCTTGACGGCCTGCTCATAGAGTTCGTTGCCGTCTTCGGAGGCAATCGCCCCCTTGTCGAAGACCGCGCCGCCTTCTTCCGCCTCTTCTTCCTCTTCCTCGTCGGCCGTGACCGTGTCGAGATATTCCGGCCGTCCTTGCGTCTTCAGATGCGCCACGACCTTTTCCACCTCGGCATCCGAAACAAAGGGACCGTGGACGCGTGAAATCCGTCCGCCGCCCGCCATGTGAAGCATGTCGCCCTGGCCGAGGAGCTGTTCGGCGCCCTGCTCGCCGAGGATGGTGCGGCTGTCGATCTTCGACGTAACCTGAAAGGAGATGCGGGTCGGGAAGTTCGCCTTGATCGTGCCGGTGATGACGTCGACCGAGGGACGCTGGGTCGCCATGATCAGATGGATGCCGGCTGCGCGGGCCATCTGAGCGAGACGCTGGATCGCGCCTTCGATCTCCTTGCCCGCGACCATCATCAGATCGGCCATCTCGTCGACGATGACGACGATATAGGGCATCGGCGTCAGATCCATTTCCTGCTGTTCTTCGATCGGCGCGCCGGTGCCCTTGTCGAAGCCCGTCTGAACCATGACATGGATCGTCTCACCCTTTTCTCGAGCAAGCGCGACGCGGCCGTTATAGCCATCGATGTTGCGCACGCCGAGGCGTGACATCTTTCGATAGCGCTCCTCCATCTCGCGCACCGCCCATTTCAACGCCATCACCGCCTTCTTCGGATCGGTAACGACCGGCGTCAGAAGATGTGGAATGCCGTCATAAACGGAAAGCTCCAGCATCTTGGGATCGACCATGATCAGGCGGCACTGCTCCGGCGTCATGCGATAAAGCAGCGACAGGATCATCGTATTGATCGCGACGGACTTGCCGGAACCGGTCGTTCCGGCGACCAGCAGATGCGGCATCTTGGCAAGCTCGGCGATGACAGGCTCGCCGCCGATGGTCTTGCCGAGCCCGAGCGCCAGCTTGTAACCGCTCTTTTCGAAATCCTGGCTTTCGATCATTTCGCGGAAATAGACGGTCTCGCGTGTGGCATTCGGCAGCTCGATGCCAATGACATTGCGGCCGGGCACGACCGCGACACGGGCCGACAGCGCCGACATGGACCGGGCGATATCGTCGGCGAGACCGATGACCCGCGAGGATTTCACACCTGGGGCCGGTTCGAATTCATAGAGTGTCACGACCGGGCCGGGACGGACATGGATGATCTCGCCCTTGACGCCGAAGTCCTCCAGCACACTTTCCAGAAGCCCTGCATTCTGCTCCAGGGTCTCTTGCGACATGATCTCGCCGACACGCTCGACGGGCTCCTGCAGCAGCGTACGCGGCGGAAACTCATAGCCCGAGGCGGTGACGTTTGCCGAGGGCTTCGCCCGGGCGACCGGCTGCGGCACACGGTCGGGCGGCACAAAAACGGGCTGGACAGGCGGTATCGGAGCCCGAACGGGCATCGGCGCGATCGGCGGCGCCCTTCCGAAATCTGGCTTCGGCTGCTCGACCGCAACGGCGGCCGCAGGGGGACGCGGAGCGCTTTTCATGGGTGGTGCGGCCACCGGTGCCACTTCGATCGGTGCGACGACGGCATCGACCGCCTTCCTGCCGGGGCGCCATTCCACTATGCGGAAACGCGCGGTGATCGAGTCGAGCGCAGGCTCGACTTTCGGACGTGCTACCGGCGGAAGTGCTGCCGACGGGATTCGAATCGGCTCGGCGCGCTCCTCCTCGAAAGCCATTACTTCCCAGAAAGCGGAATCCGAGATGGAGGAAAGACCCGACACGGCACGAAAGGACGACTTCTGATTTAGCATGCTGACGGCAATCGCCTGGAGTTGCTGATCGACTATGGTCCCGGATTCCGTGACCACCGGTTCGTTCGAAGCGTGAGAGACCGGCTCGGCCTCCGGGAGATAGATATCGAACGGCACATCAATCTGTATGGGGCCGCGTGCCTCCATCTGAATAGCCTGCTTTTCAACCTGAATGGGAGGCTGCGTGACGATCGTTTCTTCTTGAATAGGCGGGTCTTCCAGCACCGGCTCGGGCGCGGCCTCCTGCGGAGGACGGCGCCTGGTTATCAGGCTTTCCGGGGTCCGGGTGAAGCGCACATTCGGCGCGAGCGAAAAATTGCTCTGCCAGAGCGGAGCGGGTATTCGTTCTCCAGCCTCCTCTGAGATCTCCTGTGGATCTTCCGCCTCGTTACCAGCGGTAAAATCCTCGGCACCCGTCAAATTGGTTCTGGGAAAACGCATTCGATCCGCTACTCACTCATGATTAGCAACTATTGACCTCCCCCGGCTTAGAAAAGGAAGGTTAATAAGTTCCTTCCGAGCGTGCCGGAAGAGGACATCGGAACTGGGTCTGGAAGACCCGAATTGCGAGCCTTTTCCTGCGCTTGCGGTCGTTGGAAAAAATCTTCGTCGTGGAGGGGAGAGACGCTTAGTGCGCCTCGTCCCAATTGGTCGCCGCGCGAGCATCGACCTTTAGCGGCACCCGCATGTCGAGAGCGGGCATGGCGGCATTTTCCATGACCGAAACGATGATCGGCATGGTTCTTTCGACGTCGGCATCCTCGACCTCAAAGATAAGCTCGTCGTGGACCTGCAGCAGCATGCGCACGCGTTCCAAAAGGCCTGCCTTTTTGAGCGCCGGCTCCATCTTGACCATGGCCCGGCGGATGATGTCGGCGGCAGATCCCTGGATCGGAGCATTGATGGCCGCCCGCTCGTTGAAGGCGCGAACCGACGGATTGGACGAGCGGATCTCCGGGTAGTGCGCGCGCCTGCCGAAGATGGTCTCGACGTAGCCCTTGTCGCGGGCAGAGGCCTTCGTGGTTTCCATATAGTCACGGATGCCGGGGAAGCGTTCAAAATACTTCTTGATGTAATCGCCGGCTTCCGAGCGCTCGATCGAAAGCTGGTTGGCGAGACCAAAGGCGGAGATGCCGTAGATGATGCCGAAATTAATGGCCTTGGCGCGGCGGCGCACCTCGCCCGGCATTCCGTCCACCGGCACGCCGAACATTTCGGAGGCCGTCATGGCGTGAATATCGACACCGTCGGCAAAAGCCTGCCGCAGTTGCGGAATGTCGGCGACATGGGCAAGCACGCGAAGCTCGATCTGGCTGTAGTCCGCCGAGACCAGCTTGTGGCCTGGCGTGGATATGAAGGCGGTGCGGATCTTGCGGCCTTCGATCGTGCGAACCGGAATGTTCTGAAGATTCGGCTCGGAGGAGGAAAGCCGCCCCGTGGTGGTCGATGCCAGCGCATAGGATGTATGCACCCGCTTCGTTTCGGGATGGACATAACCAGGCAGCGCATCGGTATAGGTCGATTTCAGCTTGGTGACCTGGCGCCAGTCGACGATCTTGCGCGGCAGCTCGAATCCGGCAGCGGCCAGGTCTTCAAGCACTTGCGCCGAAGTCGACCATTGTCCGGTCTTCGTCTTGTTACCGCCGGCAAGTCCCATCTTGCCGAAAAGAATATCGCCGAGCTGCTTCGGCGAACCGATCGTGAAGCGCTCGCCGGCAAGCGTATAGATCTCATCCTCGAGTGCGGCAGCACCCTGAGCCAGTTCTCCTGAAAGGCGCGAGAGGATCTGCCGGTCCACCGTAATGCCGCGCTCTTCCATGCGTGCCAACACCGACACAAGCGGGCGCTCCAGCCGCTCATATACGGCCGAGAGCCCGGCGGCAGCAAGCCGCGGCTTCAGCACCATCCAGAGCCGGAGCGTCACGTCGGCGTCCTCGGCCGCATAATGGGTTGCCCGCTCGATATCGACCAGATCGAAGGTGACGTTCGCCCGTCCACTGCCGGCAACCTCCTTATAGGTGATCGGCTTGTGGTTCAGCCATTTTTCCGAGAGCGAGTCCATGCCGTGCGCGCCTACTCCGGCGTCAACCACATAGGACATCAGCATCGTGTCGTCGAAACTCTTCGTCTCGACACCGTACCGCTTCATCAGGAGGTAGTCGTATTTCAGGTTCTGGGCGACCTTCAGGATCGACTCGTCTTCCAAAAGCGACTTCAGCCGTGGCAGGGCATCGCGCATCGGAATCTGGTTTTCGACAAGCCCGCCGCCAAGCAGATCCCCGACACCGTTCTTATGGCCGAGCGGCACATAAGCCGCCCGTATCTTCGTGCCCGACGGGTTCTCCGCATTGTCGGCAATCGCCATGGAAAAGCCGACCAACTCCGCCTGCATCGCATCGAGCGAGGTCGTCTCGGTGTCGAAGGCGACAAGGCCTGTCTCGCGGGCATCAGCAATCCATTGGTCGAGCGTCAGCAGGTCACGGATCGTCACATAGCCCGAATGATCGAACGGCAGCGAAGCAAAGGCCTCGGCGCGCGTCTTGGCAAGGTCGGCCGGTGCTGCCGCATCCCCACTCGCCACGCGAAATTTGGAAACCGCCAGCACCGGAACGGAAGGGCCTTCGATTTCGGCAACAGCTCCGGCGACGGGCGCAGCTTTGGCTGGCGCAGTTCCCGCTACGTCGAGATCCGGGCCGTGGGCAGACGCTCCCCGTTCGATTTTGAGGTCGACGGGCTCGATGGCGCTGGCGTCACAATTGCAGGCCTGCGCGACACGCCGCGTCAACGAGCTGAATTCCATCGCCTTCAGGAAGCCGATCAGCTTTGGACCGTTCTGCGGCTCCAGCACCAATGCGTCAAGGTCGAGTTCCAGCGGGACATCGGTCCGCAACCGCACGAGTTCGCGCGACAAACGCGCCATTTCGGCATTGGCGATGATCGTCTCGCGCCGCTTCTGCTGCTTGATCTCGTCTGCACGCGCCAGCAGAGTGTCGAGATCCCCGTATTCTGCAAGGAGCTGCGCCGCCGTCTTCGGCCCGACGCCGGGAATGCCCGGGACGTTATCGATCGAATCGCCGGTCATGGCCTGCAGGTCGATCATCTTGTCGGGTGTGACACCCCACTTTTCGACCACGTCCGGAATGCCGATCTGCTTGTCCTTCATGCTGTCGTACATGTGGACGTTCGGCGTGACGAGCTGCATCAGATCCTTGTCTGATGAAACGATGGTGACGTCGGCGCCGATCCTCTCCGCCTGGTGCGCATAGGTGGCGATGATATCGTCCGCTTCGAAGCCTTCCGTCTCGATGCACGGCAGGTTGAAGGCACGCGTCGCTTCACGGATCAGGCCGAACTGCGGGATCAGCTCTTCCGGCGGCTCGGAACGATTGGCCTTGTAGGCGTCATAGATATCCTTGCGGAAAGTCTTGGACGAATAATCAAAGATGACGGCGAAATGCGTCGGGGTAACGCCCACGGACGTGTCACGCGCATCCGTCAGAAGCTTCCAAAGCATATTACAGAAACCGGAGACTGCTCCGACGGGAAGCCCGTCGGATTTTCGCGTCAGCGGAGGTAAGGCATGGAAGGCCCGGAAGATGAAACCGGAACCGTCCACGAGGAAGAGATGATCGCCTTTTTTCATGGCAGCATGGATAGCGCGGGCGTCCTTCAAGGTCCACACAAAGTTAGGCGCTCGAATGGATTCAGCCTCACTGAATTGTTACCGATTTGTAACAGTCGGTTTTGGCCCCCTCCCTTGAAAAACCACATTCGAAAGCACATTTCATTGTTACCGGCGCTTCATTACGCCGAGGGTCTGATGACCGGCCTGTCCCCCGCCGCATCAGGCTTGGACAAAGGCCTTATCCCCTCTCCGGGCCTTTGTCCCCAATTAGAGCCGCCATGGTCCACCTCCAGACCGTGGCGGCTTTCTTATATGGGCCTCAACCTTTGAAGTTACCGCATCGTCCCGATAGATCGCTTGCGATTTATTGATTGTTTCGTCCCAAATTTAGGCTTATCTAAAATCATGGGATTCAGGCGGATAGACTCGGCAGCCTACCTCGCCAGCCAGATGGCGAAAGGTTTTGCCCGCTCGTTGCATCAACGGGCGGTCGGTCTTGGCTTTTCGCCCGGTCAGTTCCCTATCCTGCTCGAACTATGGGCCGAGGATGGGCTGACCCAGAAGCAACTTCTGGAGCGGGTTGATATCGAACAGGCGACGATGGCCAACACGCTCTCACGCATGGCAAGGGATGGCTTGATCGAGCGTAGACCGCACCCCTCCGACAAGCGGGCGCAGCTTATATTCCTGACGGAGAAGGCCTGCGCCATGGAAACGGAGGCGATCAAGGCCGCCCTGCAGGCCGATCACGACCTGTTCAAAGGTTTTCGCAGCTTTGAGCGCGAACTGCTGATGGAATATATACGCCGCGTCATCGAGAACGCGAAGAGACTTTGATTTCGGCCCTCGGGGTAATTCGGTCATTGGATGGCAAATGGGGCAAAATTGGCGCAGGATTTCGATAGCCGGCTGCCGAGCAGGTAGCTGCCGATCCGCCCCTCACGCCAAGTAACCATAAATTGCATCGATGATCCTCCTTTCGGCCTCGAAACGGGATGAGCTTTGGTCTATCGTCCCGACCAAAATCACGAAGGAGTCGCAGATGACGGACGTATCACCGGTGCTTGAACGCGCGGACAAGAACCTGACTTCGAGCCTGGACAAGCTCTTCGAACTGATGCGGATCAAATCGATCTCGACCGATCCCGCCTACAAGGCGGATTGCCGCGTGGCGGCCGAATGGCTGACGGCTTATCTCAAATCGCTCGGCTTCGATGCGTCGGTGCGCGAGACAGCAGGCCACCCGATGGTGGTGGCGCATCACGCGGCTGCGCGCCCCGATGCGCCGCACGTGCTTTTCTACGGACATTATGACGTGCAGCCGGTCGATCCGGTCGCGCTTTGGGAAAACGATCCGTTTACCCCTGAAATCAAGGACATGGGCGAGGGGCGCAAGATCCTGACGGGACGGGGCGCTTCCGACGACAAGGGCCAACTCATGACCTTCGTCGAGGCCTGCCGGGCCTATAGGGAAATCAACGGCGCGCTTCCCTGCCGCGTCACCATTCTCTTCGAGGGCGAAGAGGAATCCGGCTCGCCGTCGCTAAGGCCTTTCCTTGAAGCCAATGCCGCCGAGCTCAAGGCCGACTACGCGCTCGTCTGCGATACGAGCATGTGGGACAGAGACACGCCCGCCATCGCCGCAGCGCTCCGCGGCCTCGTCGGCGAGGAAGTCATCGTGACTGCCGCCGATCGTGACCTTCATTCCGGCCTTTTCGGCGGCGCTGCCGCCAATCCGATCCGCATCCTGGCCGATATCCTCGCCGGCCTTCATGACGAGACCGGCCGCATCACACTTGAAGGCTTCTACGAAGGCGTCGAGGAGACGCCCGACAATATCAAGGCATCATGGGAGACGCTCGGCCGCACGGCGGAGAATTTTCTGGGTGAGGTCGGTCTCTCCGTGCCATCAGGCGAAAAGGGCCGTTCCGCCCTGGAGCTGACCTGGGCTCGGCCGACGGCCGAGATCAACGGCATCTGGGGCGGCTACACGGGCGAGGGCTTCAAGACCGTAATCGCCGCCAAGGCTTCGGCCAAGGTTTCCTTCCGTCTCGTGGGGCAACAGAATCCGGCCGCAATCCGAGAAAGTTTCCGCGCCTATGTGCGCTCGAAGATCCCGGCCGACTGCTCCGTCGAGTTTCACGCGCATGGCGCTTCGCCAGCTATCCACCTCTCCTACGATTCGCCGCTGCTGACAAAAGCCAAGACAGCACTTTCCGATGAATGGCCGAAGCCTGCGATCATCATCGGCATGGGCGGTTCAATCCCGATTGTCGGAGACTTCCAAAAGATGCTCGGCATGGAATCGCTGCTCGTCGGCTTCGGGCTCAGCGACGATCGCATCCATTCGCCGAACGAGAAATACGACCTCGCATCCTACCACAAGGGCATCCGTTCCTGGATTCGGATCCTCGATGCGCTGACCGCCTGACAAAAGCGCGTCCGAGTGAGAAGTGATCAACAAAAAGGCCGGATCGAACCGGCCTTTCGTTATCCACCTTCACAGCAGTGCCAGTACATCCGTGGTCAAAGGGAAAGCGGACGTCGCAGCCGAGAGTGGTCCGGAAAGATTAACATTGCCTCTATCCTTCCTCGACCGCATCATGGAAGGAAGCTCACACGCCGAAGCGTGCTCGAGGTTCCACCGGCTACGTGATCTTCTGGCATAAAAGTCGGTGCTTCTCTTCCCCATTTCAAGCCCTGACACAACTTTCCGGCGTTCAACCTAGGTTCAGGCGAGGTTTGGTAAGCTGTTCCATGAAAAATAAGGAGTGCCTTACCAAAGCGAAAGGCTACTCCATATTACAGGATTACAGGCTCAGGGATGCCGGCATGCGACGAATCGCGATGCAAGGCGCCCGAAAATCAAGGAGTAACCTCGTTGAAAAGAACAGTTCTAGGCGCTTTCGTGACCGGCGCGCTCATGCTCGTGCCGGCGATCGTGCAGGCGGCGCAAGGCTATGCGACCGCTGATGTCAACATGCGCTCGGGGCCAAGCACGCGATATCCTGCCGTCACAGTCATTCCGGCCGGCGAGTCGGTCGAAATTCATGGCTGCCTTGCGGAGGTCCCATGGTGCGACGTGGAGTTCTATGGCGGTCGCGGCTGGGTAGCCGGCCGATATGTCCAGGCGGTCTATCGGCAGCGGCGCGTCTATGTCGAGCCCGACTATTATCGTCCGCTTGGAATACCAACGGTCGTTTTCAGCGTCGACAACTACTGGGATCGCTACTATCGCAACCGCGACTTCTATCGCGACCGTGATCGTTGGCGTCGCGGATCCTATTATGGACGGGACTACGGGGATCGTGACCGCGATTTCTATCGCCGGGATGACAACTGGGGACGGGACTATGGGCGGCGCGACGATGAGTGGCGC
Organism: Sinorhizobium sp. CB7; assembly: GCF_041357635.1. Lineage (NCBI taxonomy): Bacteria > Pseudomonadati > Pseudomonadota > Alphaproteobacteria > Hyphomicrobiales > Rhizobiaceae > Sinorhizobium > Sinorhizobium sp. CB7. The sequence continues at coordinate 102,342 of NZ_JAULLL010000013.1, forward strand.
TTTGACAACCGACGTGACGACGACTGGCGCCGCGCCGAACGCAGGCGGGACGACAATGATCGCAGGCGAGACAACGATAACAATGACCGGCAGCGCGTAGAGAGCCCGCGGACGGAGGAAGTAAGGGAGCATTCACGGGACAGCGAGCGCAGAGTTCAGAATCCGCACCTGGAAAGGATGATTCGGGAGGGCTCAAGTCCGAGGTCGCCACGCTGCACGCCGGATAACGCGCCCTGCTGAGACATCAAGGTCGGAAAGGGCGACCAAAGCGCCGCCCTTCCAGCAAGGCTTCATTGGCAGTTGCTCCCGCCTTTGTTCCGGATCATGTTCATGCAGAGTTCATTCAGAATAGTGTAACCTCTTCTTCAGTAACGGAAGGAGTACACCCATGAACAGGATCGTCACCGCGACCATCGCGGCAACGTTGGGTTTGGGGGCGGCTCTGACTTCTGTCGAGCCGGTAAGTGCGATGCCATTGGCGCGTCCGTCGATCTCGGAAGCATCCCCGATCGAGCAGGTACGGCACCGACGCCATTACTATCGCGACTACCCCTACTACTATGAAGATGATTGGGATTGGCGGCGAGAACGGGCTTGGCGCCACGATCGTCGTGATTGGCGCCGCTCATACTACAGGCGCCATTGGCATCGTGGATATGACTGGCGCCGCGACTATTACCGCGGCAACGGAATCTATCTCGAGTTCCGTCTCTAAAATATCCAAGGAAAAGCCCGCTCACGCGGGCCTTTTCTTTTCCGCTCTCATGTCAAATAGAGCCCGTTTGGACGGAGGCGCGTCAATGCTTGCTTATTTCCACTTCGCGAACCGCAGCGAGAAATTCCGAGCGGGCTTCCTCGGCGGTGCCACGACCGGCAAGTGCTGCACGGCACTTGCTGCGGGCCCTTAAAAACTGGATACCCCGCATGTCCGGCCAGCCCTCGGTCAAACAAATCAACGCTTCGAAGGGACCTCCAACGATGCGTGAACCTTCACCGATAAAGCTGACCTCGATGGGTTTTTCCCATTTTTCGGTCGGCATGATCGTACTCCTCCCTTCGTCACAATCACTCTGAGCCATAATGAAACAGGACAGTCGAAAGTTCCAGAGAGATGTATAAAACAAAAAGGGTACCCCCGGTGACCTTCACTCTATCAGTGGCATTTCCTTGCAACTACTATCGGAATTGTGGAGGTCTTCGCGCATTCATGAGCAGCTCATGCCTTGAAGCGAAGTCTCCGAACATCTTCCGGAGGCGCTCCTCCTCCGCACGGTCAAGACGATGCCGACGCGCAAATTCCCTGATGCTCCAGACCTCGCGCAGCCTCGTCTCATCAATCTCTTTCGTATCGATTCTCATTGAACGTCTCCGGCTCTACTCTTGAGACCGCGATGGAACGCGCGATGAAGTGAAAAGTTCCAGCTGGACCGCGCAATACCGCGGTTGCGGAATCCGCGCTCTTAGCCAGTTTCAGCGTCAAGCTGAGCCGGCGTATGCTTCTCCTCATCAGATATCACTGATGAACGCACTTTTTTGTTATCTTTTCTCGATTCTTGGCTTTGGTGAATTTGGCGATCATTCCCGCCGGGCAACTCTTGTCGTCGAAGAGAACTGTCTCACCGGCTGCCATCGACGATACGGTAGGCCGCTGCGTGACCTTTCTCGACTGGGCATTCGATGGTGAAACTGAGGCGGACGTCGCAAAGATCGCAACGGCGATCAAGGTGATGACAGGACGCATTGTAGCCCCTCCATGGCACTGTGCCAGCTAACCAAACGGCTGCTCCGACGACAAGCTGTCCAATGGTACTAACTCGAAGCGATAAGGAATTGCGGCTGTTATCAAAGCGGATTTTCAGTTCTTTAACCACCCCTTAAATCGCCGCATTTAGAGTCCACCGAGCGGTGGGTCCGCACGAACGGCTTTGGGCGGCAAGCAAGCCTGTCCTGCAGGTAATCAGAATAATCGGAGATACGACCGGTCCGCGATGGCAGGCAGAAACAGATCACGCGACAGGATAGAACCTTCGTTTGCCGGCAGCGATGATCACGGCGATGACGACTTTTCTCTCGATGCCAGCGACCGGATTGCGGGCGGACGATCGTCCGGTCGCAGGAATGCGGATATTCCACGGGCGAAGTCTCAGAAAAGACGCGGTAAGGTTGAACGGCGTAAGTCCGGCGGTTTCACCGGCCTGATCCGCAGGCTCGTCTATTGGTGCATCGTCCTTGCCATATGGGCGGGCATCGGCGTTGCCGGACTGGTGCTCTACTACGGCTCACGCATGCCGAGCGCCAGCACCTGGGCCATTCCCGACCGTCCGCCGAACGTCAAGATCGTTGCAGTCGACGGAAGCGTGATCGCCAATCGCGGCACGACTGGCGGCGAGGCGCTCTCGCTCGACAACATGTCGCCCTATATTCCGGAAGCCGTGATCGCCATCGAGGATCGACGCTTCTATTCGCATTACGGCATAGATCCGCTCGGTCTTGCGCGTGCGCTGGTCACCAATCTCGTCAGCGGCCGCACTGTCCAGGGCGGCTCGACGCTGACACAGCAGCTTGCCAAGAACCTGTTCCTTTCGCCGGAGCGCACGCTGGAGCGCAAAGTGCAGGAGGTGCTGCTCGCTCTCTGGCTGGAGCAGAAATACACGAAGGATCAGATCCTTGCGATGTATCTGAACCGCGTCTTCTTCGGTTCGAACGCCTATGGCGTCGAAGCGGCCTCGCGGCGCTATTTCAACAAGTCCGCCCGCGACGTCAGTCTCGGCGAGGCGGCCGTGCTGGCGGGCCTCTTGAAGGCCCCGTCGCGCCTGTCTCCCGCCCGCGATCCGGAGGCCGCCAATGCGCGTGCGCAGGTCGTGCTGCAGGCTATGCGCGATCAGGGCTTCATTACCGATGCGGAAATCAAGACCGCGATGTCACAGCCGCCGGCAAAGGCGAAAAGCTACTGGTCGGGCGCCGGCCAATACGTCGCGGATATGGTAATGGACGAGCTTTCCGGCCTTGTCGGCGACGTGAAGGAAGACGTCGTCGTCGATACCACCATCGATAAATCACTGGAAAAGAAGGCAGAGCAAACCCTCGTCGACGTCCTCGACAAGGATGGCGTCAAGCTCGACGCTTCCCAGGCAGCACTTGTCTCCATCGACGGCACAGGCGCGATCCGGGCGCTGGTCGGCGGCAAGGATTATGCGGAGAGCCAATTCGATCGTGCCGTCAAGGCGAAACGTCAGCCAGGTTCCTCTTTCAAGCCCTTCGTCTATGCCGCCGCACTCGAAATGGGGCTCACTCCTTCCTCCATCCGCAATGACGCGCCGGTACGGATCGGCAACTGGACACCGGAAAACTACGAGAAGAAGTATAGCGGCGAGGTGACCCTTGCGACTGCCCTCGCCCATTCCTTGAACACGATTGCCGCGCAACTCGTCATGGAGGTCGGGCCAGAACAGGTCATCAAGCTCGCCCACCGGCTCGGCGTCGAATCCGAGCTCCAGCCTAATGCCTCGATCGCGCTCGGCACGTCCGAAGTCTCGCTGATGGAGCTGACATCCGCCTATGCCGCCTTCATGAACGGCGGTTACAAGGCGACACCGCATGTGATTCGGCGCATTACGACCGCGTCGGGCAAGGTCCTCTACGAGAATACATACGGCGACCCGCCGCGTGTGCTGTCCGAAACGATCGTTGCCGAAATGAACGCCATGATGATGGGCGTCATCAACGGGGGCACGGGCAAGAGCGCGCGCATTCCGGGCTGGCAGGCAGCCGGCAAGACGGGAACCACCCAGAATTCCCGCGATGCGCTCTTCGTCGGCTTCACCAGCAACCTGACGACAGGGGTCTGGTTCGGCAATGATGACGGCAAACCGATGAAGCGGGTGACCGGCGGCGGCCTTCCGGCGAAAGCCTGGAAGGAATTCATGGTTGCTGCACATCAGGGATTGTCACCTGCACCGATCTTCGGCGGCGGCCAATATATCGACAACGGCGGCGATGGTCGGCCGGTAGCGCAATCATCGCAGGAGCAACAGCCAACCACGATCGGGGGTCTTATCTCCGGCGTTCTCGGCGGCAATGAATTACCGCAGCGCCCCGTTCAGCAGCAACAGGCCGGCTCGCCGCAGAACTATCCCGTGCCGCCCGGCGACGTGGCCGTGCAGGATGGAACAGGCTACGACAACATCGTGCCTCCCGGCGATGTTGGCGAGCCGTCGAGCACCTCCGGCGTGCAGCCGCGACGCACGACGCTTCTCGACATCATCATGGGCAATTGATCATCCTGCTTCCTGATATCGCTTGCATGAGGGACGTAAGGCTGATCTCATAGGAAATCCACCGTTTTTCAGGGTGTCGACATGCTGTTTAAGACGCTGAAGCATTTCAGGCACAACGCATTCGTTTTGCTTGATTCCGGTTTAACTCTCGCCTTGCAGTCAGTAAAACCGCTACTTATATACGCGGCATCACCGCAGTCATGACTGCGCAATCCACAAGACCATCCCGTAAGGGGCTGTCAGGGAAACGCCTGTTCGGGGTTCCGACAGCTTGCTTCAAGGAGAGAATGACATGGCAAAAGTAATTGGTATCGACCTGGGAACTACGAATTCCTGCGTCGCCGTCATGGACGGCAAGGACGCGAAAGTGATCGAAAACGCCGAAGGCGCCCGTACCACACCTTCCATGGTGGCATTTACCGATGACGGCGAACGTCTTGTTGGCCAGCCGGCAAAGCGCCAGGCCGTTACCAACCCGACGAACACGCTGTTTGCTGTCAAGCGCCTGATTGGCCGCCGCTATGAAGATCCGACGGTCGAGAAGGACAAGCACCTGGTCCCCTTCAAGATCCTGAAGGGCGACAATGGCGACGCTTGGGTCGAAGCCAATGGCAAGTCTTATTCTCCGTCGCAAGTCTCCGCGATGGTTCTTCAGAAGATGAAGGAAACCGCCGAATCCTACCTCGGCGAAAAGGTCGAAAAGGCCGTCATTACCGTTCCCGCCTACTTCAACGACGCGCAGCGCCAGGCAACCAAGGATGCCGGCAAGATCGCGGGTCTTGAAGTTCTGCGCATCATCAACGAGCCGACCGCTGCTGCGCTTGCCTACGGCCTGGACAAGAAAGAAGGCAAGACCATCGCTGTCTACGACTTGGGCGGCGGCACCTTCGATATCTCGATCCTGGAGATCGGTGACGGCGTGTTCGAAGTGAAGTCCACCAACGGCGACACCTTCCTCGGCGGTGAAGATTTCGACATGCGCCTCGTCGAATACCTTGTTGCCGAGTTCAAGAAGGACAACGGCATCGATCTCAAGAACGACAAGCTGGCCCTGCAGCGCCTCAAGGAAGCTGCTGAAAAGGCCAAGATCGAGCTCTCCTCCTCGCAGCAGACCGAAATCAACCTGCCGTTCATCACGGCCGACGCTACCGGTCCAAAGCACCTGACCTTGAAGCTGACGCGGGCCAAGCTCGAAAGCCTGGTCGACGATCTTGTCCAGCGTACGGTCGCACCTTGCAAGGCAGCCCTCAAGGATGCCGGCGTTACCGCTGCCGAAATTGACGAAGTGGTCCTCGTCGGCGGCATGAGCCGCATGCCGAAGGTCCAGGAAGTCGTCAAACAGCTGTTCGGCAAGGAACCGCATAAGGGTGTCAACCCGGATGAAGTGGTCGCCATGGGTGCCGCCATCCAGGCCGGCGTTCTGCAGGGCGACGTCAAGGACGTTCTGCTCCTCGACGTGACCCCGCTGTCGCTGGGCATCGAAACGCTGGGCGGCGTCTTCACCCGTCTGATCGAGCGCAACACGACGATTCCGACGAAAAAGAGCCAGGTCTTCTCGACCGCCGACGACAACCAGCAGGCCGTCACCATCCGGGTCAGCCAGGGTGAGCGTGAAATGGCCGCAGACAACAAGCTGCTCGGCCAGTTCGATCTCGTCGGCCTGCCGCCAGCCCCGCGCGGCGTACCGCAGATCGAAGTCACCTTCGACATCGACGCCAACGGCATCGTCAATGTCTCCGCCAAGGACAAGGGCACCGGCAAGGAACAGCAGATCCGCATCCAGGCATCCGGTGGTCTTTCCGACGCCGACATCGAGAAGATGGTCAAGGACGCCGAAGCCCATGCCGCTGAAGACAAGAAGCGTCGCGAGGGCGTAGAAGCCAAGAACCAGGCCGAAAGCCTGATTCACTCCACCGAGAAGTCGCTGAAGGATTATGGCGACAAGGTTTCGGAAGCCGACCGCACCGCGATCTCTGACGCGATCGCAGCGCTCAAGACCGCTGCGGAAGCCAGCGAGCCGGACGCAGACGATATCAAGGCCAAGACCCAGACCCTCATGGAAGTTTCCATGAAGCTTGGTCAGGCGATCTATGAAGCGCAGCAAGCAGAAGCATCTTCAGCCGATGCATCCGCTAGCAGCGAAGACAATGTCGTCGATGCCGACTATGAAGAAATCAAGGACGACGACCGTAAGAAGTCCGCGTAATCCGCGGAAGGCGGTTATGCTCAACGATGAAATCCGGCTGCCATTGGCAGCCGGAAATCCATTTTCCGGGGTCTAATCCTTTATGGCAAAAGCGGACTTTTACGAAATTCTGGGTGTGGCCAGAACGGCGGACGAAAAAGAACTAAAAAGCGCCTTCCGCAAGCTGGCGATGAAATATCATCCGGACAAGAACCCGGACGACAAGGAAGCGGAACGCAAGTTCAAGGAAATCAACGAAGCTTACGAAATGCTCAAGGACCCGCAGAAGCGGGCAGCCTATGACCGATACGGTCACGCGGCTTTCGAGCATGGCGGCATGGGGGGTGGCGGCTTCGGCGGCGGTGGTTTCGCGGGCGGCGGATTCTCCGATATTTTCGAGGACATCTTCGGCGAGATGATGGGCGGCGGCCGCGCGCGCAGCCGCTCCTCCGGCGGGCGCGAACGCGGCGCGGATCTCCGTTACAACATGGAGATCACGCTGGAAGAGGCCTATACCGGCAAGACGGCGCAAATCCGCGTCCCGACCTCGATCACCTGCGATGTCTGTTCGGGTTCGGGCGCCAAGCCCGGCACGCAACCGAAGACCTGCAGCACCTGCCAGGGTGCCGGCCGCGTGCGGGCCGCCCAGGGCTTCTTCTCAATCGAGCGGACCTGCCCGACCTGCCACGGCCGCGGCACGATCATTCCCGATCCTTGCCCGAAATGCCATGGCCAGGGCCGTGTGACGGAAGAGCGATCGCTCTCGGTCAATATTCCGGCCGGTATCGAGGATGGGACGCGCATTCGCCTGCAAGGCGAAGGTGAAGCGGGCTTGCGCGGCGGTCCCGCCGGCGATCTCTACATCTTCCTGTCGGTGAAGCCGCATGAGTTCTTTCAGCGCGACGGCGCCGATCTCTATTGCACGGTTCCGATCTCGATGACAACGGCCGCGCTCGGCGGCACCTTCGACGTCGCAACGCTCGACGGCACGAAATCGCGCGTCAGCATTCCGGAAGGAACGCAGGTTGGCAAGCAGTTCCGATTGAAGAGCAAGGGCATGCCGGTATTGCGGTCGAACCAGACCGGCGACCTCTATATTCAGATCCAGATCGAGACGCCGCAGAAACTCACCAAGCGCCAGCGCGAACTGCTGCAGGAGTTCGAGCAGATCTCCTCCAAGGAGAATAATCCGGAATCAACGGGTTTCTTTGCTCGGATGAAGGAATTCTTCGAGGGCTGAGGCAAGCGAGCGTTTTGCTAAACCAAAGAAGCCGGGAGCAAACGCTCCCGGCTTTTTTCCGTCAAGGCCGCCGATACAGCCAGCCGCAACCAGTCGATACGCCTGTCCCAATTCGAAACGCGGTTGCTTTTTCCTGCGGAAAACTTTGCTAACGATCTGCAGGACATGTAAGTAATAAATGGTTAAATTAGCGTTTCCGACTACAAGAGAATTTCGAGGGACACTTGGAACGCCGACTAGCCGCAATCCTCGCAGCAGACATCGTTGGTTACAGCCGGCTGATGGGCACCGATGAGTCCGGTACGCTCGCTGCCGTGAAACGGCATCGGAACGAACTGGTCGATCCCAAGATCGCCGTGCACAAGGGACGCATCGTCAAACTGACGGGAGACGGAATGCTTGTGGAATTTCCGAGCGTCGTGAACGCCGTTGCCTGCGCGTCGGAAATCCAGCGGGACATGCGGCAGCGAAACAAGGATGTGCCCGAACAAAAGCGTATCGAGTTCCGCATCGGCGTCCACCTCGGGGATGTAATCGTCGAGGACGGCGATATCTTCGGCGATGGCGTGAATGTTGCCGCACGGCTCGAGGGCATCGCCGAGCCCGGCGGCATCGCGGTCTCTGCGTCTGTGCGTGATCACGTGGGGTCGCGCCTCGAACTCACGTTCAACGATCGTGGCGAGCATTTCCTCAAGAATATCGAACATGCCGTCCGGATCTATACGATCTCGCTCGATCGCCCGGTCGTCTCGCCAACCGCTGCGACAACACTTGCGACAGCAAAGGAAAGGCACAAGCAACTCATCGCGGTTCTGCCCTTCACCAATATGAGCGGCGATCCGGAACAGGAATATTTTTCCGACGGCATCACCGAAGACATCATCACGGATCTGTCGAAGATTTCCGGTCTTTACGTCGTCGCCCGCAATACATCATTCACTTACAAAGGGCGATCCGTGAAGGTGAAGCAGGTCGCGCAGGAACTCGGCGTCAATTTCATTCTCGAAGGGAGCGTCCGTAAGGCCGGCCAGCGTGTCCGCATCACCGGCCAGCTCATCGACGCAAAGAATGGCGGCCACGTCTGGGCCGACCGCTTCGACCGCGATCTCACCGATATCTTCGCCATTCAGGACGAAATCACCCATGCGATCGTCGATCAGCTCAAGGTCAAGCTATTGCCGGAGGAGCAAAAGGCGATCGCCGCGGAACCGACCACGAATGTCGAAGCCTATACCTATTATCTCCGGGGTCGGCAGTTCTCGCATGCCTGGACCAGAGCCTATCTGCTGCTCGCGCGGCGCATGTTCGCCAAGGCGGTCGAGCTCGATCCGCTGTATGCCAGGGCCTATGCCGGCATTGCCGACTGCGAATCCGCTTTGCGTGACTGGCATGCCGACGAGTTTCCGCTCGAAAGCATCATGACGATGAGCGCCAAGGCGCTCACGCTCGATCCAAATCTGGCCGAAGCCCACGCCTCGCGTGGGCTTGCGCTGCATCAGGATGGTCGCGACGATGAAGCCGTCGCTGAATTCGAGCAGGCGCTTGCGATCGAACCCGATCTCTACGAAGCCAATTTTCACTACGGGCGCTTCCTGTTCATGCAGGGAAAATTCGAGGATGCGATCCGATTCTTCCTGCATGCCGCGGAGCTCAGGCCCGACGATTATCTGTCTCCGATCCATCTTATGAGCGCGTTTCAGTCGGTCGGGCGCTCGGATGAGCGGGAGAAATGGGCCAGGATCGGTTTCGAGCGGGCTGAGCGGGCGCTCGACAAGCATCCCGAAAATTCAGGTCCAGCCCATCGCGGAGCACTGGCGCTCGCCCATATCGGCGAAGGCGCACGTGCCAAGGAGTGGGCCGCCCGGGCGCTTGCGATCGATCCCGACGATATCGTCGCCCAATACAATACCGCTTGCGTCCATGCGCTTCTCGGCGAATGCGATGTGGCGCTCGATCTCCTGGACCGCCTGCTGCCCCACTCCTCCTGCTACCAGCTCATGTGGTTTAAATATGATTCCGATCTGGATCCTATCCGCGACCACCCACGCTTTCAGGGCATGCTGGACGCGATCAAGGCTTGCACGCCTTAGATCATAAGCGTGATCGGTTCGCCTGGATCGGGGCAGGATGCGGACGAAAACCGCGCTGCACTTTGCCTGGAATTGCTCCAGCCCGGCCCCCTAATCGGAATGGGCTGCAAAGAGACCTCATCCGCCCACAATTGTACCGAAGCGGGACATCTCGGAATTGGCGAACAAAATTGCATTAACGGCGGCCACGGATGCGCCTTGCAATTTCCCGAAATGGCATCAGTCTTGGCGCCGGAATGTTTGGCGACCTTATTGGAGTATCACGTGTCGACACCGGTCAACCCTGCCTTCTTCTCCGACGATGTCGATGTGCTCGCCGGCGCGCTCTATTCCTGGTGCGCGGAGCGCAACATCAAGCTGCGCAGCCAGCAGGGTCTCTCCGTGGCTAATATGGCGATTGATCTTTATCACGCAGGACACCAGACCCAGGACGAACTGCTCGTCGCTCTGCATGAGTGCGAATTCCACTAGAGACAGGTGGTTTCAGGCCGAATCGATCTCAAATCTAGCCAGCGGAGGAACCGCGCGTCCGAGCGGTTCCATTCACGACCAGGAAACGCAGCCTATCATGCCGCCACGAAACGGTAAGCATTGCCCGCGCGCTCGGCATAGCCGACACCGGGATAGGCCCAATGATAGCCCAGCATCTTGACCCTCTCGGTCGCAGCCTGATCGATCAGCGCCCTGCGGTTGGCAAGGGCGACCTCCGCATCGGTGTCGAAGCCGAAATGCCAACCGGGATGTTCGAAGAACACGACATTGCTGGTGGCGGCATCGCCGGTAATGATAAGTCCGTCTCCGCCGGCGAGCTGCAATGAAATATGGCCCGGCGTATGGCCGCGGGTATCGAGGACCTGGATGCCCGAGACGATTTCGTCACCGGCCTTGACCGTGGTCACACGTTCCCTGATCGCCGAGAGATCCCGCTGCGCGCCGCGGGCAAAATCATGCAATACCGAAGGCATATTTTTCTCGTAGTCCGGATCCATCCAGAATTGCCATTCGGCTTCGCTGACGAAATAGTCGGCATTCGGATAAAGCAGCTTTCCCTCCCGCGTCGTCAGGGCGCCGGAATGATCCGGATGCGCATGGGTCAGGACTATCTTCGTGATCGCGGCTGGATCGACACCCGCGGTCTTCAGGTTGTCGGCAAGACGTCCCGCGCTCGCCTGGAAATTCGTGCCAGAGCCGACATCGATCAGGATCAGATCGTTGCCGGTGCGGATGAGCGGAATATTGGCCTGAAACGGCGCGCTTGCAGCGTTGCCGCCGAGACGCTTTAGGATAGGCTCCCGCTCCTCAGGAGCAGCATCCGGCAGGATGACCTCCGCAGGAAGCGTAAGAAAGCCATCGCTCACCACCGTTATGTCGAAGGCGCCGTTGCTGAACCGGTGAATGTCGGCTGCATAAACGCTTTTCGGGAGGAGGGATAGTGCTGCGATGGAAATGCCCCCGGCCAGAACTGCCCGGCGCTCGGGATTGGAAAGCTCACTCTTTTCAGCAATGCGGATCATTATCGTTTTTCCTTGAAATCTCGATGGGGATACCGGCCGGTGCTAAAGCGGGATGCCGAAGGTGTGGGCGACATTCCACTCTAACTCCTTAATTCTAGAGAATCTTTCTGCGTTCAAGCGCATTCACTTGAACGCAGAATTCTCAAGCCGTTGACGCGTCGACATTGAACCGTCACGACCTTGCAAATTCCAGAAGATCCGCGTTGAGCCGTTCCTTGTGGGTATCGGTGATGCCATGCGGTGCACCTTCATAGACTTTCAGAATGGCATGGGGGACAAGCCTCTTGGAGGCGCGGGCGGCGGCATTGATCGGTACGATCTGGTCGTCGTCGCCATGGACGATCAGCGTCGGGACGTCGAATTTCTTCAGATCCTCCGTGAAGTCCGTCTGCGAGAAGGCGACGATCGAGTCATAGGTGTTCTTGTGACCACCCATCATGCCCTGCACCCAGAAGCTGTCGATCATGCCCTGTGACGCCTTGGCGCCAGGCCAGTTGAACCCGAAGAACGGGCCGCTGGCGATATCCTTGTAGAGCTGCGAGCGGTCAGCAAGGCTTGCGGCCTGGATGCCGTCGAAGACTTCCTTCGGCAGACCGCCGGGATTCTTGTCCGTCTTGACCATCAGCGGCGGGACAGCGGAGATAAGGCCAGCCTTTGCGACGCGGCCCGTGCCGTGGCGGCCGATATAGCGTGTGATCTCGCCGCCGCCGGTCGAAAAGCCGACGAGTATGATGTTGTTGAGATCCAATGCCTCGATCAGATCCGAAAGATCGTCAGCGTAGTGATCCATGTCGTTGCCGTCCCAAGGCTGGCTGGAACGCCCATGGCCGCGGCGGTCATGGGTTATGACACGGAAGCCGTTGCTCGCCAGATGGAAGGCTTGCGCTTCCCAGCTGTCGGCGGTCAGCGGCCATCCATGGCTTAGAATGACCGGCTGGCCGGACTTCGGACCCCAGTCCTTGTAGTAGATTTCGACGCCATCGCGAGTGATGATCTTGCTGCCCATTGTCGTTGCTCCTTCTGTACGGGTCTGAGAGGTAGTGGTTGCCGCCTTTGCGGGGTTATTGGTCGCGACGATTGCCGCAGCGGATGCGGCGGCTGCGAATGCGCCGGTGAGGATGTCGCGGCGGGAGACTGTTGCAGTCGTGGAAATTGCTTTTGCCTGTGCCATGGTGCTCTTCCTTTTTCATTTGCTCTTACGCAATTCCGAACGGAAAACCGCTTCGCACTTTTCCTGGAATTGCTCTAGATTTGAACCAGTTGCGTCCTGTCCGGTGCGCTGGTTGAATTGATACGCCGGCAGGCCTAACCTCACGACCGGCAAAGCTGACAACGATGGGGGCAGAAGTGACAAAGGCGGCGTTTGACAGTCCGGCAGAGATCGGAATCGTGGTCTATCCAGGCGCTCTGATGTCGGCGATCCACGGGTTGACCGATATGTTCCAGGTCTCCGGGATGCAGGCGGCCGAACAAGGCGGAAAGACTGCGCCGCAAATTCGTGTCAGCCATTGGCAGCTCATGGAAGATGGTTCGGTCGCAAAGACCATCGACACCCACCCAGGACCGTCCGCCGGATTAATGGCGCTAATCCTGCCACCGACGCTCGCAGATCTGCCGGTCGGCAAGCGCATGGGTAACCTGCCGCAGTGGATTCGACAGCAGCATGCCGGCGGCGCAACAATCTGCTCCGTCTGCGGCGGCGCCTATCTGCTGGCGGAATCGGGGCTGGCTACAGGGCGTACAGTCACGACCCATTGGTCGCATCGGGAGCTGATCGCCAAGCGTTTCGGCAATATCCGTATCGATACGGACAGGCTGGTGATCGACGAGGGCGACATCATCACCGCCGGCGGCATGATGGCCTGGATCAATCTCGGCCTGAAGCTGGTCGACCGGTTGATGGGTTCGTCGGTGATGCTTGCGACGGCGCGCTTCATGCTCGTCGATCCCGGTGCCCGCGAGCAGAGCTATTACAGCATGTTCTCGCCCAAGCTCGATCACGGCGACACCGTCATCCTGAAGATCCAGCACTGGCTGCATGGAACGAACACGAAGGGCATGACGCTGCAGACGATGGCCGATCGCGCCGGGCTCGGCGAGCGCACCTTTCTGCGCCGCTTCCAGAAGGCGACGGGTATCAATCCGACGGAATATTGCCAGCGTCTGCGGATCGCAAAGTCGCGCGAGCTGCTCGAGCGCTCGTATCTTTCGATCGAGCAGGTTGCCTGGCAGAGCGGCTACGACGACACCAATGCCTATCGGAAGATCTTCCGGAAGATTCTCGGCCTGTCACCCACCGAATACCGTATGCGCTTCTCGATCGCCGACGGACCGCGCCACCCGCAACTCGTCGGCGCGCCGATATAGGCCGTTCGCAGACGACGTCAGCCTTGCTATCCAATCGGGTTCGGCTTAGCTCTGGCCTTTCACCCGATCCGGATTCACGATGCCGCACAAGGTTGCCATTTCCCGTCTGAAGCTCACCGACTTCCGCAACTATGTGGCGGCGGCACTTTCGCTCGACGGCAAACATGTGGTGCTGACGGGTGAAAACGGTGCCGGCAAGACCAATCTCATGGAGGCCGTCTCCTTCCTGTCGCCCGGCCGAGGCCTCAGGCGCGCGCCCTATGGCGATGTTGTGCGCGTCGGCGCAGCCGGAGGCTTTTCCATCTTCGCCGAAATCGACGGCATGGAAGGTGAAGTGGAGATCGGCACCGGCGTCGACACGATCGACGAGACGGCGGTGCGACGTCTCCGAATCAACGGCACGCCGGCAAAGACCGCCGACGAGCTGACGGACCATTTGCGTGTGCTCTGGCTGACGCCTGCCATGGACGGGCTCTTCACCGGCGGCTCTTCCGATCGGCGGCGTTTCCTCGATCGCCTCGTGCTCTCCCTCGACCCCGCGCATGGACGCCGCGCCGGCGATTTCGAGCGTGCCATGCGAAGCCGCAACAAGCTGCTCTCCGAGGGCCGTTTCGATCCGGCCTGGCTCTCCGGCATCGAAGCGCAGATGGCGAGCCTTGGGGTCGCCATGGCGCTGGCCCGCCAGGAAATGCTGGGACTTCTCACCCGCCTCATAGACGAGACACAGGAGACAACGCCCTTTCCCTCCGCAAGGCTGGAGCTTTCCGGTTTCCTGGACGGGCAATTCGCACGCCCGGCGGTGGATCTCGAAGACGAGTACGCGCAGATGCTGAAGGACGGCCGCTATCGCGACGCCGCCGCCGGACGCACGCTCGATGGGCCGCACCGGGCCGATCTCCTCGTCCGCCATCGGGAAAAGGGGATGGAGGCAGAACGCTGCTCCACAGGAGAGCAGAAGGCGCTTCTGACGGGTCTCGTGCTCGCCCATGCCCGGCTCGTCGGCAACATTACCGGCCATGCACCTATTTTGCTGCTCGATGAGATATCCGCACATCTGGACGAGGGTCGCCGCGCCGCCCTGTTCGACCTGATCGATGGTCTCGGCGGACAGGCCTTCATGACCGGCACGGACCGGACGATGTTCGCGGCGCTCGGCGAAAGGGCGCAATTCTTCACCGTTGCGCATGGCGGCCTGTCGGAAACATAGAGTGGGATGCCGAAATGTGTACACGGTTTTCGGGCGACATCCCTCTCTAACCTTTTGATTTTCGACCAGGATTCTGATTTCAGGTCGATTCGACCTGAATCATCCGGCTCTAGGAGCTATCCCGGTTTCCCCTCCACGCCCGGGATGATATCATCGCCGGCATGGAACCTTTGAGCCCTGAAGAAATCGATCGTTACCAGCGCCATATCCTGCTTCCCGAAGTGGGTGGCGCCGGTCAGCAGAAATTGAAGGCCGCGCGCGTGCTGGTGATCGGCGCGGGCGGTCTTGGCGCTCCGGTGCTGCAATATCTGGCGGCGGCGGGCGTCGGCGCGATCGGCATTGCCGATGACGATCGCGTCTCGCTTTCCAACCTGCAACGGCAGGTGATCCATGATTCCGGTACAATCGGCGAACTGAAAACCGAAAGCGCGGCCACGGCGATCGCCCGACTCAACCCGCATGTCCGGGTCATTCGTTTCGAAGAGCGCTTCTCGCCGGAAACCGCCTTCCGACAGCTTTCCGACTTCGACCTGCTCATCGACGGATCGGACAATTTCGACACGCGCTATGTCGCGGCCGATGCCGCGGAGTCGGCGCAGGTCCCGCTTGTCACCGGTGCGGTCGGCCGCTTCGACGGGTCAGTCACGGTCCTGAAGCCCTATGAGAAGGGACCGGACGGCAGTTTCCATCCGTCCTATCGCGACCTCTTCCCCTCTCCCCCGCCCGCGGGCCTCGTGCCGTCCTGTGCCGAAGCCGGCATTATCGGAGCGTTGACTGGCGTCATCGGCACGCTGATGGCGATGGAGGCAATCAAGCTTGTCACCGGGACAGGCGAGCCTCTGGTCGGCAAGCTGCTGCTCTATGACGGACTGGCCGCCCGTTTCGACACTGTGCGATACAAGCGCGCAAAGGCAGCGGCCGCAGAATAAGCCCCTATGGATGTCCTTACCCTCAACGGCGATTTCGAGCGATGGGACGAGTTGCTGGATCTCATCCTGCGCTCTTTCGCTTATATGAACGGACTCATCGATCCGCCGTCCTCCGCCCTGGCGCTGACACCGGCTTCGCTCGCGGCAAAAGCGCGCAGCGAAGTCGCCCACGTGATTCTCGACGATGACAAGCTCATCGGCTGCGTCTTCTGCCGCCCGGAACCGGATTGCCTCTATATCGGAAAGCTCGCCGTCCTGCCCGAGCGACAGGGCGAGGGTATCGGCAGACGCTTGCTGAAGCAACGGCACGAGCGGCGGAGCTGGCGACATTGCGGCTTGAAACCCGTGTCGAACTGACCGGCAACCACGCAACCTTCCAAGCCTGGGGCTTCGAGAAGGCAGGGCAGAGCGCGCATCCGGGTTTTACCCGCATTACCTCGATCGAGATGCGCAAGACCCTCGCGCATAAGGCAGAGCGCTCCTCGTAATAACTTTTTGTTTTCACAAAGCTATTTACGGAAAAAGCTTTAATCAGCGCCAGGGCAGGACTCGATTCGGGGGGCGGTGGCCATCGATAAAGGTGCGGATGTTGATGATGACCTTGTCGCCCATGTCAATGCGGCCCTCCAGCGTCGCGGAGCTCATGTGCGGCAGCAACACGACCTTGCCTTCATTGGCGAGCTTGACGAGCTTCGGACTGACCGCAGGCTCGTTCTCGAAGACATCCAGCCCCGCGCCGGCAATCTTGCCCTCGCGCAGCATAGTGATCAGAGCGCCCTCATCAATGATATCGCCGCGCGCCGTATTGACGATGTAGCTCGTCGGCCGCAGCAGCGCGAGGCGCCGCGCCGACAGCAGATGAAAGGTAGCCGGCGTCGATGGACAATTGACCGAGACGATGTCGA
This sequence comes from Sinorhizobium sp. CB7, assembly GCF_041357635.1. Lineage (NCBI taxonomy): Bacteria > Pseudomonadati > Pseudomonadota > Alphaproteobacteria > Hyphomicrobiales > Rhizobiaceae > Sinorhizobium > Sinorhizobium sp. CB7. Next base: position 119,056 of record NZ_JAULLL010000013.1, read on the forward strand.
CGCGGGCGAGCATCTGGTCAAGGCTGTCCCAATAGGTCGCTTCCAGTTCGTCTTCGGTCGCCGGATTGACGCGCTTGCGATTGTGGTAGTGGATCGAGAGACCGAACGCCTTGGCGCGTCGGGCAACCGCTGTGCCGATCCGCCCCATGCCGACAATGCCGATGCGCTTGCCCCAAATGCGTCGGCCAAGCATCCAGGTCGGCGACCAGCCAGCCCATTCGCCGGGCTTGTCGGTCAGCACGCGCGCCCCTTCCGCAAGCCGTCTCGGCACGGCGAGGATGAGCGCCATGGTCATGTCGGCCGTATCTTCCGTCAGAACATTCGGCGTGTTGGTGACCGTGATCCCCCTGCGGGCAGCGGCATCGACGTCGATGTGATCAGTGCCGTTGGAAAAGCTGGCGATCAGCTTCATCTGCGGACCGGCCTGCTCGATGAGAGCGGCATCGACACGGTCGGTCACCGTCGGAACCAGGACATCGGCCGTTCTGACCGCAGCGGCAAGCTCCGAGGCAGTGCGCGGCGTGTCGTCGATATTGAGTTCGGCGTCGAAAAGCTCCCGCATTCGGGTTTCGACGACTTCCGGCAATTTGCGGGTAATATAGACCTTAGGCTTTTTCTTCGTTGTCATCACGCCGCCCATGCCTTGTTCAGAGGTCCTTAACCAAGAAGGGAGATAATTTTCCTGTTCCCGGCATTTTCTACCAGACCCGCAGGCGAAGACAAATAAAACTCGTGGCGGATTGCAAGGCGGGGGCGAGAGACGACGGCAGAGCCGCGTCTCGCATGGTATTCGAGTCAATGGAATCCGTCATGCGTAGCCACATTCTGAAGTCCTGCATTGCAATTGCCATCGGCGTGATCCTTGCAGCGGCAAGCACCGATCTTGCCCGGGCCCAGGCCGCCAAGGGTCCAAGTGGCCTGCCGCTTCCCCGCTTCGTTACCCTCAAGTCGAAAAGGGTGAACCTTCGCATCGGCCCAGGCACCGACTATGCCGTCTCATGGCTCTATCTGAAATCCGGGCTTCCGGTCGAGATCATCCAGGAATACGACAACTGGCGCCGCGTTCGCGACGCGGACGGGACCGAGGGCTGGGTCAATCAGTCGCTTCTTTCAGGGCAGCGCGCCGCCATCGCCGCCCCATGGATGAAGGGCAAAGGCGAGGCGGTTTACGTCAACATGCGACGTGAGCCGCAGCCCTCAAGCTCGGTCGTTGCCAGGCTGGAGCCTGGTGTGCTGCTGCATGTCGGCCAGTGCAACGGCAACTGGTGTCTCGTCAGCACTGGCGGAAGCGAGGGCTGGGTGGCGCAATCCGAAATCTGGGGCGCCTATCCCGGCGAGGCCTTCAAATAAGGCCTTTCTCCTTGGCCGCGTCACTCAAGGATGTAATCGGTCTCGGTCCGATCTGCTGTATGACGACGGCTGCGGCAAGGCAGCCGAGCCTGCCGCAATCCGAAAGCGAACGGCCCTGTGTGTAGCCGTAGAGGAAACCGGCGGCAAAGAGATCGCCGGCACCCGTCGTGTCCACGACTTCGTCGATAGCCATCGCATCGACATAGTGGCGTTCCTTGCCGCGAAGGATCACCGCACCATCGGCGCTCATCGTCACGGCAGCGATCTTGCAATCCCGCGCCATCAGCGTCAGGGCCTCTTCGAAATCCTCCGTCTCATAGAGCGAGAGGGCTTCCTGCCGATTGGCGAAAACAATATCGACCGTGCCGGTCCGCATGAGGTCGAGGAATTCCCCGCGATAGCGGTCGACACAGAAGCTGTCGGAGAGAGACATCGACATTTCGCGGCCATTCTCATGTGCGATGCGAGCACAATCGAGGATCGCCTCCTTGGCGCGCGGCGGATCCCAGAGATAGCCTTCGAAATAGGTGACTTTCGCGTCCGCCACGACCGCGGGCTCTACGTCCTCCGGGCCGAGCTCGACGCAGGCTCCGAGATAGGTGTTCATCGAGCGCTCGCCGTCCGGCGTAACGAAGATCATCGAGCGAGCCGTGGGCGGAAAGGTCCCCCTCGCCTTTGTCTGGTAATAGACACCCTGGGCGCGAATGTCGTGCGTGAAGATCTCTCCGAGTTGATCTTCGGCGACCTTGCCGAAATATGCAGCCTTGCCGCCGAAGTTCGCAACACCGGCAGCCGTGTTGCCGGCACAGCCGCCGGACGCCTCGAGAGCTGGACCCATACGTGAATAGAGAAGTTCCGCCCTGTCTGCATCGATCAGGTTCATGGCCGCCTTGGTGATCTGGTTGTCGATCAGGAACTGGTCGTCGCAGCGGGAGATGATGTCGACGATTGCATTGCCGACGGTCAGAACATCGAATCGAGTCATATGAAGGAGAGCCCTCGCGTATGTGTTAGCCGGACTCCTATTAGCGGTTTTTATCCGGTTTGAAAGAAAAAACGACCTTCACCGGAAGGTAGAATTTTAGCGATTTCAGCCGATAGTCATTTACCTGTTACTTTATGCATATAGAGCTTCGTCAAGCGGATCGACATGAGGAACGGATTTCGTCCGTCGTCGATCGAAGGGTATGACACTCTTTGCCTCATCGGCATGCAATGCTGACCACGGATGAACTGGCAGTGTGGCAGGCTGAGCTATCCGGCGCGGCCGGATGCGGAAAAGCGGGCTAGGCCCGCTTTTTTTGTTGGCTGATTACAGCACCGTACGTCTTAGCAAGGCGCACAAAAGTTACTGCCGGTTCCTTAAATCGGCTTTAAGGAACCGGGCAATGGCGTGTTTGACAGCATTGCACGTATTGCATCTGTCACAGCCCGCTGTTTGCTGTTACAGCGTATAGCCACACCGTCCGAAACCCAGCCCTCCCGCATGTCTGAAATCATCTTCGACGTCCTGCCGATCTTTGTGCTCATCCTCATTGGCTGGGTGATCGTCCGGACGCGTTTGCTGACGGCAACCGTCGGCGATGCCTTGGGCGAATTCGTCTTCAAGATCGCCGTTCCGCTGCTTTTGTTTCGCACGATTGCGCAGGCCGATTTCCATGGTGCTTCCCCCTTCCGTCTCTGGGTCGTCTATTTCTCCGGCGTCGCGGTGACCTGGACGCTCGGTCACATCGCCGCAACACGCCTTTTTGGCCGCGACGAACGCATCGGCGTTCTGGCGGGCGTTTCGTCCGCCTTCGCCAACAATATCTTCATCGGCCTGCCACTCGTGGAAAGGACGGTCGGCAGCGAAGGTCTTGTGGCGCTGTCGATTCTGCTGGCCGTGCATCTGCCTGTGATGATGATCGCCGGAACAATCCTGATGGAGCATGCCGAGCGCAAAATGGCCAGCGAAAGCAGCCGCAGCATAGCGCTTGTCCTCAGGCAGATCGGAACCAACCTCGTCCGCAATCCGCTGGTCATCGGGCTGCTGGCCGGAATGGTGGTCCATCTCACCGGCTTGCGCCTGCCCTCCACCCTCGATTCGGTCGTCGCCCAAATCGCAAGCATTGCCGGGCCAGCCGCGCTCATCTCTCTTGGCATGGCACTTGAGAAATATGGCGTTTCCGGAAACTTCGGCATCGCCAGCGTGACGTCCTCGCTAAAGCTGCTTCTCCTGCCAGGTTGCGTCTGGATAGGCAGCCATCTTCTGGGGCTCAATTCACAATGGACCTCGGCAATGGTGCTGACGTCTTCGGTGCCGACCGGGGTGAACGCCTGGCTGATCGCCAACCGCTTCGGCGTCGGCCACAGTCTGGCGGCCTCGACGATAACGCTGACAACGGCGCTCGGGGCGCTGTCCGTGTCCCTATGGGCCTATATTCTCGGCTGACCGAGGGGGCCGGACAGTCGACATTCATCCGATGCGGATTGCACGGCATGGAATGCATATCTCTATCGACGACTGCCGCTCCTACAGCACTATGCGTATTTTCAGACGCATAAAGATCGCTTATCACTTTGAATTGCTGCATGTCGCGGTGCAACACAGGATGGATGCATGAATATTGCAGCGTCAATTAAGCAGAACCCGGCTTCAGCCTACGCGCAAAAAGTATTCGTCCTGCAGGGAGGCGGCGCGCTCGGCTCCTACCAGGCGGGTGCTTTCGAAGCGCTGACGGAACAGGGCATCGAACCGGACTGGATCGCCGGAATTTCCATCGGCGCCATCAATGCCGCCATCATGGCCGGGAACGGGCCTGAAGAGCGGCTGGAAAAGCTCAGATCCTTCTGGAAACGTGTTTCTGTCGAGTTTCCCGTCGACTGGCTGAGGCACCGGGATGCGGAGACAAGCCGCCATTATCGCAATGCAAGCTCATGGTGGTCCGTGCTGCTCGGGGTTCGCGGTTTTTTCCGGCCGCACCATGTCCTGCCCTGGTTCCAGAAACGCGGCTCCGCCGGCGCGATAAGCCTCTACGATACGGCGCCGCTCCGCCAGACCCTGCTCGAGCACGTGGACTTCGACCGGATTAACAACGGGCCGGTCCGATTGAGCCTTGGGGCGGTGAACGTCCGCAGTGGCAATTTCGCCTTCTTCGACAATCGCAACACGAAGATCCGCCCTGAGCATGTCATGGCGAGCGGTGCGCTGCCGCCGGGCTTTCCGGCGATCGAAATCGACGGCGAGCATTATTGGGATGGAGGCCTGGTCTCCAATACGCCGCTGACCTATGTCCTGAGGAGCGGGCCGGAAATCGACACGGTGGTGTTCCAGGTCGATCTCTTCAGCGCAACGGGACCGCTTCCGGAAGATCTCGAAGAGGTCGAGGAGAGACGCAAGGACATCCTCTATTCAAGCCGGACGCGTCTCAACACCGATCTTTTCCTGGAACGTCACCGATTGCGCCGGACGATCGCGGAGCTTTATGCGCGCCTTCCCGCCGAGGCGCTGGATGATCCGGTCATCCGCGGGATGAAACGAAGCTGCTCGGACTATGGCGTCACGATCATCCATCTGATTTACCGCAGCAAGCAATTTCGAACTCATTCCAAGGATTACGAGTTCTCGGCCGTCTCGATGCGCGAGCATTGGGCCACAGGGCTCCGCGACGGGCGGCAATCGCTCTCAGCCGAGGAATGGCGCATCCCGCCGGAAATCGACGAGGGTCTGGCCGTCTATGACGTGGACCGTCGTATTAGGGCACGGAAGGATATCGTATGATGCATGCCGTTGCCGCAAAAAGCCCGACCGATGATGACCGGTCGGGCTTGAACCCTTCGTGATCAGGATCCTGCCTTTACTGCGTCGCGGCGGCAGCGTTCGGATCCGGAAGCGGAACCGGCGAGTCGGCGAGCGTATGCAGATAGAGGATGACGTTGGCGCGATCCGTGTCCTTCGGCAGTCCGGCAAAGCCCATTGCCGTGCCGGCGACGTACTTCTTCGGCGCCATCAGGAAATGGTTGAGGTGATCAAAGGTCCACTTTTCGCTGCCGCCCTTGGAGAAGTCCTTCATGGCGGAGGAGTATGCGAAGCCCTCATGCGAGGCGATCGGGCGATCTACGACACCAAAGAGATTCGGGCCAACCTTGTTCGGCCCCCCCTTGGTGGCGTCATGACAGGCCTGACACTTCTTGAAGATCGTTTCGCCGGCCTTCGCATCGGCGGATGCAAGCAACTTGGCAATCGGAACGGCAGCCGCAGCGGTTTCGCCGGCGGCGCCGCCCGCAGCCGGGGTCTCCTCGGCCACGATCGCAAAGCCTTCCTTCTCCGGCGCTTCCGAATGGAAAATGCCTTCCGATGCAATGGAGACAGACATCAGGACGAAAATCGTACCCAACAGCGCCCCCACTGCCATATTGACGTATGAATTCATCTGCAATGCTCCCCTTGCAGCCGGCAGACCTGAACCGGCCCCATCTTGAAATCGCGCGGAACCTATGTCTTTTGGCTAGTTGTTGCAACCGTGTAAATGGTCTTGGACGTGAGACTTTTTGACACTTTCCAGTCCGGAATAGAAGGCCGAACAATGAGTGATCCAAATTTAGAAGACGTACTGGTTCTGATCCCGGCGCGTCTGGCTTCGACCCGGCTTCCGGGCAAGCCGCTTGCCGATATTTGCGGCCTGCCAATGATCGTGCAGGTGGCGATGCGAGCTCGGGAAGCGAATATTGGCCGCGTCGTCGTGGCCGTGGATAACGAGCAAGTGTTTGCTGCGGTCGCCGCCGCGGGCTTCGAGGTCGTCATGACCGGTGAAAATCATCAGTCCGGCTCCGATCGCATTCATGAGGCTCTGACGATTGTCGATCCCGAAAGGCGGGCGCGAATCGTCGTAAACGTGCAAGGCGATCTTCCGACCATCGATCCCCTGACGATCCGCGCCGCCCTTCGCCCCCTGGAGAACGAAACGACGGATATCGGCACTCTGACCGTCGAGATCACCGACGAGGAGGAAAAGACCGCGCCCCAGGTGGTCAAGGTTATCGGTTCACCGATTTCTCAGAACCGGCTGCGCGCACTCTACTTCACCCGGACAACGGCGCCTTATGGCCAAGGCCCGCTTTATCATCATATCGGCCTTTATGCCTATCGCCGCGCCGCGCTGGAGCGATTCGTCAGCCTCGGGCCATCGGTTCTGGAAAAGCGCGAATCGCTGGAACAGTTGCGCGCGCTGGAGGCGGGCATGCGGATCGACGTGGAGATCGTTGACACCGTTCCTCTCGGTGTCGATACTCCCGCAGACCTCGAAAAGGCCCGCCGCATCCTCGCCGGCCGCGCTTCCTGACGGATATTCCCCATGATCAAAAAGACAAACAGGATTGCCTTCCAAGGCGAGTTCGGCGCCAATTCCGACATGGCCTGCCGCGACGTGTTCCCGTCCATGGAGCCGCTCCCCTGTCAGACGTTCGAGGACGCCTTTACGGCGGTCGACAACGGGGAAGCCGACATCGCCATGATCCCGATCGAGAACACGATCGCCGGGCGTGTCGCCGACATCCACCACCTGCTGCCCGAATCACGACTGCACATAATCGGCGAATATTTCATGCCGATCCGTTTCCAGCTCATGGTTCTGCCGGGCGTGACCAAGGACGAGATCCGCACCGTCCACAGCCACATCCATGCACTCGGTCAGTGCCGCCAGATCGTGCGGGCGCATGGTTGGAAGGCGGTCGTGGCCGGCGATACCGCCGGGGCGGCAAAGCTTGTCTCGGAGAGCGGCGACCGAACTATGTCCGCACTCGCCCCGCGATTGGCTGCCGATCTTTATGGTCTGGAGATCGTGGCCGAGAATGTCGAAGACACAGACAGCAATGTGACACGCTTCGTTATACTTTCGCGGGATGAGGAATGGGCGACGAGAGGCTCTGACGAGGAGAAAATCGTCACGACATTCGTCTTCAACGTGCGCAACATTCCGGCCGCGCTCTACAAGGCGCTCGGCGGCTTTGCAACAAACAGTATCAACATGACGAAGCTCGAAAGCTACCAGCTCGGCGGCAAGTTCGTGGCAACGCAGTTCTATGCCGACATCGAGGGTCATCCCGTCGACGCTCCCGTGCGCCGCGCCCTGGAGGAGCTGCGTTTCTTCTCCGAAAAAGTACGTATCCTGGGGGTCTACCGGGGACACCCAATGCGGGGTGAGCTCTAGAGCAATTCCAGGAAAGTGCGAAGCGGTTTTCCGACTGGAATTGCGTGAAATCAAAAGGTTAGAGCGGTTAGCGCCTCCGTGGAGAGCGGATCCGCTCTAAGTACAGTAAAAAAGGGAGCGATATGGCGTCCCCTTGCAACTTACTTATCCGGCTCACAAACGCGCAGCCGGTGGCCATCAGGATCGAGAACCACGAAAGTCGGACCGAAATCCATGGTCGTCAGTTCCTGGGCGATCGGCAGGCCGCGCTTGCGCCAGTCTTCGTATTGAGCCGCGACGGCGCCTTCGCCTTCCACCATGAAAGCCACTTCGCCGCGATTGCCGATGGCCGACGGCTGTGGCTGGACGCTGCTGCGCCGCCAGAGGCCGAGTGTGAAGCCGCCTTCAACGGGGAAGGCCGCGAAATTAGGCGAGGCGACCGCCGGCTCGCGGCCGAGCAGATCGCGGTAGAAGGGCACGCTTTCGGCGGGGTCCTTCACGTAGAGAATGATGAGGTTCGGGCTGATCATGTCTGGGAGCTCCTCTTCTTGGGATACCCGGACAATAGCAGCGACTGCTGACAGTTTTTGGCAGCATGATTCAGTTCTATTTGCATGTCGCGCAAAAGTGTGCAGCGGTTTTGCGGCAACGACATGCATGAAAACAGCAAGCAAAAGCCTGTCGCGTGAGCCTGCCTTCATGCGACAGACTTTAGCGATATGCTTCAGGCATCCGCGGTCGCATCCTGGCGCTCGTTCCATTCTTTCAGCAGAAGGGCTCGGCGGCGTGGATAGCGGATGTCCTCGGGCACCATCTCGATGATTCGATCGGTGCGGAAATGCCTATAGTCCTGGCGCAGCTCGCACCAGGCGATCAGGATGCGCACATGTTCAAAATAGCCGAGTGCGAAGGGCCAAACACGGCGCATGGAAACCGCGCCGTGTTCGTCGCCATAGGTCAGATGCAGCATGTGTTCGCTGCGAATCGCCTTGCGGATGACGGCAAGATCCGCCTTGTCCTCCGTATTGCGGCGAAGGCCGACCAAAAGGGTCGAATTCTCCACCAGATCACGCATCTCATCCGGCAGCACCGCCGAGATCTTCGCCAGTGCATCCGCGCCGGCTGTGGCAAGGCGCGAATCGGCCGCCCTTGCCACCCATCGTGACCCCAGCACCAGCGCTTCGATCTCGTCCTGGGAGAACATCATCGGCGGCAGCATGAAGCCCGGCTTCAGGACGTAGCCGACCCCGGGTTCACCTTCAATCAGCGCGCCCTGCGCCTGGAGGCTCGCAATGTCGCGATAGAGCGTGCGCAGACTGACGCCGGTCTCCTCCGCCAGCGTCATGCCGCGGACCGGGCGGCGATAACGCCTCAAGGTCTGCAGCAGCGTCAGCAGGCGTTCGGAGCGCGCCATGGCGGAAACTCACTTTTCACGCCGCCATTCGACCCAGTCACGCATCAACCGATGGGCAATCGCCCCCTTCGGCGGGGAAGACTGGCCGGTCACCGCGGTGCGTTCCAGGATCGCGAGCGTTTCCTGGCGGCTGAACCAGCGGCAATCTTCCAATTCCTGCTCGTCGCGGCGGATTATAGTGGACCTGGCTTCGGCGTAGCAGCCGATCATCAGCGAATGCGGCATCGGCCAGGGCTGCGAGGCATGATAGCGGATGCGGCCGGTCAGAATGCCCGACTCCTCGAGGGTTTCGCGGCGCACGGCATTCTCGATGGTTTCCCCGGGCTCGACGAAGCCGGCGAGGCAAGAATACATGCCCGGCGCGAAATGATAGCTGCGGCCAAGCAGGCAGAGATCCCGTTCCTCGTCCACCGTCAGCATAATGACGACTGGATCTGTGCGTGGAAAGATCATGTGCCTGCAGCTCAAACAGACGCGCTTGTAACCGCCGATCCGCATTTCCATCTTTGAGCCGCAGCGCCCGCAGAAGCGGTTGTCGCCATTCCAGCGAATGAGGCTGGCGGCCTGGGCGAACTCGCCGAGAAGAACATCATCAAGCAGCATGTCGCGATAGAGCGAGCGGGCATCCGCCGGTTTATAGTGGCTGGCAAGATCGTCCGCAGAAATGCCGACGGGAACGGCAAGGCGCGGCTCGCCGGTCTTGCGGTAGCCGAGCAGGACGGTCTCATCCCAATCGGGTTCCAGCTCCTTCAGCTCATAGCGAGCGAAAAGCGGGTCCAGCACCTGGCCGTCGTGCTTCAGGACAAGCCGGTCCCTGGCAAAGGCGAATATGTGGGTGCCTTCCTTGGCGAGCGCCTTTTCGACCGACTGCTCGTCACGATGCTCCGAATCACGGTTCAGGTCGTTGGCAGCGAAAGCGGTCAAGCTGCTGGGTTCGGGATGCGGCGCGTCCGAGGCGAAAATGGATGGAATCATGGTGAAAGGGCTTCCCGCAGCTGAGCGATGAACGTGTTCAGATCCTCGTCCGAATAAGGGACCGCCTTGCCATGCCCCCAGACGGGGCCGGGCCAGTTCGGATCTCCTTCGAACCGTGCAATGACATGAACATGAAGCTGACGGACCATATTGCCAATAGCGGCGACATTGATTTTTACAGCGCCGGTGACCGATTTCAGCGCGGCGGCGACAAGGTTCGTCTCGAAGGTCAGAAGAACCTGATCAAGAGGTGTCAGTTCGAAGATCTCTGCAATGCCCGGGCGGCGGGGCACGAGCAATAGCCAGGGCCAGCGGCGATCCTTCATCAGCCGCAGGTCGCAAAGGCCGATGATGGCAACCGAAACGCTGTCATTTGCCAGACGATCGTCGAGCACGAAATTCTGCAATTGGGCAATCCTCAAGTGTTTTCATAACGTTTAGCAGTTTTTTTTGACCTTGGCTTGCTTTTGATGCGGATATTGCCGATATGTGCACTCGGGAGGTTGGTGGTGGACGAGCCACTCGCCAACCGGGTCAGGTCCGGAAGGAAGCAGCCCTAACGAGCCCGGCACGGGTCATCGTGCCAGCCTCCCACCTTCTCTCCATGGAATGCCCGGTTCGCGCGGGCAGCAAGCAGGGCGATGAGCGACACCGAGCGACAAGCACAAGATGCCGTCTCGACGGGCACTGGCTATCGGGTGTTGGCCCGCAAATACCGCCCCAAGGATTTCACGGATCTCATGGTCGGCCAGGAGCCGATGGTCCGTACGCTCACCAACGCCTTCGAGACCGGCCGCATCGCGCAGGCCTACATGCTGACAGGTGTGCGCGGCGTCGGCAAGACGACGACGGCACGCATCCTGGCACGTGCGCTCAACTACAAGACCGCCGAGATCGACAAGCCGACAATCGATCTGCGCATTCTCGGCGAACACTGCCAGGCGATCATGGAAGGCCGGCATGTCGATGTGATCGAAATGGACGCGGCCTCGCATACGGGTATCGACGATATCCGTGAGATCATCGAGCAGGTGCGCTACAGACCGGTTTCGGCGCGCTACAAGGTCTACATCATCGACGAAGTGCACATGCTTTCGACGGCCGCCTTCAACGGTCTCCTAAAGACGCTGGAAGAGCCACCCGAACATGTGAAATTCATTTTCGCCACGACGGAGATCCGAAAGGTTCCGATCACCGTCCTGTCGCGTTGCCAGCGCTTCGACCTGCGTCGCATCAGTGCCTCCGATCTCGTCGGCCTGTTCACGACGATCGCAGCCAAGGAGGGCATTGAAGCCGAGCCGGGTGCGCTTGCCATGATCGCGCGGGCCGCCGAAGGCTCGGCACGCGACGGCCTGTCGCTCCTCGACCAGGCAATCGCGCACGGAAGCGGCGTCGTTCAGGACGAGGCGGTCCGCTCGATGCTCGGCCTTGCCGACCGCAGCCGGATCGTCGATCTCTTCCAGCATGTCATCAAAGGCGATGTCGCGGCCGCGCTCGCCGAGTTCGGCAGCCAGTACGAAGCGGGCGCCAACCCGGTTGTCGTATTGACGGATCTCGCCGATTTCACTCACCTGGTTACACGCCTCAAATATGTGCCAGAGGCGGCCAATGATCCTTCACTCAGTGAGGTGGAGCGCAGTAAGGCGGCGGAATTCGCGCAGAGCGTGGCGGTGACGACGCTGTCGCGCATCTGGCAGATGCTGCTGAAGGGCATCCCCGAGACAGAAGGCGCCGCACGCACCGCGGGTGCGGCCGAGATGGTCCTGATCCGACTTGCGCATGCGGCGCATCTGCCCGCGCCTGAAGATGCGGCACGGCGGCTTGCCGAGCTTTCCAGCGACAATGGCGGCATGCGGCCCTCCCCGCTACCTGCTGGCAATGGCGCTGCAACGCAAGCATCCTATCCGAATCCGGTCTCGGCGCGAGCCGTTGACGCGGCCTCCAATCGCCCGGCATCCTCGGGTTCCGTCGCGATGCTCCGCGCAGTACCAAACACACAGCCGGAATCCATGCCGGTCCAGGTCGGCCGGCTCGATACACAGCCCGTGGAAGCGCCAAAGCCGCTCGTGCCGGTCAACTCGGTTGCCGACATCGTCGAACTCGCGGCGCAGAAACGCGATCCCAAGCTCAAGGCGCTTGTGCGCAATTTCGTCCGGCCCGTTCGGCTCGAGCCCGGCCGGCTCGATGTCAACCTGACGCCAGGCGCGCCAACAACGCTGCTCAACGAACTTGCCGTGAAGCTCAAGGAATGGACGGGTGTCCACTGGATCGTCAGCCTCAGCCGGGAGGAAGGCGAACCGACGCTGGTGGAGGCCGAAGCCAAGGCGCAGGAACAGCGTGTCAGCGACGCCCGCCAGGACCCTGATGTTGCCGCTATCCTGGCGCAGTTTCCGGGTGCGAAGATCATCGATGTGCGTGTAAGGGCGCCGGAACCGGAAGAAGACGACGAAGTGAAGGCGCCGGCGACCGCCGAATCTGACGAAGGCGATATCCTGCCGGGCGACGATATTGAATTCTAGAAAGGAAGGGACGAGACGATGCGCGACATCATGGGCATGATGGGCAAAGTCAAGGAAATGCAGGCCAAGATGGAGAAGATGCAGGCTGAGATCGCCGAACTCCAGGCCGAGGGCAAGGCGGGCGGTGGTCTCGTCACCGTCACCCTCAATGGCAAAGGCGAAATGCTCGCGCTCAAAGTCGATCCGTCACTCTTCAAAGAGGACGATGTCGAAATTCTCGAAGACCTGATCGTGGCGGCTCACAAGGACGCCAAGGACAAGGCCGAAGCCCTTGCTGCGGAAAAAACAAGGGAATTGACGGCTGGTCTGCCGATCCCGCCCGGCTTCAAACTGCCGTTCTGATGTGATCCTCTGAAAAACGCCGTCAAGACAGGGAGCATATCGAATGAGCCTGACGGCCCTTCTTGTTTTTGCCGGCGCTCTCTTCGTGGCTGCCGGTTCGCCGGGTCCCAGCATTGCTGCATTGGTTGCGCGCGTGCTTTCCAAAGGAGCGCGCGACGTGCTGCCCTTCCTCGCGGCGATGTGGATCGGCGAAGCGATCTGGCTCACCTTTGCCGTCGCAGGCCTTGCCGCAATTGCCGAGACCTTCCATCTGGCCTTCGTTGCGATCAAGTGGCTCGGCGTCTGCTACCTGCTCTATCTCGCTTGGAAAATGTGGTTCGCCTCGCCTGACGTCTCGGAGGGCAGGCTTCCCGAAGCGCAATCGCCGGCAAAGCTTTTCTTTGCCGGGATGACTGTGACGCTCGGCAATCCGAAGATCATGATGTTTTACGTCGCCTTGCTGCCTTCGATCATCGACATTCATGCGGTGACCCTCTTCGGGTGGGCAGAGCTGATCATAACCATGTTCCTGGTGCTGCTGACGATTGATCTTCTTTGGGTCGTGCTCGCGGCAAAAGCACGCGGTTTCCTCAGGAGCCGCCGCGCCGTCCAGATGGCCAACCGCGCCAGCGCCGGTACCATGGCGGGCGCGGCCGTCGCAATCGCGATGCGCTAGGCCCGGGTTTCCAGCAGCTTTCTCAGCTTATGATGGAGCGGGACGGCGAGATGGCGTGCGCGATCCGCTTCGCAGAGCTTTCGGCCGAGCGTTGCCATCACCTCCGGTATGCCCACCCTGGCTCCCGTGAAAGGGACGTGTTCCACCGGCATTTCCGCCTCGATAGTGCCGCCTCTGATGATCCGGCAATAGATGCCGGGTCTCGCCGCCCTGACATAGAGTTCAGGGAACCTGGAATTCCGCATCCTGGCGGCAAGGGTCGCACAGGGAATGCGCGGCGATGTGGCCTCCAGAACAATATCGCCAGCGATGAATCGATCGCCAACCGCAATGTCCCTGTTATCGAGCCCTTCGATGACGAGATTTTCGCCGAAAGTGCCGGGTTCGATCCTGTAGCCGAGCTCCCGTGACCACCAGTCGAGCGTCAGTGAGCCTTCCAGATACACAGCCTGATCGACACCGCCATGATGCCTCCTGTTGCAGATGGCATCGCCCACGAGACCTTCGGCATCGACAATCACGGCACCTTTGACGGCATGCTTGTTAATGCCGGTCTTATAGGTCTTTCCGGGCAGTTTTTCCGGGCTGCCGATGCAGACGGCCAGAATTTTCATCAGGCGGTCGTTCCTTCTGCGATTCCGTTTTCGTCACATATGGTCTAAAAGCCGCATATGGCAAAGCGAGTCACCGGCCCCGAAATCGAAAAACTGATACAGCTTCTGGCGAAAGTACCCGGGCTTGGTCCGCGTTCGGCGCGGCGGGCGGCGCTGCATCTCATCAAGAAGAAGGACCAGCTTCTCGGGCCGCTCTCGAATGCGATGGGAGAAGCCTATGACAAGGTCAAGGTCTGCTCACGCTGCGGCAATGTCGATACTATCGACCCCTGCAGCGTCTGTACTGACGACCGGCGCGACCAGGCTATCGTGATCGTCGTCGAGGATGTCTCCGACCTCTGGGCGCTGGAGCGGGCGGGCGCTATGAACGCCGCCTATCATGTGCTCGGCGGGACGCTCTCGCCGCTCGACGGCATCGGGCCGGACGATCTCAACATTCGCGGCCTGATCGAACGCGTGAGCGCGGGCGGCGTGCGCGAGCTCATTATCGCCGTCAATGCAACCGTCGAGGGGCAAACGACAGCACACTATATAACCGACCAGCTCGCCGGGCTTGACGTGAAGATCACGCGGCTGGCGCATGGCGTGCCGGTTGGCGGCGAGCTGGATTATCTCGATGAGGGCACGCTCGCCGCGGCCCTCAGGGCGCGGACGGCAATTTGAGGGGAACCGAATTGAGGATGCGACGGAACAACAAATCCTCCCTCTTCCCGAGGTGGGGCGGGCGGATATTGCTGCCTGTCGCCGCCCTTCTCTTCGCTTTCCTTCCGCTTCCAGCGGCAGGAGCGTCGAAGGCTGATGTCGAGGCCCAGTTCAAAAAATGGGTGCAGGACGAGCTGTGGCCGGAGGCCAGACAAAGCGGCATTTCGGTAGCGACGTTCAAGACGGCCTTTGCAGGCGTGACGCTCAACTGGGATCTGCCGGATCTGGCGCCGCCGGGTTTTCCGGCTCCGAAGGAGCGCAAGCAGAGCCAGGCGGAATTTTCATCGCCTAGCCCCTATTTCAACGAGCAGAGGCTGCAGACGCTGGCAACGACCGGTCGTGCCTTTGCTTCGCAATACGCTTCGACGCTGAAGCGGATCGAAAAGACCTATGGCGTACCGGGACCGATCGTGCTGGCGATATGGGGCCGCGAAACCGGTTTCGGCGTCGCAAAAATTCCGAATTCCGCAATCGAGGTGCTAGCCACGAAGGCCTTCATGTCGACCCGCAAGGCGATGTTCCGCACCGAACTGCTGGCGGCGCTGCATATCCTCGACGGGGGTGATGTCGAAACGGCCGATTTCAAGAGTTCATGGGCCGGCGCGCTCGGCCAGCCCCAGTTCATGCCGACAAGCTATCTGAAATATGCCGTCGACATCGACGGCGACGGGCATCGCAACATCTGGACCTCGGTGCCGGATACGCTCGGTTCCATCGCCAACTATATGTCCAGCAAAGGCTGGCAGCGCAACCGCGACTGGGGCTTCGAGGTTACCATTCCGGACAATGTCTCCTGCGCACAGGAAGGGCCGGATCTTGCCAAGCCGTTGTCGCATTGGGCGGGGCTCGGCATCAGCCGCATCTCCGGCAAGGGCTTTCCCGCCGACGAAATGAAGGCACCGAGCATGATGCTCGTGCCGGCGGGACGGGACGGACCGGAATTCATCGTGACGCCGAACTTCTATGTTCTCAAGGAATACAATAATTCGGATCTCTACGCCCTCTACATCGGTAATCTCGCCGACCGGATCGCCTATGGTTCCGGCGCATTCCAGGGGCGTTGGGGAGATGTCGGCAAGATGCTGCGTTCCGATGTGGCGGCAATGCAAAAGGCGCTGGAACGCCAGGGCTACGACGTCGGCGGTTCCGACGGATTGCCTGGCTACAAGACACGGCGCTCGATCGGCCAATGGCAGGCAAAAAACGGCGTGGAGCCGACTTGTTTTCCCGAGGCCTCGATGAAGAGCGTGCTGCGATAACCGGGAAGAAACACCGTACGGCCGGCAAAGACTTGCATTTTGGCGAAAACGGGCCTATATGGCAGTCAAATTCTTGATCGTCAGATGAAGAGTGGGCCGCAAGGACCCGCTCTTTTTTATTAATGCGATCGCCGAAGCATCCAACCGTGCAAGGAGCGCAACCGCTTGTCAGAGCCGACAAACGAAGCAAACGGCAACGAGCCGCGGCTTATCGTCGAGACCGGGCTTGACCGACGCATCGCCGATATCATCGAACCGGTTCTTGTCGGCATGGGATTCCGGCTCGTGCGTGCGCGGCTTTCGGGGCAGAACGGCCTGACGCTTCAGATCATGACCGAGCGCAACGACGGCACCATGACCGTTCAGGACTGCGAAGAGGTCTCCATGGCGATTTCGCCGGTCCTCGATGTGGAAGATCCGATCGATAAGGCGTATCATCTGGAAGTGTCCTCGCCCGGTATCGATCGACCGATGGTGCGCAAATCGGATTTCAGCCGCTGGCAGGGTCATCTGGTGAAGTGCGAAACGTCGATCATGATCGATAATCGCAAGCGATTCCGCGGCAAAATCGTTGACGTCGATGCGGACGGTTTCACGGTCGAGCGCGATCAGGTTGCCTATGGCGAAGAGCCAAGTGTCACGATCCCCTTTAGCGCGCTCTCGGATGCGAAGCTCATTCTGACCGACGATCTTATTCGCGATGCGCTGCGAGCCGACAAGCAGGCGAAAGCACAGGCCGCCAACCAGAACGGCGAAGACGACGAATAACCGATTAATGAACCGCCCAAGGGACGGGAACCCGGGCAGGAAGACGGAGACGAAAAACAATGGCAGTCAGTGCGAACCGGCTTGAACTTCTGCAGATCGCAGATGCAGTGGCGCGCGAAAAGGTCATCGACCGCGAGATCGTGCTTGCCGCAATGGCCGATGCGATCCAGAAGGCCGCCCGCTCCCGTTACGGTACCGAATCCAATATCCGAGCCGACATCAATCCGAAGACCGGCGAGATCCGCCTGCAGCGCCTGCTCGAAGTCGTCGAACAGGCCGAGGACTATTCCACGCAGATCCCGCTGGAACTCGCCCGTGACCGCAATCCAGACGCCGCCATCGGCGACTTCATCGCCGATCCGCTGCCGCCGATGGATTTCGGCCGTATCGCCGCGCAGTCGGCCAAGCAGGTGATCGTGCAGAAGGTGCGCGAGGCCGAGCGTGACCGTCAATTCGACGAATTCAAGGATCGTGTCGGCGAGATCGTCAACGGCACGGTCAAGCGCGTCGAATACGGCAATGTCATCGTCGACCTCGGTCGCGGTGAAGGCATCATCCGCCGCGATGAGATGATCCCGCGCGAGAACTTCCGTTACGGCGACCGCGTCCGCGCCTTTGTCTACGATGTGCGCCGCGAGCAGCGCGGGCCGCAGATCTTCCTGTCGCGTACGCATCCGCAGTTCATGGTGAAGCTCTTCACCATGGAAGTGCCGGAAATCTACGACGGCATCATCCAGGTGAAGTCAGTCGCGCGTGATCCCGGTTCGCGCGCCAAGATCGCGGTGATTTCGAACGATAGCTCGATTGATCCGGTCGGTGCATGCGTCGGTATGCGCGGTTCGCGCGTCCAGGCCGTCGTAGGCGAGCTTCAAGGCGAAAAGATCGACATCATTCCCTGGTCGCAGGACCCGGCAACCTTTGTCGTCAACGCACTGCAGCCGGCCGAAGTCGCAAAAGTCGTTCTCGATGAGGATGCGGAACGCATCGAAGTGGTCGTTCCGGATGAGCAGCTTTCGCTGGCGATCGGCCGCCGCGGGCAGAACGTTCGCCTCGCCTCGCAGCTCACCGGCTGGGATATCGACATCATGACGGAACAGGAGGAATCCGAGCGCCGCCAGAAGGAATTCAACGAGCGCACCAACCTCTTCATGGAAGCGCTCGATGTCGACGAGATGGTTGGGCAGGTGCTGGCCTCGGAAGGCTTTGCCGCCGTCGAGGAACTGGCTTATGTCGATCTCGACGAGATTTCTTCGATCGACGGTTTCGACGAGGAGACCGCGCAGGAGATCCAGCAGCGTGCCCGCGAATATCTCGAGCGCGTGGAAAACGAGATGGACGAGAAGCGCAAGAGCCTCGGCGTCTCCGACGAGCTGCGCCAGATCGACGGCATGACAGCCCAGATGATGGTCGCGCTTGGCGAGGACGGCATCAAGACGATCGAGGATTTCGCTGGTTGCGCAGCCGATGACCTCGTCGGCTGGACCGAACGCAAGAATGGCGAAACCAAGAAGTTCGAGGGTCTGTTCTCCAAGTTCGACATCTCGCGTGTCGATGCCGAGCGGATGATCGTGCAGGCGCGTCTCGCCGCCGGCTGGATCACCGAGGAAGATCTCGCGAAGGAAGCCGAAGAAGAGGCTTCCGAGGCCGAGCAGGAAGCATAATGACCGCGCATGAGCCGAACGCTCTCCCTGAGGACGATGATCTTGCAGGCTATGACGTGAACGGCCGTATGTGCATTGTGACACGCGAAAGCGGATTGCCGGACGAGTTGATCCGCTTCGTTGCCGCTCCCGATGGAACTGTCGTCGCCGACCTGAAGCGTCAGCTTCCCGGCCGAGGATGCTGGGTGAAGCTCGACCGGTCGCTGGTCGACAAGGCAGTGGCTAAAAGGCTTTTCGCCCGCGCCTTGAAGGCGGAGGTGAAAGCGGCGGACGACCTCGGCGCGAGCGTCGACAGATTGCTCGCCGTGCAGCTCGCGGGCATGATGAATATGGCGCGCAAAGCGGGCCAGTTCGTCAGTGGCGCGACGAAAGTGGACGCCGCAGTCAGAAGCGGCGCCGCGCTTGCAGTGTTCCATGCGACGGACGCCGCCGAAGACGGCGTCCGCAAAATCGACCAGGCCCGCAAGGCCTGGCACCTCGGGATGGAAACCGAGAACGAAATTCCTTCCTTCCGTCTCTTCTCGGAGAGCGAAATGGAGGAGCTAATGGGCCAGAATGCTTTTATCCATGCCGCAGTGCTTGCAGGGCAGGCAGGTGAGGGTGTAGTGAAGCGCGCAAAGATGCTCGAACAGTACCGTAACGGCGATCAGTCCCGGACACCGGGCGGCGCTGGCCGGCAAAAACAATGATGCGGTCACCGGCAGAGGCCGGCCCCATCATTGATCGACAGGATTTGAACGACAGGGTCTGATGGACGTCATCCTTCCCTGTCCGAAGGAACGGGAACGGAATGACCGATAGTAAAGACGACAAGACACTCGGTGTAACGGGCAAGAAAACCCTAACGCTCAAACCCTCCGGGATGAGCCAGGGTACCGTTCGCCAGGATATGGGTCGCGGTCGCACCAAGGCGGTCGTCGTCGAGACCCGCAAACGGCGGCCGATGCGCCCAGAGGACGAAAAACCGGCAGTCACGGCTCCCGTGACCCCGGCGCCGCGTGCGGCAGAGCCGGCAGCGGTTCAGCCTCGGGCGCCGCAGGCACCGGCGCCGCGCATTCACCAGCCGGGCAACCAGCAGAACCAGTATCGCCCGCAACAGGTATCGCAGCCGCCACGTCAGGACCGGCCTCGTCCCGTTGTGCTGAATGAACTCTCGCCGGGCGAAATGGATGCTCGCCGACGTGCACTCGCCGAGGCCCAGGCGCGCGATGCCGCCGATGCGGCGCGACGCGTCGAGGAAGAAGCCCGCCGCAGGGTGGAAGAGGAAGCACGTCAGGCTGCAGAGCGCGAAGAAGCCGCTCGCCGGGCGGCAGAAGAGGCCGCGCGTGCACTGGAGCCCGCCGACGCAAAGGCGGAACCGGCCCGCGTGGCCGCCGTTGCGGAAGCAAGGGTCGAAGCCCCGGCGGCTTCGCCGGCTCCTGCACCAGCGCCAGTCGTCACACGCCGGCCCGACGCCGCGCCACAGACGGCCCGCCCCGCGCCAGGACCTGCGACCGCGGAACTCCCGATCAATCGTGCCCGACGTGTCGCCGAGAGCGACGAAGAAGATGATCGCGGCCCTGCGCGCAGCAGCGGTCCGGCACGCGGCAAGCTCGTGCGTCCCGAACCGGCAAAGCCGACCCGCACCAAGACCGACGACGAACGTCGCCGCGGCAAGCTGACGGTGACGACGGCCGATGTCGACGACGACGGTGGAAATACGCGCGGTCGTTCGCTGTCGGCCATCCGCCGTCGCCAGGAAAAATTCCGCCGCAGCCAGATGCAGGAAACGCGCGAGAAGATTTCGCGTGAAGTGGTCCTGCCGGAAACCATTACCATCCAGGAACTGTCGCAGCGCATGTCTGAACGCGCCGTCGACGTCATCAAGTTCCTGATGAAGGAAGGCCAGATGATGAAGCCGGGCGACGTGATCGACGCCGACCTGGCCGAGCTCATCGCCGGCGAATTCGGCCACACCGTCAAGCGTGTTTCCGAATCCGACGTCGAACTGGGTATCTTCAATGTCGCCGACGAGACCGGCGAACTGGTTCCGCGACCGCCGGTCGTGACCATCATGGGTCACGTCGACCACGGCAAGACCTCGCTGCTCGACGCCATCCGTCATGCGAACGTCGTCGCCGGCGAGGCCGGTGGCATCACGCAGCATATCGGTGCGTATCAGGTGGAGCAGAACGGCCAGAAGATCACCTTCATCGACACCCCCGGCCACGCCGCCTTCACGGCGATGCGCGCCCGCGGCGCTCAGGCGACGGATATCGCCGTACTGGTGGTTGCGGCTGACGACAGCGTGATGCCGCAGACGATTGAATCAATCAACCATGCCAAGGCGGCCGGCGTGCCGATCATCGTGGCGATCAACAAGATCGACAAGCCGACCGCCAATCCGCAGAAGGTTCGCACGGAACTGCTGCAGCATGAGGTTTTCGTCGAGTCGATGGGCGGTGAAGTGCTTGACGTGGAAGTCTCCGCGAAGAACGGCACCAATCTCGACAAGCTGCTCGAGGCGATCCTGCTGCAGGCGGAAATCCTTGACCTGAAGGCCAATCCGAACCGCACGGCGGAGGGCACCGTCATCGAAGCCCAGCTCGACCGCGGCCGTGGTTCGGTCGCGACCGTTCTTGTGCAAAAGGGTACGCTGCGTCCGGGTCAGATCATCGTTGCCGGCGACCAATGGGGTCGTGTGCGTGCACTCGTCAACGACAAGGGCGAGCACGTAAAGGAAGCAGGCCCCGCGACGCCGGTCGAGGTTCTCGGCCTTTCCGGCACGCCACAGGCCGGTGACAAGTTCGCCGTGGTCGAAAATGAAAGCCGCGCCCGCGAAATCTCGGAATACCGCCAGCGGCTCGCCCGCGACAAGGCTGCCGCCCGTCAGTCGGGCCAGCGCGGCTCGCTCGAGCAGATGATGACGCAGTTGCAGAGCTCCGGTGTGAAGGAGTTCCCGCTGGTCATCAAGGGCGACGTTCAGGGTTCGATCGAAGCGATCGCCGGTGCGCTCGAAAAGCTCGGCACGGACGAGGTTCGGGCCCGCGTCGTTCATTCGGGCGTCGGCGGCGTGACCGAATCCGATATCTCGCTTGCGGAGGCCTCGGATGCCGCGATCATCGGCTTCAACGTCCGCGCGAATGCGCAGGCACGCAGCCTGGCGGAACGCCAGGGCATCGAGATCCGCTACTACAACATCATCTACGACCTCGTGGACGATGTGAAGGCAGCGATGTCGGGCCTGCTGTCTCCGGAACGGCGCGAAACCTTCCTTGGCAATGCCGAAATCCTCGAGGTGTTCAACATCACGAAGGTCGGCAAGGTGGCAGGCTGCCGTGTCACCGAAGGCAAGGTCGAGCGTGGTGTCGGCGTCCGCCTCATCCGCGACAACGTCGTCATCCACGAAGGCAAGCTCAAGACGCTCAAGCGCTTCAAGGACGAGGTCTCGGAAGTCTTTTCGGGCCAGGAATGCGGCATGGCCTTCGAGAACTACGAAGACATCCGTCAGGGCGACACGATCGAGTGCTTCCGCGTCGAGCATGTGACGCGCACGCTCTGATCGAGCTGATCTAGGAACTTAGGACGGGCGCCGGAACATTGGGTCCGGCGCTCGATCCGTTTGGGACATACGAAAATGGCAACAAGACCAACTTCATCCGCGCCCTCGCAACGCATGCTGCGCGTCGGCGAGCAGGTGCGAGCCGCCATCACGCAGGTTCTCCAGCGCGGCGAAGTGCGCGACGACCTGCTTGAGAAAACCGTGATTTCGATCTCCGAGGTGCGCATGTCGCCGGACCTCAAGATCGCGACGGCGTTCGTGACGCCGCTTGGTATCGCCGATCACACGACCGTCATCGAAGCGTTGAACCGCAATGCGAAATTCATTCGCGGCCGGCTCGGGCCGCAACTCAGGCAGATGAAGTACATGCCGGAGATACGCTTCCGCGATGACACCAGCTTCGACAATTACCAGAAAATCGATGCCTTGCTGCGTTCGCCCGAGGTCCAGCGCGATCTCGACGACGGCAACGACGAAGACCGATAACAGAAGAGACTTGATGTCCAAACCACGCAAACCCAAGGGCCGCCCGGTTTCCGGCTGGCTGATCCTCGACAAGCCGGTGGATTTCGGCTCGACAGAAGCCGTTTCCAAGATCAAGTGGCTGTTCAAAGCGCAGAAGGCGGGTCATGCCGGCACGCTCGATCCGCTCGCCTCGGGTATGCTGCCGATCGCGCTCGGCGATGCGACGAAAACCGTTCCTTACGTGATGGACGGGCGGAAGATCTACGAATTCACGGTCACGTGGGGCGAGGAACGCGCGACGGACGACCTCGAAGGCGAAGTCACCCAGGTCTCGGAAAAGCGTCCGACTGAACAGCAAATCCGCTATCTCCTGCCGAAATACACCGGCGTGATCAGCCAGGTTCCGCCGCAATATTCTGCGATCAAGATCGCCGGCGAGCGCGCCTATGATTTGGCGCGCGATGGCGAAGCGGTCGAAATTCCCTCCCGAGAGGTGGAGATCTTCCGGCTGACGCTGCTCGCCTGCCCGGACGCGAACACGGCGCATTTCGAAGTCGAATGCGGCAAAGGCACCTATGTGCGGGCGCTTGCCCGCGATTTCGGTCGCGAGCTCGGCTGCTGCGGCCATATTTCCGGGCTGCGCCGGACATTCGTCGCTCCCTTCGCCGAGGAGATGATGGTGCCGCTTGGCAAGCTTCTCGAAATCGGAGAGATCGACAACATGGAAGAGCGGCTTGCCGCACTCGACGCACTGCTGATCGATACCAGCCAGGCGCTCTCCGCACTTCCCCATCTTGTCATCACGGATGATCAGGCGCACCGCCTGAAGATGGGCAATCCCATACTCGTTCGGGGCCGGGAAGCTCTCGTTGCCGAAAGAGAAGCCTATGCGACGGCCCGCGGCAAGCTGATTGCGATCGGTGAAATCGGTCAGGGCGAGTTCCGCCCTAAGCGCGTCTTCGTCTGAAAGGCCGATTCCGCGTGGAAAAGGCGTATCGGTGACGCCTCTTCCCTTTGTGCCCCGAATGGTTTATAGGCTGCGCCAGCATTGGGCAGGGCCTGAATGCATTCACGGCCAAGGCTGGACGACATCCCGGCTTGTGGCGACCATCCTCCTCTTGAAAAGAAAGGACTTCCGATGTCGATTACTGCAGAGCGCAAGGCTGCGCTGATCAAGGAATATGCAACGGCTCAGGGCGACACCGGTTCTCCGGAAGTTCAGGTTGCTCTTCTGACCGAACGCATCAACAACCTCACCGAGCACTTCAAGGACCACAAGAAGGACAACCACTCTCGCCGTGGCCTGCTGAAGCTCGTTTCCAGCCGCCGCTCGCTTCTTGACTACCTCAAGAAGAAGGACGAAGCCCGCTATTCGAAGCTGATTTCCAGCCTGGGTATTCGCCGCTAAGAAATTTCCGGCGGGCACTCCCTTGGAGGCCCGCCGGATTGTTTTCGGGGCTATCGCTCCGTGGAAATGTCTCTGTCACGCCTCTTCCTTTCTCGCGTGACCGGACGAACGGCAGACCGGATGGGCCGGCTCTGCCAACACCAACCGCTGACCTGTCATGGGGCAGGATTGCCGGATGCTTTCGGGTCAAGGCACGCTTTGACCCGGCTCTTCGAGGTTCGGAGCGAACCGGAGCCAAGCGCAGGAAAGCTTCCCGTTGTCTTGCCCATGATGTGTCACATTGCTTGCGGTTGACTGTGCGCTGCGGTCGAATCGACTTCGGCGCGCACTCCCGCATTGAAGGACAAGACATGTTCGATATTCATACCGTGGAAATCGAGTGGGCCGGCCGCCCGTTGAAGCTCGAAACCGGCAAAATGGCCCGCCAGGCCGACGGTGCCGTCGTTGCGACTTACGGCGAAACCGTCGTGCTCGCAACCGTCGTCTCGGCCAAGGCCCCGAAGCCCGGTCAGGATTTCTTTCCGCTGACCGTCAACTACCAGGAAAAGACCTACGCCGCCGGCAAGATCCCCGGCGGCTACTTCAAGCGCGAAGGCCGTCCGAGCGAGAACGAGACCCTCGTTTCCCGCCTGATCGATCGCCCGATCCGTCCCCTCTTCCCGGAAGGCTACAAGAACGACACCCAGGTCGTCGTCACGGTTCTCCAGCACGATCTGGAGAACGATCCGGATATCCTGTCGATGATTGCGACCTCCGCTGCGCTGACGCTCTCCGGCATCCCCTTCATGGGCCCGGTCGGCGGCGCCCGCGTCGGCTACATCAACGGCGAATACGTGCTCAATCCGCATCTCGACGAGATGGATGAATCGAGCCTCGACCTCGTCGTCGCCGGCACGCAGGAAGCCGTTCTCATGGTCGAATCCGAAGCCAAGGAACTGGCGGAAGACGTCATGCTCGGCGCCGTCATGTTCGGCCATCGCGGCTTCCAGCCGGTGATCGACGCGATCATCAAGCTCGCGGAAGTCGCCGCCAAGGAGCCGCGCGAATTCGAGCCTGAAGATTTCTCCGCTCTCGAGACCGAAATGCTCGGCCTTTTCGAGGCCGAGCTGCGCGACGCCTACAAGATCACCCAGAAGGCTGATCGCTACGCTGCAGTCGACGCCGTCAAGGAGAAGGTCAAGGCGCATTTCCTTCCCGAAGAAGGCGAAGCGAAGTATACCGCCGAGGAAATCGCCGGTGTCTTCAAGCACCTGCAGGCGAAGATCGTCCGCTGGAATATTCTCGACACCAAGAGCCGTATCGACGGCCGTGATCTCGAGACCGTCCGCCCGATCGTCGCGGAAGTCGGCGTTCTGCCGCGCACGCACGGTTCCGCGCTGTTTACGCGCGGCGAAACCCAGGCTCTCGTGGTCGCCACCCTCGGCACCGGCGAAGACGAGCAGTACGTCGATTCCTTGACCGGCATGTACAAGGAAAACTTCATGCTGCACTACAACTTCCCGCCCTTCTCGGTCGGTGAAACCGGTCGCATGGGTTCTCCTGGTCGCCGCGAAATCGGCCATGGCAAGCTCGCATGGCGCGCCATCCACCCGATGCTGCCGACGGAAGAACAGTTCCCCTACACGCTGCGCGTCGTTTCCGAAATCACCGAATCCAACGGTTCGTCCTCGATGGCGACCGTCTGCGGCTCCTCGCTCGCCCTGATGGATGCCGGTGTGCCCCTGCCGCGCCCGGTCGCGGGCATTGCCATGGGCCTCATCAAGGAAGATGACCGCTTCGCCGTGCTCTCCGACATTCTCGGCGACGAGGATCATCTTGGCGACATGGACTTCAAGGTGGCCGGTACCGAAAAGGGCGTCACCTCGCTGCAGATGGACATCAAGATCGAAGGTATCACCGAAGAGATCATGGACATCGCGCTGCGCCAGGCAAAGGGCGGCCGCCTGCATATCCTCGGCGAAATGGCCAAGGCGATCACGGAGAGCCGCGGCCAGCTCGGCGAATTCGCGCCGCGCATCGAAGTCATGAACATTCCGGTCGACAAGATTCGCGACGTCATCGGCTCCGGCGGCAAGATCATCCGCGAGATCGTCGAAAAGACGGGCGCGAAGATCAACATCGAGGATGACGGCACCGTCAAGATCGCCTCCTCCTCGGCCAAGGAAATCGAAGCGGCCCGCAAGTGGATCCACTCGATCGTCGCCGAGCCTGAAGTCGGTCAGATCTATGAGGGCACGGTCGTCAAGACCGCCGATTTCGGTGCCTTCGTCAACTTCTTTGGCGCACGCGACGGCCTCGTGCATATCTCGCAGCTCGCTTCCGAGCGTGTCGCCAAGACGACCGATGTCGTCAAGGAAGGCGATAAGGTCTGGGTCAAGCTGCTCGGCTTTGATGAGCGTGGCAAGGTTCGCCTCTCGATGAAGGTTGTCGACCAGGCGACGGGCCAGGAAATCCCGAACGAGAAGAAGAAGGAAGAAGCGGCCGAATAAGCCGCCCCATTCCTCCATTCAATGGGCGCGGAGGTTCTTCCGCGCCCTTTTTGTATCCGATGACGAGACGTGACCCATGAGCCGTGAGACGCTGAAGACCCTGTTCCACCCCTTTGCCAGCGGCACCATCGAGACGCCGGGTGAGGGCGAACGCGTACTATTCCTCGGTGCCGAGGCCGGCTTCGCACTGCCGGAAGGTTTTTCAGCCGCTCTCGATGCCGTGCAAGGCTTTCGCCCGGTCTACAGGCAGCTCCTGGCGCAGCGGATCGAGGCAAAGCCCGAGATCGAAGGTGAAGATTATGATGCCGCCCTCATCCTCTGCACGAAGCACAAGGGCGAGAACGAGGCGAACATCGCGGCAGCACTCGGCCGAGTGAAGGTGGGCGGCCTGATCCTGGTTGCCGGCGGCAAGGAGGATGGCATTCAGCCGCTGCGCAAGCGCGTCGAAGGCTTCGGCCTCGATGTCGAGCATATGCCGAAGTATCACGGCGTCGTCTTCTGGTTTGCACGACCGGTAGACGCCCGCGAATTCGTGTCAAAACTTGCGAAAACGCAGGTACGCGTCGACGAACGCTTTGTCGCTTCCGCCGGCATGTTCTCGCATGATCGCATCGACCCCGGATCACAACTGCTCGCCTCGCGCCTGCCGACGGATTTTACCGGCGATGCCGCCGATTTCGGCGCGGGCTGGGGCTATCTTTCAGTGGAACTGGGAACGAAGTCGCCGCGCCTCGAGCGCATCGACCTCTATGAGGCCAACCACGCCTCTCTGGAGGCTGCGAAGATCAATCTGGCAAAAAACTGCCCGGACCTGGCCACCCGCTTCTTCTGGCACGATCTGGCGAACGAGCCCGTGAAGGAGCGCTACGACCTCATCATCATGAACCCGCCCTTCCATGAGGGCCATGCGGCCGAGCCGTCGATCGGGCAGGCAATGATCAAGACAGCCGCCACCGCGCTGAGGGGCGGCGGGCGCCTGATGCTCGTCGCCAACCGCGGCCTGCCCTACGAGCAGGTTCTGGCGGGGCATTTCAAGGAGCACGGCGAAACCTGCCGCAATGCCCGCTTCAAGGTGCTTTGGGCAAGAAAATAAAAAAGCGGCCGAGGGTGGCCGCTTTTCATGTCGGAAATTACTGAGAATTACTCCACGTCCGCCTTTCGGAGAGTTTCGAGCGTCGGCATGGACGTGATGTTGTAGCCGGCATCGACGAAGTGGATTTCCCCCGTGACACCCTGGGAGAGATCGGAGAGCAGATAGAGCGCCGAGCTGCCAACGTGATCGATCGTCACGGTTTTGCGGAGCGGGGCATTGCGCTGGTTCCACGAGAGGATTGCGCGTGCATCAGAAATTCCGGCGCCGGCGAGCGTGCGGATAGGGCCTGCCGAGATCGCATTGACGCGGATGCCGCGCGGGCCGTAGTCGGCGGCAAGATAACGCACCGAGGCTTCGAGCGCGGCCTTTGCCACGCCCATGACGTTATAGTTCGGGATGACACGGGTGGAGCCGTTATAGGTCAGCGTCAGCATGGTGCCGCCCTCTTCCATGAGCGGCGCGCAGCGCTTGGCGATCTCCGTGAAGGAGAAGCAGGAAATGACCATGGTGCGGCTGAAATTCTCGCGCGTGGTATCCGCGTACAGGCCCTTCAGCTCGTTCTTGTCAGAAAAGCCGATCGCGTGCACGATGAAATCGAGCTTGCCCCAGCGCTCCTTGATTGCGTCGACGACTGCATCGACGGATGCGATATCCTCGACATCGCAGGGCAAAAGAAATTCTGAGCCGACCTCGGATGCAAGCGGCTTCACACGCTTGCCAAGCGCCTCGCCCTGATAGGTGAAAGCCAATTCCGCACCTTGGGCTGCCAGCGCTTTGGAAATTCCCCAGGCTATGGAATGGTTGTTTGCGACGCCCATGATGAGGCCGCGCTTACCCTGCATGATTAGCGTCATGTTGTTATCCGTTATAGCGCTGGAAGACGAGCGTGGCGTTCGTACCGCCGAAGCCGAAGGAGTTGGAGAGGGCAATGTCGATCTTGGCGTTGTCGATGCGGCTTCGAACGATCGGAACGCCTTCGAATTCGGGATCGAGATCGGTGATATGCGCGCTTTCGCCGACGAACCGCTCCTGCATCATCAGGATGGAATAGATCGATTCCTGGACGCCGGCCGCACCGAGCGAATGGCCCGTCAGGGATTTCGTCGACTGGATATGCGGGGCCTTGTCACCGAAGACTTCACGAATCGCACCGATTTCCTTGCTGTCGCCCACCGGTGTGGATGTGCCATGCGTATTGATGTAGTCGACATCGCCCTTGACGGTCGCAAGCGCCTGGCGCATGCAGCGCACCGCGCCTTCGCCCGACGGAGCGACCATGTCGTAGCCGTCCGATGTGGCA
Organism: Sinorhizobium sp. CB7; assembly: GCF_041357635.1. Lineage (NCBI taxonomy): Bacteria > Pseudomonadati > Pseudomonadota > Alphaproteobacteria > Hyphomicrobiales > Rhizobiaceae > Sinorhizobium > Sinorhizobium sp. CB7. The sequence continues at coordinate 147,778 of NZ_JAULLL010000013.1, forward strand.
CCATAGCCGACGATCTCGGCATAGATCTTGGCGCCGCGAGCCTTGGCATGTTCCAGTTCTTCGAGGACGAGCACGCCTGCGCCGCCGGCGATGACGAAACCATCCCGGTTGGCGTCATAGGCACGTGAAGCGCTTGCGGGCGTCTCATTGAACTTCGAGGACATGGCGCCCATGGCGTCGAAGAGGTTGGACATGGACCAATCGAGGTCCTCATGACCGCCGGCAAACATGAGATCTTGCTTGCCCCACTGGATCATTTCGGCGGCATTGCCGATGCAATGGGCCGAGGTCGAGCAGGCCGAGGAAATCGAGTAGTTGACGCCGTGGATCTTGAACCAGGTGGCAAGCGTGGCGGATGCGGTCGAGGACATCGCCTTCGGAACAGCGAAGGGGCCGATACGCTTCGGGCTGTTGTTCTTCTCCGTGATCTCGGCTGCCTCGACGATCGTACGAGTGGAAGGGCCGCCCGAGCCCATGATGATGCCGGTGCGCTCGTTGGTGATGTCGGCTTCTTCCAGACCCGAATCGGCAATCGCCTGCTTCATTGCCACGTGATTCCAGGCACCACCCTGCGAGAGGAAACGCATGGCGCGCCGATCGACCAATTCGGCAAGGCGCTCCGCATCGAGCTTCGGCTTGCCCCAGACTTGGCACTTGAAGCCATGGCTGGCGAAATCTTCCGAGAAGGAAATGCCGGATTTGGCTTCGCGGAGCGAGGCGGTGACTTCAGAGGCATCGTTCCCGATCGAGGAAACAATACCCAGACCCGTGACAACTACCCGTCTCATATATTGACCTTTTCTCTGTTATCCCTGCAGCATTTCGAGCACACTGTGCCTAGCGATCACGCGGCCTTTTCCTGGAACAGGCCGACCCGCAGATCGCTTGCCTTGTAGATTTCCTCCCCATCCGCCTTCATCCAGCCGTCGGCAATGCCGAGCACCAGTCGCCCGCGCATGACGCGCTTGAAGTCTATCCCATACTCCACGAGCCTGGTCTTCGGCGTCACCATGCCTGTGAACTTGACTTCACCGGTCGAAATCGCGCGGCCCTTGCCGGGCTCGCCCAACCAGCCGAGGAAGAAGCCAGTCAACTGCCACATGGCATCCAGTCCAAGGCAGCCAGGCATGACGGGATCTCCCAGGAAGTGGCACGGAAAGAACCAGAGGTCGGGCGTGATATCGAATTCCGCGCGAATGAAACCCTTGCCATGCGGTCCACCATCTTCGGAAATCTGAGTGATACGGTTGAACATCAGCATGGGGGGCAGCGGAAGCTGCGCATTTCCCGGGCCGAACAGTTCGCCGCGACCGCAGCTCAAGATTTCCTCGTAGGTGAAGCTGGATTGTTTCGTGGTCATAAAAATTCCATTTCCCCCGCACTATGCCGATGGATGTGAACGTTTAGTCCAAGATCGGGAGAAAATGAAGCATAAGCATGATGGCTTCAATTTTGCTCGCCCGTGATCGCCTGACTGTACGCCGCTATGTGGTGGTCGCATACAGGAAGGCCAAGGGCACTGCCAGAGGTAAATGGCGCAAAAGCCCGATTTTGCGGCGTTTTCGCGCCCATTGTCCCCATTGAAACTATTGAAAGCAATTCGTGCAAAAGTTATATGGCTTATAAACATGATTGTTTGACTATGGAAAAGTCAGGAGTTCGTCCGGATGGCAGTTGAAGCCACGATCCCTATCGAAGCGAGGCTGCGCGGTGCTGGTCTTCGACCGACCCGTCAGCGCGTCGCGCTGGGCGATCTTCTCTTTGCCAAGGGCGACCGCCATCTGACGGTCGAGGAATTGCACGAGGAAGCGGTCAATGCGGGCGTGCCGGTTTCGCTTGCGACTGTCTACAATACCTTGCATCAATTCACTGAGGCTGGGCTCATTCGGGTTCTGGCGGTGGAAAGTGCGAAGACCTACTTCGACACCAATGTTTCCGACCATCATCACTTTTTCGTCGAAGGCGAAAACGAAGTACTGGACATTCCGGTGAGCAATATCTCCATCGGCAATCTCCCCGAGCCGCCGGAGGGCATGGAAATCTCCCATGTCGACGTGGTGATCCGGCTGCGCGCCAAGCGCTGATCTCAGCCTTTCCTCACAGGACATCATCCGGATGGCGGCCGGGCCTATGCTTGTAGGTCGGAAAGGTCCAGCCGAACCATAGTGCACCGCCGCGAACGGCAAAGGCAGCAATGGCTCCAAAGGCGGAAGAAGCGTAGAGCGGCAGCCCGATGCCATGGGCGGCGGTGAAAACGCCGGCGCCGACGAGAGCGGCTGTGACATAGATTTCCGGCCGCAGCAGCACCGAAGGCTCATTCGCCAAAAGATCGCGAAGAATGCCGCCGCAGGTGGCCGTCAGCGTGCCGGTCACGATGGCGATGGTCGGCGAGCCGGTGGCCGCAATGCCTTTTGCGGCTCCCATCACACAATAGGCCGCAAGACCAACCGCATCCAGCCAGATGAGCAGGCGATAGCGCGATTCGAGCAGATGCGCCGTAAAGAAGGCGATGACACCCATGGCGCAGCAGATCACGATATAGGTCGGATTCAGCACCCAGAAGACGGGCACACGGCCAAGCACGATATCGCGCAAAGTCCCCCCGCCGATGCCTGTGACGACTGCAAGGAAAAGGAAGCCGATCGCATCGAGTTGCTTGCGCGATGCGGCCAGTGCGCCGGTGGCCGCAAAAAGCGCCACGCCAACATAATCAAGATAGGCAAGCAGAGACATGTGAGAGTCCGGAAGCTGGCGGAACAGAATTATCTCGCGCGAATGGATCACGGCGACAAGGGCGGCGCAAGGAGAGGCCGGCATAATCCTCTGCCGTGATCCTTTACCGAGCCAAAAGAGGAAAGCCGTGAGAGCGCTTCTGATCCCAGTTCTGAACATCGTCGCGTTGCTGATCGCTCCGACCGCGTCGCTCGCGCAGCAATCGCTGATTTCCGATCCTGAGATCTATGAGAAGAAGCACTTCCAGGAACAATGCACCCAGGCGGAGTTCGGGGATGGTTTCGTCATTCGTCAGGACATCAACAATGACGGCCTAGTCGACGCGGTCGTCAACGAGGGCGAATTGACCTGTGATGGCAAAAAGGGCCCGCAGTGCAACGACGACGGCTGCACCTATAATTTCTACCTGCAGGTCGCCGAAGGCGGCTATTTCATGATCGCGACGGCACAGACCTACGGTTATGACTTCGTCAAGCGTTTCGGCAACATGGTGCTGGTGATGAAGATGCACCCGCGCTTCTGCGACCGCACGGACAGCAATCCCTGCCAGATGACGGTGCGGGTGCGCGGCACGAAATTCGTGACCATCTCGAGGAAGTAGTTGCCTACCCAGCCGCTGCCTAGAGCGGGATGCCGAAAAGTATGTGCGGTTTTCGGGCGACATCCCGCTCTAACTTTTTGATGTAGAGACGGATTCAGATTTCAGATCGATTCGACCTGAAATCTCCGGCTCTAGCGTGGATAGAGTTCCGACGTACGGCCAGCGAAGTAATAGCCGACGAGACCCATCCATTCGCGAATAGCCGTCGCCATATGCTGCGCATTCAGGGAGGGCTGCGTGAAATCCAGACCAAGGCGAACCTTGCCAGTCGTGCGATAGTCCGTTGGCCACGGGGTCACGGGAATGTCGAGCTTGCGGAAGATGCCTATCGAACGCGGCATGTGATAGCCGGACGTAATCAGCAGGCAGTTCGAAAGCCCGTTCCTTGCCAATAGCTCCTTCGTGTTGACCGCATTCTCAAACGTCGTGCGCGATTGCGCCTCCTCGACGAGGCGTTCACGGCCGATGCCAAAAATCGGAAAGAACCGCTTCGCGATATCTCCATCCCCCTCGTACCCGCCGGTAATGGACCCGTCACCACCGGAGACGAGAATCCGGGCATCGGGGAATTTCCGCGCCAGCCTCAAGGCCTCGACAAAACGGTCGCCTCCGGCACTCATCTCGATGCCTCCGCGGGTCGTCGTGACTTCGGTTTCGAATGCGCCGCCGAGAACGATCATGCATTGCAGCTCCGGCGGGTCGCCCGCCGGCCGCGGAAATCGCTCCTCAAGGTCCTGAAGCAGATAGGGGCCGACGGTCGTATAGAGCGTCAGGAAAAGCACCAGAGCCGAAGCGGAGGAGGCAAGCAGGCCCAAGACCCGCCAGCGGACAATGATCGCGATGATGGCCAGGATGACCAGAATGAAGGCAAGGGACAGCGGTTGGCCAATGATCCAAACGAGCTTTGAAAACAGAAACAAGCAAATTCTCCCGATGAGGCTATAGCCGGGCTTCCTAGAGCGATTCAGCTTTCTATCGAATCGCTGAACCGCTCTTCTAACTTTTTGTTTTTACGCAATTCCGAACGGAAAACCGCTTCGCACTTTTCGTGGAATTGCTCTAGCAGATACAGGACAAAGGCCTGTGATGGATTGCGATGAATTTCATCGGCGGTTCGTTGCACCCTGCCGAGGCGGCCGTTGTGGGGCGAAACGGTGGCCGAAACGATGCTGTAACGGGCGGGGAATGAGCATGGTCGCAAGGGCGATGCACAGCGCAAAGAGCGCGACGAGCCAGAGGGCGTGCGCACCGGCAAGCCGCGTCAGCACCGCGCCGGTGACGGCGCCGCAGAGCATGCCGGCCCAGGGCACGATCTGGATCATCCAATCGAGACTACGCTCGCCGATGATCCAGCGCCCGATACCGCGGCCAAAACGGGAGAGCGCGCCGGTGACATAGGTGAGGCCGATCGGCAGGCCTTCGATATGCTCCACCGCGGCGTTGACCATCCCCATCGCCATGACGACCAGATAGAACCGGGGCAAGAGAAATGCCGGTTCGGGCAGCGCCGATGCAAGCGCAAGAAGCAGGCTGACACAGCCCAGCACTGTGAAGACGCGTCGCTGCGACAGATGCGCCACCACGACACCCAACGCATTACCAGCTATGAATATCGCTATCGCGCTCAGGAGGACAGCCGCCGGCCCGAGATTGCCTTCGCCGAGCGCAAGTGCTGCGCGCGTGGTATTCCCAGTCATGAAGGAGACGAAATTGCCGGTCAGCATCAGGCCTGAGGCATCCGTCATTCCGGCGATGAAGGAAATCGATCCGACGAGCACCAGCCCGGTCGTGGTTCGTCGGCTTTTGATGATGCGGCGGCGTCTCTCTCTCGTCATGGATAGGTTCCAGATTCGGCATCGGGCATGCTACGGCGAATCGCTGGGCTCTGGAATGGGACAAAGGGACTCATCTGGAAACCGGCTAAACCTGATCGCTGAGCCTCTTGGAGATCACTGCTCCGCAAAATGGAAATGGCTGTCGGCGAAAGCGGCGGCGCTGTCGTTCGACCGCCGTGCATCGCGCAGCCAGAATTGAAACAATTGCCACTGGTGGATCATTCCCGGCCAGACCTCGAGCGTGACGGGGACGTCGGCCAGCGTGGCCTTGCGGGCCAAGCGGATGCTATCATCGAGCAAGGTCTCTCTGGACCCTACCTGGATGAGCAAGGGGGGAAATCCCTTAAGATCCGCATAGAGCGGAGACACCGCAGGATCCGTCGGCGAGCGAACACCTAGATATGTCTTGCTGACCAGTTCCAAATGGTCCTTACCGATCAGCGGATCGCGTTCGGCGTTGTCGGCCATGGAGGCTCCTGTCACAGCAAGATCGGTCACGGGACTCATGACAACAACGGAGGAGGGAAGCGGTCCCTTTACCTGCATCTGGCGCAGCGTCGCCTCGATTGCGAGATTTCCGCCAACGGATTCTCCGACAATCGCGATATTTTCGCTCTCATAGCCCGACTCGAGCAGCCACCGATAGGCCGTCAGCGTGTCGTCGACCTGAGCGGGGTACATGTGTTCCGGCATCAATCGATAATCGATCAGCAGCACCTCGGCCGACGCTGCCTTTGCCAGGGCTGCGGCAATGTTACGGTGCGTGCGGAGCGACCCGCTGTAGAACCCACCGCCGTGAACATAGAGGATCACCCTCTTTCCCAGCGTATAATGGAGCCGAGCCGGCAGGAAGAGATCGGCAGCTACTCCGTCGGCATCCACATGCTTGATCTGCACGCGCGTCGGCTCGGGCGTCGACGCCATGAATTTCTCGAAGGCTGCGCGCCTTTCGAGAAGGCTATGGGCGCCGCCATAGGTGTTATGCCATAGCCCGATAAGCTTTTCGACCTGCTCAGCAGATGTCTTGCCGGCGAATGACCGATCCAGCGCCTCGTCCGCCGACGCTGTGGACGCGGCCGATAGCCCAAGCCCCACGGCCAGCAGCAGACCGGCAAGCAATCGCCGCAAAGAATTCGGACTGGGCAGCACATTCGGCATCGGTGGTACTTCCGGAGATCTTCATCGCTTCGGCGCTCGCGCTGTCATTTCTACGGTGCTCGGCTTCGGCGATCAAGCGGTAGCCCTTACGCAAACCACCATTTCCCCTGGCGGTCTTGGGGCGGTTCATTGCGGATCCGAAATAATGGCTCCGCCATTATGAGATTTTGATATTTCGCCCATGCCGCCGGAATGGAACACCTATCCAAACCCACATAGATACGATCCGACACCACTCTTGGATTTTCCACTTCAGGAGGTCGAATTGTATTTTGAACTCATCGACTCGACAGCCGAGACATTGGCAAAGAGCCGCAAACGCGAAACGTCCTGCGATCTCGCACTCGATAGGATATCCTCAGGCTCCGAAGCGCTCGAGATACAAACCGCCGCGCTCGACGCCCTCGGTTTCGAGCGCAATGGCTACACGGTCGTAGGCAGCAGCGAAGCCAGCCGCCGCATGCTCCGCCTTACCAATCCGGTCTATTCCTCCGTCCCGAGCAACAGCTACTATACCAGCCGCTCGGAATTGCGGCTTCCTCCCGGCATGATCGGCGCTCAGTGCGAATTGGCATTCACAATGCTGAGGCGGTTTCCCGATGAAGGCGAGGACATCACCTTTGATAACGCAGCACTTGCCGTCCTGGGTTGCCAGCCGGCGCTCGGGCTGCTTGGGCGTCGCACGAAGCGGGCATATGGAGGCGATTTCGCCGCAACGGCCGATTTCGGGTTTCACGTCGCAACGGTCTGCGGATCCTACGCCGACGTCAGAGACTTCAGGGGCCTGGATGAAGTCGAGGTCAATGCATTCCTGTTCAAGCGGACGGTCGTCAGCGGATCGGCGACCTGTATCTTCGGGCACCCGCTCGAGGCCATTGTGTGGCTTGCCAAGAAGCTTGCCGGTGACGGCCGCCAGCTTCACGCCGGAGAGATCGTTACCACCGGTTCCTGCACGACCATTCTGGAAGTTATGCCCGGCCAGCATCTGGCGGCCGAATTCGGGCGTCTCGGGCAGGTGGAATGCTTCTTTGCGTGAGTGCCTTCTTCGGAAGGCTGCAAGCGGCCGATCAGAGCCAGCCGCGCCTTTTGAAATACAGGAACGGCAAAATCGCCGAGAGGATCATCAGCCCGATCGCCAACGGATAGCCGAGGCTCAAATGCAGTTCGGGCATGAACTCGAAGTTCATACCGTAGATGGAAGCGACAAGGGTCGGCGGCAGGAACACGACCGCCGCGACGGAGAATATCTTGATGATCTGGTTCTGCTCGAGGTTGATCAGGCCCAGCGTGGCGTCAAGGAGAAAGTTGATCTTGCTGGCCAGGAAGGTTGCATGCTCGCCAAGCGAAGCAGCATCTCGCTGAATGAGCTTGATGCGCTGGCGCGCTTCCTTCGATAATTTGCGGTCTCCACTCTCAAGAGCGGCGTGATAGGCGACGAGGCGCGAGATGCTGACGAGGCTTTCCCGCACCATCGTCAGAGAGTCGCCTTTCCGGCCGATCTGTTCGATAAGCGACTGCAGGTTTCGGGTTTTCTTGGTGGCTTTGTCGATCTTGCTGCGGAAGACTTCGCGCGAGATCCCGTCGATTTCGTTTCCGAGACGCTCAAGCGCTTCGGCCATGCGGTCGATCAGCGCTTCGATCAGGCCGGTCATCAATATCTCACCGCTCGCACACGACACCCCGCTGCCGTTTGCGCGCTGCGCCCGTGACAGGAACATGTCGAACGGCTTCGGTTCCGCGTATCGCACCGTCACGAGAGTTGGTCCCTTCAGTATGAAAGTGATGGCAGTCTTGACCGGAGAATCGCCATCCAGGTTGGTGAGGGCAGTCATGGTCATGAACTCGGCGCCGTTCTCCTGGTAAAGCCGTGCGGAGAGTTCGATATCTTCCATTTCGTCGCGGGTCGGAATGGAAATGCCCAGCTGACGCTCGACCGTCTTATCTTCCTCCTGAGTCGGGTTTATCAGGTCATACCAGACGGGGACGACGGTCACTTCCGGATTGGGATCGGGCGGGACGGCTGCCAGATGGTCGGCATCGTGCCAAAAGGTGCGCAGCATAGGCTCTCCTGAAAGACCATTGGCCTGTCCGGAGCACCGACCAAAGGATCAGATCACCGGAACAGCGGTCGGAATGACGTCGAACTTCGACTGTCGGGGTTCATCTCGGTTTCCTCTGGGTCGATGACAGAAATGAGTGTCATCGACGCCCCGATGCGCCTAAGCGGACGGGATGTCAAGTGCGTTCTTGTGCTCAGGCAAGATGGGCGGTGACACCATGTTCGTCGTCGGGCAGGCTGTGTTTGTATTCGTACAGCTGCGCATCCTCCACGGCCCCCGCGGACTTATGCCGCCTTATTTCTTTCGCGCCGCACACACATCGAATTTTTATAGGAGAAGAACTACATTCAACCAGAAATGGCATATGTCGAGAGGAAGACAATTATGATGGATCTCGTCGTTCTAGGTATAGTGGTGATCTTCTTTTCGTTGGCTCTCGCCTATGTCGTGGCCTGTGACCACCTCTAAAGAGAGCCGGAGGAAAGCAAATCATGTCTCTCGACTACGTGCTTGGCGCAATCGTCACTCTTTTCCTCGTAATATATCTCGTATACGCGCTGGTTCGACCAGAGCGTTTCTGACGTTAGAGGGCGCGGACCTATTGCCCGCGCCCCTTGAGGCAGTCACGTACGCTTGAATTTCGCGGCCTCTTCGGAGCCGGCGGTCGCATTGCCTGCGCTATAGGAATGCGCTCCCGTGCCGGCAAGCTTGCCACCATCGACGATCAGGTATTCGTCGCGGATCGGTCGCCCCTCGAAGAAGCATTCGAGGATCTCGCGCGTGCCGGCGGCATAGCGCGCTTGCGCCGACAGAGAGGTCCCGGAAATATGCGGCGTCATCCCGTGATGCGGCATGGTTCGCCAGGGATGGTCCTTCGGTGCCGGCTGCGGGAACCAGACGTCACCGGCATAGCCTGCGAGCTGCCCGTTTTCGAGCGCGCGAGCAACGGCGTCGCGGTCGCAGATCTTGCCACGGGCCGTGTTCACCAGATAGGCGCCCCGCTTCATCTTCGACAGCAGCTTGTCGTTGAAGAGGCCCTCGGTTTCAGGATGCAGCGGCACGTTGATCGTCACGACGTCGCAGACCTTGACCATATCCTCGACGGTCGGATGCCAGGTGACGTTCAGCTCCTTCTCGATGGCCTCAGGCAGGCGGTGGCGGTCGAAATAATGGAGATGCATGTCGAATGGTTTCAGCCTCCTCAGCACGGCGAGACCGATACGCCCCGCCGCGACAGTGCCGACATGCATGCCTTCGACGTCATAGGAGCGGGCAGCGCAGTCGGCTATATTCCAGCCGCCTTTGACGACCCATTGGTAGGACGGAATGTAGTTCCGCACCAACCCGAGAATCATCATGACGACGTGCTCCGACACGCTGATCGAGTTGGAGTAGGTCACTTCCGCAACAGTCATGCCGCGATCGATTGCAGCCTGCAGATCGACATGGTCGGAGCCGATGCCTGCGGTCACCACGAGCTTCAGTTTCGGTGCCTTGGCGATACGCTCGGCAGTGAGATAGGCCGGCCAGAAAGGCTGCGAGATGACGACATCCGCATCGACCAACTCTCGTTCGAAGACCGAGTCCGGTCTGTCCTTGTCGGAGGTGACGATCAATGTATGACCGTTCGCCTCCAGGTACTTCCGCAGGCCAAGTTCGCCGGAAACGCTTCCGAGCAGGACACCGGGCCGAAAGTCGATTGCCTTCGGCGTCGGCAATGTCTGCCCATCGGGATATCGCTCCAATTTTGGCAGGTCGCCACGGGCGTAGGCGGTCGGATAGCCGTCGACCGGATCATCGTAGAGAACGCAGACTACTTTTGCCATATTCGTTTCCTCCCTTTAGGCAGCAGGAAACATCGCTGGAAATACGTTGGTCGCATCGCCGCTGTCGAGGTTCTGTTTTGGCAGAGGTTGGCTGAGGTCAGGCTGCCCTGAACGATGTCAGCCGCCGATGTTTCCCAAGCTGCATCCCGTTTCGGCGGGATAACGTTTCTATGCGGGAATTGTCTCACAGCCCGTGCTGACGGGCAAATGAAAGGTTTGCCAATTGATGGACACTGTCATGCCGCACGCTTTCTGCAATTGCACGATGTCGGGCAGTTTTCTGCGCTTTCGATTCAGATTCTCCCCGCTGAAAGCTGACTGAAAGGTTGCAGCCATTACGTTCGCCCAGCATCGTGGAGGAAGCAGGCGTCAGTCTGACAATAAGAAGCGATGCGACGAAACAGATCAGGAGGAATTCCATGCGCTCGTCACGCGCTCTTTTTCACACCGTAGCCCTTTCCGCCGTCATGATCGCCACGTCGCTGGCTGCGACTGCCGCCCATGCTGCAGACAAGATCACCATCATGGTCGGCGGCTACGAGAAACAGATTTACCTGCCCGCCAAACTTGCCGAATCGCTCGGTTACTTCAAGGAGGAAGGGCTTGACGTCGAGCTCCTGAACGAGGCCGCCGGCGTCGATGCCGAAAACCAGCTTCTCGCCGGCGCCGTTCAGGGTGTCGTTGGCTTCTACGACCACTGTGTCGACCTGCAGGCCAAGGGCAAATTCGTCGAATCCATCGTTCAATTCAGCCAGGCGCCCGGCGAAGTGGAGATGGTTTCGACCAAATACCCCGACATCAAGTCGCCGGCCGATTTCAAGGGCAAGAACCTCGGCGTTACCGGGCTCGGCTCCTCGACCAACTTCCTGACACTCTACATGGCGTCCAAGGCCGGTTTGCAGCCGGGTGACGTCGTCACCATTCCGGTCGGTGCGGGCGCGACTTTCATCGCCGCCATGCAGCAGGATCAGATCCAGGCCGGCATGACCACCGAGCCGACGATCTCACGCATGCTGAAAACCAAGGAAGCAGCCGTTCTCGTCGACATGCGTACTGTCGAAGCGACCCGTGCCGCGCTCGGCGGCACCTACCCGGCCGCTTCGCTTTATATGGAAACCTCCTGGGTCGACGATCACAAGGAAGAAGCCCAGAAGCTTGCCAACGCCTTCGTCAAGACTTTGCGTTTCATCAACACGCATTCGGCTGCCGAGATCGCCGATAAGATGCCGAAGGATTTCTATGTCGGCGACAAGGATGGCTACGTCGCGGCCCTGGAACAGGGCAAGGGCATGTTCACGACGGACGGCGTGATGCCTGAAGATGGCCCGAAGACCGTGCTTGCCGTGCTCTCGGAGTTCTCCAAGAACGTCAAAGGCAAACAGATCGATCTCTCCAAGACCTACACGACGGAATTCGTGAAAAACGTCAAGTAAGCGCTCCTGCGCTCCGCTTCCGGCGTGACCGGAAGCGGCTCCGATCGATCTTGGGCCTTGCGTGCACGCCCGCTCAAAAGCACGCGTCAGGTTATCACCATGCAACAGGATAAGAGCCGGGAACCGGCGATTGAACTGATCAATGTCAGCCGCCGGTTCGTCTCGCCGACCGGAAAGTCGCTGACGGCACTTCGTGATTTCAACATGTCGGTTGCGCGCGGCGAATTCGTCGCCGTCGTCGGCCCGACCGGCTGCGGCAAGTCTACGACCCTCAATCTTGTCACCGGCCTTGCGCGCCCAAGCGCCGGTGAGGTCCGCCTGATGGGCGGACCCGTCAACGGCATCGATCCGCGCGTCGGCTTCGTCTTCCAGACGGATGCGCTGTTTCCATGGAAGAACGTCATCGACAATGTCATGTCCGGACCCCTCTTCCGCGGCATATCAAGGGCCGAAGCGGAAAAGAACGCCAAGGATTGGCTGGCTCGCGTCGGCCTTTCCAAGTTCCTCCATCACTATCCGCACCAGCTCTCCGGCGGCATGCGCAAGCGCGTTTCGCTGGCGCAGACCTTCATCAATGAGCCGGAAATCCTGCTGATGGACGAGCCCTTCTCGGCGCTCGACGTGCAGACCCGCACCGTCATGCATGAGGAGCTCCTGAAGCTCTGGGCCGAGCGCAAGGCATCGGTGGTTTTCGTGACCCACGACCTCGAAGAAGCCGTGGCACTGGCCGACAAGGTCTATGTGCTGACCGCCGGTCCGGCGACGGTGAAGTCGGTCTATGCCATCGATCTGCCAAGGCCGCGGGTCGTTTCGGAAATCCGCTACGAGCAGAGCTTCATCGATTATTGCAAGACGATCTGGGACGATCTCCGCCAGGAGGTCGAGACCAGCTACCGCCGCGCCAGCGAAGCAGCGTGAGGGAGGAGATCAGATCATGGCACATGTAACTCTCGAGGCCGGATCGGCCCCTCTGTTTCGCCCCGGCACCTCGGATGCGGAAATCGAAGCCGCGGCTCTGAAGGCGATCAGCAGGCGCAAGAATATGGTGCTCTTCTGGCAGATCGCCATTCTCGTCATCATCATCGGCATGTGGGAGCTTTCCTCCAACATGCTATGGATCGACCCATTCTTCTATTCGAGCCCGAGCGCCATCGCTCAGCGTCTCTACGAATGGGCAACGCAAGGTACGACGGAAGGCTCGCTCTGGTACAATCTGTGGGTCACCATGGAAGAGGCGCTGATCGGATTCTTCGCCGGCTCCATCACCGGCGTGCTGGTCGGCATCGGACTTGGCCGCAACAGATTCCTGTCCGATATCTTCTCGGTCTATATCAAGGCAATCAACTCGATCCCGCGCGTCGTGCTGGCACCGATCTTCATCATGATCATGGGTCTCGGCCTGCCCTCCAAGGTGGCGCTTGCCTTCATCATGGTGTTCTTCGTCGTTTTCGCCAACGCCTTTCAGGGTGTACGCGAGGCTGACCGCAACATGATCGCCAATGCCCGCATCCTCGGCGCCTCCAACTGGCAGGTGACGCGCACCGTCATCATCCCGTCGGCGATGAGCTGGATCTTCGCGAGCCTCCACGTCTCATTCGGCTTTGCCATCATTGGGGCGATCGTCGGTGAATTCGTCGGCGCCCGCTTCGGCATCGGTCAGTTGATCTCCATCGCTAAAGGCACCTTCGACGCCGCCGGCATGTATGCCGCCATCATCCTGGTCATGATCGTGACGCTGGCTGCCGAATATATCATGACGGTCATCGAGAATCGCCTCGCCAAATGGCGGCCGCAGCAGCACATGGACGTGCAGTAAGTCCCGGTTGACCAAAAGGGAACCTCCATAGGCCGAGCACCCTGCTCGGCCTTTTTATATCGCGGGCAGGCGCACCGTCACCAGCAGCCCGCCACCAGTCGCTTCGCTCAAGACAACCGTACCGCCGGCGCCGTCCACGACCTCACGAACTATGGCCAGTCCGAGGCCGCTGCCTTCCGGCTCCGTGCCCATGATGCGATAGAAGCGCTCGAGCACCTGGCTGCGCTCGTTTTCGGGAATGCCGGGACCATTGTCCTCCACCTTGATCACGGCAACATCTTCTTCCTGGGCAACGCTGACGGTGACCGTGCCGCCCGCCTGGATATAGCGAAGGGCGTTGTCGACGAGATTGACCAGCATTTCGCGCAGCATGGTGCCATCGCCTTCGACGAAAACCGGCGTTTCCACTTCCAGCCCGAGATCGATATTGCGTCTCAGGGCCTCCTCTGCCTGATTTTCCAGTACCTGACGGGCGGCCAAGGTCAGATCGATCGTATCGCCGCGCGGCCGACGGCTGCCGGGCTCGGCGCGAGAAAGCGTGAGAAGCTGGCTTGCGAGGCGGGTCACCTGCCGCGTGCTGGTGCGCAGCGCCTGCAGCGCCTCGTCCCGCCGGTCCGTATCGTTCTCGCGTGCGGCAACACTCGCCTGCGTCGATATGAGCGCCAACGGCGTGCGAAGCTGATGCGCGGCGTTCGCGACGAACCGCCGCTGTGCCGCCATCTGATTCTGCACCCGCGCCATATGATCGTTCAGTGCGTGGACCAGTGGCTGAAGCTCTGTCTGCACCATCTTCGGCGGCAGCGGATCCAGCCGGTCGCGGCCTCGCTCACGAACGGCATCCCGCAGCCGCAGCACCGGCGCCAGTCCGCGCTGCAGCCCAAGGATCGTCACCAATCCGGCAAGAAGGACGAGCACGAGCTGCTTGGTGAAATCGGAAAGCCAGAGACGATTGCGCATGGCGTATTGGCTATTATGCGTAACCGCGACGGTGACGGAAATATAGCCATCATCCTTCAAACCGACGACGGGCTGATTCAGCATCATGATACGCACGCCCTCCCCGCGAAAATGGCTATCCTCGCCGACCCGCTGAGCTCTTGGTTGCGGCATGTCGGGAAAACCAGCCGCGAGGTTGCCCCAGGCGGTAACGACTTGATAGAAGACGCGGTCTCCGTAACCGGTATCGAACATTTCGAGCGCGGCCGGCGGAATTTCAGCCTCAATGGTACCGCCGGCATCGACCCGGACGGCCTCGGCGATAACCCGCGCCGATGCCAGCAACGTGTGGTCGGTGACGAGAGCGGCTGTCGCGTCGGCCGACCGGAAGCTCACATAGAGATTGACGCAGATCGCCCCGATCAGCGTCAGCAGAACCCACGCGAGCAACTGGAGGCGCAGGCTCCCACCGACCTGCATGATTGCACGCCTGATCCTCTCCATCGGTCCGACATCACGGCTGTTGGGCATGGCGCAGCAAATAGCCGAGGCCACGCAGCGTTGCGATTTGCACTGAGCTGCCTTCGAGCTTCTTGCGGACGCGATGCACGTAGATCTCTATGGCACTGGGATCGACCACGTCATCGAAACCGAACACACTCTCGGACAACGCCGCCTTTGTCACCGTCGTGCCGACCTTCATGACGAGGTGCTCGAGAACGGCATGCTCGCGCGGCGTCAATGCGAGCATCTCCCCCGAAAGGAAAAATTGCCGCGTGCCGCCATCGAATCGCAGGTCGCCAACCGCGATCTCCGGTGCGGCATGGTCATGACCACGCCGGACGACGGCGCGGATACGTGCCTCCAGCTCGGCGATCTCGAAAGGCTTGGCGAGATAATCATCGGCGCCACCGTCGAGACCGGCGACGCGACCATCGAGGCTCGCATTCGCCGTCAGGATAATGACCGGCACCTTGTTGCCCGTCCGGCGCAGCCGTTTCAGGAGCGTCAATCCATCCATCTTCGGAATCGACAAATCAAGGATGACGGCGGCATAGCCCGCGACCTTGAGGGAATGCTCGGCGTCCTCGCCATCGTGAACCACATCGACCGCATACTGCGCCTGACGCAGCGCCTTCGCCAGCCAGGCGGCAAGTTCACGATTGTCTTCGACGATGAGAATTCTCATGACGCAGCTATATTACATCTGCCGGCTCTGGCGAAGCATTCGTTGGGGAGTCGCCATCCGTTGCCAGGCTCACGCGGGCCGGCCGGCAAATACTGATGGTCCATGTATCATGCAACGATACATTCTTGTTGACTTCTGCTTGTATCACCATATGATACAGACATCTGGAGGCCAACAGTGATCCGTTCGTTCAGAGACGCCACGACCGAATCAGTCGCCAAGGGCAAAGCGCCTAAGGGTTTCCCCGCAGATCTGCTTCGGCCGGCAATCCGCAAGCTGACGATGATCGATAACGCTGTTATCCTCGATGACCTTCGCTCCCCTCCAGGCAACCGTTTGGAGGCCTTGAAGGGGGGCCGCCAAGGCCAACATTCAATACGGATCAACGATCAATGGCGCATTTGCTTCATCTGGACCGTCGCAGGTGCCGAAGACGTCGAAATCGTAGACTACCACTAGATCAATTGCGATCGCATTGGAGACCGAACGATGACCAGTGTCTTGCCTCCGGTCCATCCGGGAGAGATCCTTCGGGAGGAATATCTGATTCCGCTCAATATGAGCGCTGGCGCCCTTGCCAAGCGGCTGAATGTTCCGCGGACCCGGATAGAGCGGCTTGCCTCCGAGCAAACCCCGGTAACAACTGATACCGCGCTTCGTCTCGCCAGGTATTTCCGCACGACGCCTGAGTTCTGGATGAACATGCAGGCGAGCTATGACATCAAGATTGAGGCTCCGGCCCTGATGGAGGAGCTGGAAGCAATCCCGCAGATGGAGATTGCAGTTTAAAGCGCAAAGGCGAGCAGCAAGGGTTCGCTGTCCCGCTTGTTAGAAAATGTTAGTATCAGAGCGGCGATTGGCCTCCTGTTGGGCGCCAAACGGAAGCAGCTCTTTGGCTGTTCACAAGTGTTAGCGTAGTAGCCGCGATTTGTGCGGCTCGAAGTGGGCAATTCCCGCTTCGCCCGCATTGGCCCGTCTTTCGGCGGGTGGCAAAGGCAAGAACCTCTACTGGGTATTCCCTAAAAGCTTGCAGGAGGTGACACAATGTCGATCACAGACACCACGCCGCGATTTGCGCGACCGAAAACGAGGGCTCTCCACGCCCTGGATATGTCTAGGTTGGAGGGTTACCAATGGAACGCCGTCTATGACGCGCTGACACTGGCGACCACCGGTATTCTGGGAGTCCAGAACCAGCCACGCTGCCAGGGGGCAGGTGGCGCATCATTGAACTCGGCTGGCGAATACCTCGACATCCTGGTCGAATTTTTGAATCTTGAGCGTACTCGCCTGATCGAGTGCCTGAAGCTGCATGAGCCGGATACTGAGGATCATCGCCTTATCCGGGCCAACCTACTGATGCGCTTCGAAGCTGAATACGGCGAACTGAGCATGCCAGAATTGGCGGCTTACGCCTTGAGCCTCGCAACGGAAAAGAAGGCATGATGGATGCTCATCGAGGCATTCAATGCGGGGGGTTTCAGGGGCTGTGGCGCTGGCGTCGATACACCGCAGTAGTCAGCGTAGATGAAATCGAAATGCGGTGCCCCAAAAGGTTTCGCAGATACCCGCGTCGGCACCTAAGGCACCAAAATTGTTGGAGAAATTTGGTGGAGCTAAGCGGGATCGAACCGCTGACCTCTTGCATGCCATGCAAGCGCTCTCCCAGCTGAGCTATAGCCCCATCGAAATGGTCCGGCCGAGCCGGTCCTGGGATCCCTTGGGGCGCGCTTGCCCGTCGGGGTGGCGGCTTATTACTTCCGGTTTGGGAAGATGGCAAGCCGAAAATGCCGGCCCGGAAAACTTTTGTCATCCGGGCCGTTGAATTGTCGATCAGACGTCGTCTTCGTCGCCGGTGACGCCGATGATATCGCTCATGTCGTCATCATCGTCGTCTTCATCGGCTTCGAGGAAGGTATCGTCTTCGTCGCCGTCGATTTCGACGTCGTCATCGCCCATGTCCGGAATGTCGTCGCCGCTGGCATTCTCATCCGCGTCTTCGAGAGAGACCAGTTCGACTTCGGTGCTCTCGGTATCGACTTCAGCAACTTCATCCTCCTCTGCAGGCTCGGACGAAGCCGAGGTTTCCTCGAAGAAGGACAAGGGGTAGGACTTGCCGGTATAGGGAGAAACGATTGGATCCCGGTTCAGATCGTAGAACTTTTTGCCGGTATCCGGATCAGTACGTTTTGTTCCAAGTTCCGCTTTCGCCACTGTCAAAGCCTCGTGAGAATAGCCGAAGATCCATTCGGCAATGCCGTTCAAGCCGGCGTTCAAGGGAATTTATAAGCCGGTCCCCTTAATCGTTGCAGCCCTTGATGTCAAAGCCAAACTTCATCCTGCTCGCTTTCGTCTTTTCCTGCCTGTCAGGATGACCTCTTGGGAAGTTTATGCTAACCAGCCGAAGCCGTCCCGCCGCAGATCGGCGGTCGGCGGCACTGCCGGACGAAATAGCTGCTTTGCAAAGGATTCTTCATGTCGGATGGCACCGCACCGAGACCCGCCGTATCGCGCCGATCGTCCGATCTTTCCGGCACCGTCCGTATCCCCGGCGACAAGTCGATCTCGCATCGCTCTTTCATGTTTGGCGGCCTTGCCTCCGGGCAAACCCGCATCACGGGACTACTGGAAGGCGAGGACGTGATTAATACCGGGCGGGCGATGCAGGCGATGGGCGCCAGGATCCGCAGGGACGGCAATGTATGGATCATCGATGGTATCGGCAATGGCGCCCTGCTTGCGCCGGAAGCGCCTCTCGATTTCGGCAATGCCGGCACCGGCTCCCGCCTGACGATGGGACTCGTCGGGGTCTATGATTTTGCGACCACGTTCATCGGCGACGCTTCGCTGTCCAAGCGCCCCATGGGACGCGTTCTCAATCCTCTTCGCGAAATGGGCGTGCAGGTGAAATCCGCCGAGGGTGACCGCCTGCCGGTGACCTTGCGCGGGCCCGGCACCGCGAACCCGATCACCTATCGCGTGCCGATGGCATCCGCGCAGGTGAAGTCGGCAGTCCTGCTCGCAGGGCTCAACACACCCGGCGTGACAACCGTCATCGAACCTCAGATGACGCGCGACCATACGGAAAAGATGCTGCTGGGCTTCGGCGCCGATCTCTCTGTCAAGATCGACAACGGTAGCATTCGCACCATCAGCATCCAGGGCCGCGGCAAGCTTACCGGGCAGGTAATCGACGTGCCGGGCGATCCGTCCTCAGCGGCGTTTCCGCTCGTCGCGGCATTGCTGGTGCCGGGATCGGACGTCACCATCCTGAATGTCCTGATGAATCCGACGCGCACCGGCCTTATCCTCACCCTCCAGGAGATGGGCGCCGATATCGAGGTGCTGAACACCCGCCTTTCCGGCGGCGAGGACGTGGCGGATCTGCGTGTCCGCGCCTCGGAGCTCAAAGGCATCACGGTGCCGGAAGAGCGCGCGCCGTCGATGATCGACGAATATCCGGTGCTCGCCGTTGCCGCATGCTTTGCCGAGGGCATGACGACGATGAAGGGTCTCGAAGAACTGCGCGTCAAGGAGTCGGACCGGCTTTCTGCGGTCGCCCAGGGGCTGACGCTCAACGGCGCCGATTGCGACGAGGGCAGGGATTGGCTGACTGTGCGCGGCCGACCGGGCGGCAAGGGCCTCGGCAATATGGCGGGGGCTCAGGTGAAAACGCATCTCGACCATCGCATCGCCATGAGCTTCCTTGTCATGGGACTGGCTTCGGAGCATCCTGTGACGGTCGACGATGCAACCATGATCGCGACGAGCTTTCCCGAGTTCATGGATCTGATGGGAAAGCTCGGGGCGAAGATCGAACAGGCATAGAGAGATGTATCAGCCGCCGCATTTCAGGGAAGACGACCTCGGTGTTCAGCACGCTCTGATCCGCGCCCATCCGCTTGGGCTGCTGATCACGGCCGGCAGCTCAGGGCTCATCGCCAATTCCGTGCCCTTTCAGCTCGATGCCGACGCCTCAGAGAAGGGGACACTGCGGCTGCACCTCGCCAAGGCTAACGGCCAGTGGCGGGACATACAGGAAGGTGCTGCGGTTCTTGCCGTGTTTCAAGGCGCCAATTCCTATGTGACGCCGTCCTGGTATCAGACGAAGCGTGAGACCGGGAAGGTCGTGCCGACCTGGAACTATGCGATCGTGCAGGTGCGCGGGCCCGCACGCGTCATCGACGATGCCGACTGGCTGTTAAAGCAAGTCAATGCCATTACAGGCGAGCAGGAAGCAGACAGGGTAATTCCCTGGTCCGTCGGCGATGCGCCGGAGGACTTTGTCCGGGCGCAACTCAAGGGCATCATCGGCATCGAGATCGAAATCACCGAGATCGACGGCAAGTGGAAGGTCAGCCAGAATCGACCGGTTGCCGATCGCGCGGGTGTGGCGGCGGGGCTTGACGAAAGGCCCGATCAGACCGAAATGGCCGATCTCGTCCGCCGCTATGGAACGCTCCCGCAGGAATGACGCATTGAAGACTACCTTTACAATCGCCATCGATGGACCGGCGGCAGCCGGCAAAGGCACACTTTCTCGCCGGATCGCCGAGGTATACGGCTTCCATCATCTCGATACCGGTTTGACCTACCGCGCGACCGCTAAGGCGCTGCTCGATGCCGGTCTTCCGCTCGATGACGAGGCAGTGGCGGAAAAGATTGCGCGCGAGGTTGAACTTGCCGGCCTTGACCGCGATATACTATCCAAGCACGAGATCGGGGAAGCCGCTTCGAAGATTGCCGTCATGCCGTCAGTGCGCCGCGCGCTGGTCGAAGCGCAGCGACGGTTTTCCGCGAGGGCGCCCGGCACGGTGCTCGACGGCCGCGATATCGGCACCGTCGTCTGCCCTGACGCGCCGGTGAAGCTTTATGTGACGGCCTCTCCGGAAGTCAGGGCGAGACGCCGTTACGACGAGATCGTCGCAAAGGGCGGCGCGGCTGATTTCGCGGACATATTCGCGGATGTGAAGCGTCGCGACGAACGTGACATGGGGCGAGCCGACAGTCCGTTGAAACCGGCGGATGATGCGCACTTGCTTGACACGTCAGAAATGAGTATAGAGGCCGCGTTTCAGGCTGCTAAATCGATTATCGATGCCGTCCTGAGCCGAAATGCCTAAAATAAAGCGGTTTTCTATGCTTTCAGCATAGGTCGCTTATTGGAAATTAAGCCTGAAATTCCGTCCACGCGCCGGATTGCCCTTGTCAAGAGAGGGCGGACTGGGTTCAGGCCCGTTCAACACGAACCCAACCGGCGCATACGTGTCCGAGACATATGTGAGGACACCCCAGGAGATTCTATGTCAGTAGCTACCCCCTCACGTGAGGATTTTGCCGCTCTTCTCGAAGAGTCCTTCGCCAAGCACGATCTGGCCGAAGGCTATGTCACCAAGGGCGTGATCACCGCTATCGAGAAGGACGTCGCCGTCGTCGACGTCGGCCTCAAGGTCGAAGGCCGCATCGCGCTCAAGGAATTTGGTGCGCGCGCCAAGGACGGTTCGCTGAAGGTTGGCGATGAAGTCGAAGTCTATGTCGAGCGCATCGAGAACGCGCTTGGCGAAGCGGTTCTGTCGCGCGAGAAGGCTCGCCGCGAAGAAAGCTGGATCAAGCTCGAAGCCAAGTTCGAAGCTGGCGAGCGCGTCGAAGGCGTGATCTTCAACCAGGTCAAGGGTGGCTTCACCGTCGACCTCGACGGTGCGATCGCCTTCCTGCCGCGTTCGCAGGTCGATATCCGTCCGATCCGCGACGTGACCCCGCTGATGCACAACCCGCAGCCCTTCGAAATCCTCAAGATGGACAAGCGCCGCGGCAACATCGTCGTGTCCCGCCGTACCGTTCTGGAAGAATCCCGCGCCGAGCAGCGTTCTGAAATCGTTCAGAACCTTGAAGAAGGCCAGGTTGTCGACGGCGTCGTCAAGAACATCACCGATTACGGTGCGTTCGTCGACCTCGGCGGCATCGACGGTCTGCTGCACGTCACCGACATGGCATGGCGTCGCGTGAACCATCCGTCGGAAATCCTGAACATCGGCCAGCAGGTCAAGGTTCAGATCATCCGCATCAACCAGGAAACCCACCGCATCTCGCTCGGCATGAAGCAGCTCGAGAGCGATCCGTGGGATGGCATCCAGGCCAAGTATCCGGAAGGCAAGAAGATCTCCGGTACCGTCACGAATATCACCGACTACGGTGCGTTCGTCGAGCTGGAGCCGGGCATCGAAGGCCTCATCCACATTTCGGAAATGTCCTGGACCAAGAAGAACGTTCACCCCGGCAAGATCCTGTCCACGAGCCAGGAAGTCGAAGTGGTCGTTCTCGAAGTCGATCCGACCAAGCGCCGCATCTCGCTCGGCCTGAAGCAGACGCTGGAAAATCCGTGGGCTGCATTCGCCCGCAACCATCCGGCCGGCACCGAAGTCGAAGGCGAAGTCAAGAACAAGACCGAATTCGGTCTGTTCATCGGCCTCGAAGGCGATGTGGACGGCATGGTGCACCTCTCCGACCTCGACTGGAACCGTCCGGGCGAGCAGGTCATCGAGGAGTACAATAAGGGTGATGTCGTCAAGGCGGTCGTTCTCGACGTCGATGTCGACAAGGAACGCATCTCGCTCGGCATTAAGCAGCTCGGCAAGGATTCGGTCGGCGAAGCCGCCGCTTCCGGCGAACTGCGCAAGAATGCCGTCGTCTCGGCTGAAGTCATCGCCGTCAACGACGGCGGCATCGAAGTGAAGCTCGTCAACCACGAGGACATCACCTCCTTCATCCGCCGCGCCGACCTTTCTCGCGACCGCGACGAACAGCGTCCGGAGCGTTTCTCGATCGGTCAGGTCGTCGACGCCCGCGTCACCAACTTCTCCAAGAAGGACCGCAAGATCATGCTGTCCATCAAGGCACTGGAGATCGCGGAAGAGAAGGAAGCCGTCGCACAGTTCGGTTCTTCCGACTCGGGCGCTTCGCTCGGCGATATCCTTGGCGCGGCTCTCAAGAACCGCAACACCGAATAATCCTCGGTCAAGCCTCAACGAATTAAAGACCCGCCGGATCGCTCCGGCGGGTTTTTCATTGTCGGCTATTCGATCGAGTTTATTCCCACCCCGCCATACGCTGATAGAGATTGTAGACAGGATCCACGGCAGGCACGACCGGCGCCGCCATGGAGAGCGCCAATGGTTCAGGCGCAGGTGCATCGGCGCTGGCAGTCGCCACGGAATCGGAGGCTTCCGCAGTCTCCTCCTCGCCGCTATCAGTGCTCTGGGATATCGCCGCTTCATTGCCGTCGTCCGAAGCTGCCCCCTGTTTCCCTTCCTCTCCATCCTGCGGCTCGCCTTGGCCTTGGCCTTGCCCTTCCTCCTCGTCGTCCACGGGATCGACGCGATCGATCTTCAACGAGCTGCTCTCAGCGGCATCATCCAGGGCCGGCAGATATTGCGCGACGGCAAAGGGAATGCCTTGCGGAAGCGGAGCTATCGTCTTCGCCTGCGATTCCGCCAAAATTGGAGGTGCAATCAAAGCTTCATCGAACAGCTGGGAAAGCTCGACGCCCGGTGCGCGTTCAGCATCATTTTCCGTCAATGGCGGGGAAGTGTTGGACAGCACGGCCGGGCGATCGCCGCTGCTCTTTTCGGGAGTCGCGGCCTTTTCGAGAATGGCTTCTCTCGGCTGCATCTCTTCGCCATCCAGAACATCCGCAATCAACGCCTGAGCGAGGATAGCATCGACAGCCTGTTCGCCTTCCGCCATGATGTCGAGGAGCTCAGGCCCGGCGGCCTCGATCACCCGAGCCAGGACGATCTTCAGTCCTTCCTGAATATCTGCGGCGATCCAGAGAATTTCGCCGGGCATCACGGTCGCCGTCGCTGCGGCCGACCGCAAGACCGGCATCGCCGGGCGATCGCTTGTGACCGCTGTCTTTGGCTGCGGCGGGTCTGCGGTCCGCTTGTCTTCGGCTCTGACCTCTTCTGCCAATGAGCCGCCGGTCAAAACCTGCTCGACTACCTCGACCTGCTGTATCTCCGCCCCTTCCGCAAACAGGGACGCCGCAAAGGATGCCGGCGCAGCAGTCGACGGCCTCTCCGCCGATACGCTCTGCGGCGGGTGCGGTTGCATGCCCTGGTCCTGGCGTGGCGGTTGTGCCGTTACCGATGGGTGCGGCTCCTGCGTTTCTATCCCGCCGTTCTGGCCATAGGAGTTCACAACGGCCCTTGTTGCAAGATCCTTGTAGCGCACCAGCTCGATATAGGCGACGATCTGGGCAGCCTGCGGTCCAGTCGGATTATGCAGGGCCTGCGCGATCAATTGCAGGGGAATGGTCTGTCCCTGCGCGTTCAACTGCTGCTGGACGGTTGTCAGCTGCTTTGGCGTCAGATCACGGATCGTATCCGCTATTCTCAGCGCAAAAGACGCATTGCTTTCGCCAGCCTCCCGCTTGAGACCGATCGATCTGCTGGCGGCATCGATGACCGCAAGCAGGCTGTCGACCATGCGGGTGCGCGCGGCGAGCAGCAGCATATTGAGCTTGCCCTCGACACTGGTGTCGACGGTGCCGGATAAAGCAATCGCAGCCATCACGGTATTCGCGCCCGTGAGGTTTTCGCCGACGATAGCTGCCTGTTTCTGGGACGTGAGGCTTACATTGGACGCTGCACGGACAGGAGACAACATGGCATGCTCCTTTCTCGCAAGAAGAGATGATGGAAGCAGGTCACAAAAGACCGCGCTCATGCGGTCCGGTGCATTCCGAGGCGGATCTCCCTAGAGCCCAGCGCGCTCAAATGAAAGCGCAAATACCGCTCTAACTCTTTAATTCTAGAACATTTTTCTGCCTGAGCGCAGAATGTTCCAGTCCGCATGACGCGTCATGGCGCCGTCGAATGCAGGAAAACTGATAAAAGTTTAGCGGAGATCCGTTAACAAATTGTAACCGCGAAGTTACGAGCCGATTTCGGCCGCCTTGGACAGCGGCCGCAGCTTTGCGCGTCAGCTATGGGCGAAGATATCCGTCTCCTCCCAACCAAGAAGATCGAGCTTGGCACGGGTCGGCAGGAAGGTGAAGCAGGCTTGCGCATGCTCCATGCGTCCATCGCGAACAAGACGTTCCGCCAGACGATCGCGAAGGGTGTGAAGATACAGAACATCGGATGCCGCATATTCGAGCTGTGCCGGCGAAAGGGTCTCGGCCGCCCAGTCCGATGATTGCTGTGCTTTCGAGATGTCGATGTCGAGCATTTCCTTGAGATTATCCTTCAACCCGTGACGGTCCGTATAGGTCCGGCAGAGGCGCGACGCGATCTTGGTGCAGAAGACCGGCGTCGCCGTCACCCCGAAAGTGTGGAACAGAACGGCGATATCGAAGCGGCCGTAGTGGAAGATCTTCTGGCGCGATGGATCAGCCAGCATGGCGACAAGGTTCGGTGCTTCCTTCTGGCCGGCGGCGATGCGGATCACGTCTGCGGTGCCATCGCCAGGGGAAAGCTGAACGACGCAGAGGCGGTCGCGGCGGGGGACGAGCCCCAACGTTTCCGTATCGATTGCGATCGCACCGGTGTAACGGCCGGCATCGGCTACTGAAATATCGCCTTCGTGATAGCGGATTGCGGCGGCCATGAAACGCTCCAGGTCCTGTCTCTCAAAATCAAATTCCGGTTCCTGTCGCGCTATAGCGCAAAGGAGCGGCGAACGATACCGCTTTCCGTGCCGGTCACATGAGGAAATGGCATGCATCGCTTACGCCTTTGATGCCGGCTTTGCGACCTGCGGCAGATCCGGCACTGTCTTGGCAGAGTGTCCCGGCATCTCAAGCATTGCCGCAGATGCATTTTAGTTGCGCGCAACGCGCGTTCGACCGTCTTGTCGCCTTGCGGCTACATCCCTCCCGGGCTCTTGGCCTGTCGTAGCTGCTTGCCTACCTTGCAAATGATTCACGTGAAGCGCGCCGATTTACGTGCTTTTCGCCACCCTTTCAGGCGAATGCGCATGATCTTAAATCCTCCCCGCATGGCAGCATTTTTATAACAGACTAGCCACTTCGCAATCAGGCGGATCCGACCTGCGTCAAGATCGAGCTTGACGCATCGGACAAACCGTTCTTAGAATTACTGCATTCACCAGGGGGGTCCCGGCAAGGGGCTGAGATACTGCTGGCCTGAAAAGCGCGCAGTGACCCGTTGAACCTGATCCAGTTCATACTGGCGGAGGGACGGTGCAAGCGCTTTCAGCCATGATTCCTGTAATGGATTTTCTCGGCATAGCGTCTTTTCATCCTACCGGCTTGTAACTGGGTCTCCATTGCTCGGAGCCGGAAATCCCTTTCATTCCGACTCCGGAACCGAAACGCGCCCACCTTCGGCAACAGCCACAGGCGGGCTGCAGGCAAAGGAGCCTCGCTATGAATGCCCCGACACGCAATATCACGCCAACGGTCACCACTGGGCCCCTGCCCGCTTCACGGAAAATCCATGTATCCGGTGAAATCCACCCGGACATCCGGGTTCCGATGCGCGAGATCAGCGTTCATCCGACGGCCGGCGAGCCGCCGGTCACGGTCTATGATTCCTCCGGCCCCTATACGATACCGGATGCAGATATCCGCATCGAAAGGGGGCTGACTCTGCTGCGGCGCGACTGGATACTCGCGCGCGGCGACGTCGAATCCTATGAGGGGCGCCATGTGCGGCCGGAAGACAACGGCTTCGTCAGCGGCGACCGGCTGACGCCGGAATTCCCGATCCGGAACCAGCCCTTGCGGGCTAAGCCGGGCAAGGCAGTAACCCAGCTCGCCTATGCGCGGACCGGCGTCATCACCCCGGAAATGGAATTCATCGCCATTCGCGAAAATCTCGGCCGCAAGGCTGCCGCCGAAGGTCAGGTCCGTGACGGTGAGAGCTTCGGCGCCCATATTCCGGATCATGTCACGCCGGAATTCGTCCGGCAAGAAGTCGCCGCCGGGCGGGCGATCATTCCGGCCAATATCAACCATCCGGAATCCGAACCGATGATCATCGGCCGGAATTTCCTGGTGAAGATCAATGCCAATATTGGTAATTCGGCCGTCACCTCGTCCATGGCGGAAGAGGTGGAGAAGATGGTCTGGGCGGCGCGGTGGGGTGCGGATACGGTCATGGATCTTTCCACCGGCCGCAATATTCACAATATCCGCGAATGGATCATCCGCAATTCGCCGCTGCCGATCGGCACCGTCCCGCTCTATCAGGCGCTCGAAAAGGTCGGCGGCATCGCCGAGGACCTGACCTGGGAAGTCTATCGCGACACGTTGATCGAGCAGGCCGAACAGGGCGTCGACTATTTCACCATCCATGCCGGCGTGCGGCTGCACTACATCCCTCTTACCGTCAATCGCGTCACCGGCATCGTCTCGCGCGGCGGCTCGATCATGGCGAAGTGGTGTCTTCACCATCACAAGGAGAGCTTCCTCTACGAGCATTTCGAAGAGATCTGCGACATCTGCCGTGCCTATGACGTCTCATTCTCGCTCGGTGACGGTCTTCGCCCCGGCTCGATCGCCGACGCTAATGACGCGGCGCAATTCGCAGAGCTCGAAACGCTGGGCGAATTGACGAAGATTGCCTGGGCGAAGGACTGCCAGGTCATGATCGAAGGTCCCGGCCACGTGCCGATGCACAAGATCAAGGAAAATATGGATAAGCAGCTCAAGGTTTGCGGCGAGGCGCCCTTCTATACGCTCGGACCGCTGACGACCGACATCGCGCCGGGCTATGACCACATCACCTCCGGTATCGGAGCCGCGATGATCGGCTGGTTCGGCACGGCGATGCTCTGCTACGTCACGCCGAAGGAGCATCTGGGGCTGCCCGATCGGAACGACGTCAAGACCGGGGTCATCACCTACAAGATTGCCGCCCATGCCGCCGATCTTGCCAAGGGACATCCGGCCGCCCGCATCCGCGATGATGCGCTGTCGCGCGCGCGTTTCGAGTTCCGCTGGGAGGACCAGTTCAACCTCTCGCTCGACCCGGACACGGCGCGTTCCTTCCACGACGAGACGTTGCCGAAGGAAGCGCACAAGGTCGCGCATTTCTGCTCCATGTGCGGACCGAAATTCTGCTCCATGCGGATTTCGCACGATATTCGCGCGGAAGCCCAGAAGGAGGGGCTGGAAGCCATGGCGGCAAAGTACCGCGACGGCGGCGATCTCTATATGCCTGTCGAAAGCGCAACCCAGCCCGCTGGAGAATAGGAATGCGTATCCTCGTCAAAGGGGCCGGCGTTGCCGGCCTCACAACCGCCTATGCGCTCTCGGCGCGCGGCGCCGAGGTAACCGTCGCAGAACATTCGCCGGGTTTCGGGCAAGCGGCATCCTGGTATGCGGGCGGCATGCTGGCACCCTGGTGCGAACGGGAAAGTGCCGAGGAAGCGGTGCTGCTTCTTGGCAAGGATGCCGCGGACTGGTGGGAAGCGGCTCTCCCCGGGCAGGTGCAGCGCAAGGGAACCCTTGTCGTCGCCCCTGCCCGTGACACGGGCGAATTGCGGCGTTTCGCATCCCGCACATCCGGTTTCCGCTGGGTCGATGCGGACGAGATCGGGTCGCTGGAGCCGGCGCTTGCCGGACGGTTCCGGCAGGCGCTGTTCTTCCCGGAGGAAGCGCACCTCGATCCACGCGTGGCGCTTTCCACGCTCCAGGCAGAACTCGAGCGCAGTGGTGTGGCGTTCGGCTGCGAAGTCGATGAAGCCGGCTATGATCTGACGATCGACTGTACCGGTTCGGCAAAGATCGGCGAAATCGAAGGTCTTCGCGGCGTTCGCGGCGAGATGCTCTATCTCCAGACGGAAGAGCTGGACCTGTCCCGTCCCGTGCGCATGCTGCATCCGCGCATCCCGCTTTACATCGTGCCCCGCGGAAACGGTCTCTTCATGTGCGGCGCGACAATGATCGAGAGCGATGATTGCTCTCCGATCACCGTCCGGTCTCTCATGGAGATGCTGAATGCCGCCTATGCTCTGCATCCGGCCTTTGCAGAGGCGCACGTCATCGAGACCGGCGCCGGCCTGCGGCCGGCCTTTCCCGACAATCTGCCGCGGGTGATTCGCAACGGAAGGACGATTATCGTCAACGGCTTTTACCGCCACGGTTTTCTGCTGTCGCCGGCCATGGCGCAGCAGGTCGCGGCACTCGTCCTTAGCAATCAACCGGAAAAGGAGGCTTCCTATGAAGCTTACAGTCAACGGCGAAGAGCATGACCTTGCCACTCGCACCCTGGGCGAGTTGCTGGCGCTTCTCGAGTTCGAAGGCGAATGGCTCGCAACGGCCGTCAATGGCGAGCTGGTGCACAGGGCCGACAGGGCGACCCATCAATTGAGAGACCGGGACCGCATCGAGGTTCTCTCCCCAATGCAAGGAGGCTGACATGCTGACACTCTATGGAACGGAGATTACCTCGCGGCTCCTGCTCGGCACGGCCCGCTATCCTTCGCCGGCGATCCTGGCGGAGGCGGTGCGCCTGTCATGCGCCGATATCGTCACCGTGTCGCTGCGCCGTGAGACGGCGGGCGGGCGGCAAGGTGGCGCCTTTTTTGAGCTGATTCGTGAACTCGGCGTCCGGGTCCTGCCCAACACAGCCGGCTGCCATTCCGTATCGGAAGCGGTGCTGACGGCAAAGATGGCGCGCGAAGTGTTCGGCACGTCCTGGATCAAGCTGGAGGTCATCGGCAATCACGACACGCTGCAGCCGGATGTCTTCGGGCTCGTCGAAGCAGCCCGCATTCTTTCCGAGGAAGGTTTCGACGTCTTTCCCTATACGACCGACGATCTCGTCGTTGGCGAACGCCTGCTGGAGGCGGGTTGCAAGGTGCTGATGCCCTGGTGCGCTCCAATCGGCAGCGCCATGGGACCACAGAACATCGCGGCACTGAGGACCATGCGGGCGCATTTTCCGGATGTGCCGCTGATCGTCGACGCCGGCATCGGCCGCCCCTCGCACGCAACAACCGTGATGGAGCTCGGCTTCGATGCCGTGCTCCTCAACACGGCCGTCGCCGGCGCCGCCGATCCGGCCGCCATGGCATCGGCTTTTGCCAAGGCGATCGAAGCCGGTCATGAGGCGTTCCACGCGGGCATGTTGGAGCCGCGCGACATGGCCGTGCCTTCGACCCCGGTCATCGGAAAGGCGGTTTTCGCGTGAAGCTCGATCCCTTCTATCTCATCGTCGACAGCGCCGCCTGGATAGAACGGTTGGTGCCTATCGGGGTCAAGCTGGTGCAACTGCGCATCAAGGATCGGATGGAGGCGGATATCCGCAATGAGATCCGCTCCGCCAAGGCGGTCTGTGCCGCGCACGACTGCCAGCTGATCGTCAATGATTACTGGCGGCTCGCGATCGACGAAGGCTGCGATTTCGTGCATCTCGGCCAGGAGGATCTGGTCGAGGCCGATGTCGGCGCAATTCGCGCGGCAGGGCTGAAGCTCGGGCTCAGCACGCATGACGACACGGAGCTGGAAACGGCACTTGCTGCGAAACCGGATTACGTCGCGCTGGGGCCGATCTATCCGACGATCCTGAAGCAGATGAAGTGGGATCCGCAGGGCCTCGAGCGCATTTCCATCTGGCGGGACCGCATTCGCCCCCTGCCCCTGGTCGCAATCGGCGGCTTGAATGTCGACCGCATCGAAGGGGTGTTCGCCCATGGCGCCGACAGCGCCGCCGTTGTCACGGACATCACCTTGAACGTGGATCCGGAAGCTAGAACCCGAGAATGGATCAGGAAGACCGATCCATGGAGATGAAAGATGTCCATGTACTGATCGTAGCCGGCTCCGATTCGTCGGGCGGAGCCGGGATCGTCCGCGATATCGAGACGGTCACCGCGCATGGGCTGAAGAGCTGTGTCGCCATCACTGCGGTAACCATGCAGACGCATCGCGCGGTCAAGGCAATCGAGCCTGTGGCGGCCGAATTGGTCGGCGCGCAGATGCTGGCGGCACTTGAAAGTAACCCTGTCGCCGCGATCAAGATCGGTATGCTCGGCACCGGCGAAACGCTTGCGGCAGTGGCAGGTATCCTCCGCCGTCATCCGAATGTGCCAGTCGTGCTCGATCCTGTTCTCGCCGCCTCATCTGGAGGCGGCCTGCTTGACGCCTCTGCGATAGAGCGGTTGCGGAGCGAGCTATTTCCTCTCTGCACTTTGATTACACCGAACTTGCCGGAGCTGGCGCGGCTGACCCAACGCCCGCTTGCCCAAAGTGCAGCGGAAGGAATGGAGGCGGGTAGCGTGCTGCTGGCAAGCGGCGTGCAGGCAGTGCTCATAAAGGGCGGACATGCGACAGGTGACGAGGCAGCAGACATCCTGATTCGCAACGCAATGCCGGCCCGTATTTTCACCGCACCCCGCGTTGCCGGCACGATGCGCGGCACCGGTTGCATGATGGCAAGTGCGATTGCTTCCCAGCTCGCTGCAGGTGAAACGCTGGAAGCGAGCGTGGAATTGGCCAAAGACTATGTCAGCTGGCAATTTACCCTCAACGCCAGATGAAAAACTGAGCACGCCGAGCGTATCGCCCCGGCTCCGGCGTCTGGCAAGGGCATTGATTTAAAACTTAGCTCTATGGCCGATCCAACCTCTTCGCGCGCAATCTCATTTGCGATATGTCATCAGCAATAGATCGGTTAATTTCTTTAGCCGGCAAATCAACCAGCATGGAGATGAACGTGGCGTCCTCTTTTCGGCTCGGGCTCGCTCTTGAAAGAGAGGGGCGGCAGACGCGCCTCAAGTGGCACAGGTTGCGACGGCAAATGACCGATCCTCTGTTTTCGGCGGAGGTCATGGCAGATGGCTTTCGGATCGGCGCCTCCATGGAGCTTGATCTGCGCGTGCGCGCCGACGGCGGTTTTGTCGTGCTCCATGATGAGAATCTGGAAGGAGAAACCACAGGGCAGGGAGCGATTCGCGAGAAGACGCCGGCGGATCTCAAGAATGTGCGCATGCAGGACGGAGGCAGACTGCTGCTCCTGAGCGAGGATCTTGCGCCCATGCTGCAATCGGCGCATCCCGACGCACTGATGCAATTCGATATGAAAGACGATTTTACGGCGATCGGCGAGAAAGGCATTGCGCACCTCGCCACTTATTTTCAAGATGTCCGCGCTCCGGTCATCGTCAGCGGCCACAGCTATGAGCTCATCGCCGCGGTGAAGGATCGCCTCCCGCGGCTGCTTCGCGGGATCGATCCTACCGACAAGCTTGCGGCGCTTTATCGAGCCGCTGGGCCCGCAGCAGTCGAACGGGAGCTTCTTTCCGACCTGCGCGGCCCGACCGAGCCGGACACGGTCTATCTGCACTGGCCTCTCGTTCTGAAGGCAGCCGAAGACGGCCTCGATCTGATTGCGCTCTGCCATGGTGAAGGCAAGAAAGTCGACGCATGGACCTTCACGCTGAATGATCCCGCACATGGCTTCACCAATGCCGAGTGGCGGAACTTCTTAGCGCTGATGGCGCTTGCGCCGGACCAGATCACCACGGACGAGGCTTCGGCGACGGAGCTCGCCTGGTTGAAGCGAGAAGGCATTTCTGCCTGAACGGCTGCAGGACGGAATTCGCGACGCGGATCAGGCCGTTCTTCTTCTGATCAGGGTCACCGGCGTGAATTCGATGCATGCGCCGACACCCGGTTCCGCCATACGGTTCATGAGCAGGTCTATCGCCTGATCAGCCTGAAGGTCACAGGGCTGCAAGATCGTGGTCAGGTCATAGGCTGCCCAACTGGCCTGGGGGATATCGTCGTGGCCGATGATCCGGATCGGCGGCGCTTCCCGACGCCGGCTGTTGCGGGCGATCCTGTCGATGACACCGCAAGCCATATAGTCGTTGACACAGAAAAGCGCATCGATGCCGGATTGCTCCAGACTTTCGGCTGCATCGTAGCCGTGTTTGTAATCGTTGAGCTCGACCGACAGGAGACGGGCTGGAATACCCAGCATCTCGCAGCGATCGATAAAGGCGCTCGCGCGACGTCTTGCCGTATAGGATACATCGGCCGCAGCCATGACCGCCGGCGATCTGGCGCCAAATTCCACGAAATGATCGGCCGCAAGTCGGCCGGCCATCTGGTCGTCGGATACGACGCGGTCTACGAATGGGATGTTATCTCCCTTGTTGATGAGCACGATCGGCACGCCCTGAGCGGCACATTCCTGACAGATCTCCGATGGCGGGGCATCCGAGGTGACAATGACGCCGGACACGGCATAGTGCAGGAGCTGCCCGATGACCGCTGATGTATCCGCTTCCTTCGATGTCGGCAGCAGGATCGGTCGGAAATTGCGCGCCAGCAGGGCTCGCGCCAGATGCTCGATCTGCTGGGTGCGAAACGGATTGTCCAGTCCCGCCGCCACGACACCGACCAGGTCGGAGCGCTTGTTGGTCAGACTGCGCGCCAGGTAATTGACGCGATAGCCGAGGTCCTTGGCAGCCTGATAAACCTTCTCCCGCGTTTTCGGCGAAACGCTGGCGTCGGGTGTAAATGCACGCGACACGGCGGCACGCGAAACACCTGCCACGCGCGCCACGTCGAAGGACGTGATCTTGCGCGGCCCATTCCCCTTATTCGTCAATATCCGCTCCGTTCTTTGCCGGCCGCATCAGCTCCGGCAGGTCCGTGCAAACGCCAAGCACAGGTAGCACCATGATGTCCTTGATGACCTCCGGTCGCTCTTCATGCCAGAGCACGATTTCTCGACCTGCGTCAAAGGCTTTCGCAAGAAGCTCTGACGTGACGAGATCCTGAGGCCGCTCGCCCGCGCGCTCCCAGCAGAGATGCAGGATGTCGGCGCCGGCTTGATCGCCGAGTACATGCGGATCATGGCCGACACGAATAAGCACTGAGAGGGGATAATCGCAGCCGGCATCGCGAAGTTCGCGCACCTGATCTACATCAAAGGAGCCGAGACAAGCGAAGCGCTGGTTCACCTCCAAAAGATGTTTCCAGCATTCGAGACCGGTTCCTGGCGCCTTGAGCTCCACATAGAGGCCGGCACCAAGTTCGCGCGCAAGCGAGGCGACTTCGGCAAAGGTCGGAACATCGACATCAGGCAGTGCCGTAAGCTCCGCTGCCGTCATCTCGGAAATGGTGCGATCCACGCCGAAAACCTTCAGCAAATGATCGTCATGCGAGACGACCACGACGCCGTCGCGTGTCATTTGCGTATCGAGTTCCCACATTTCCGCGCCGAGCTCCGAGGCTCGGCGGAAAGCTGCAAGCGTGTTTTCACGCTCGTGGCCGCTCGCACCACGGTGACCGATGCAGAAGGGAAGCGTGCCGATACCCTCCGGCCAGCCGAAGCGATGAAAGAAGGATGCAAAATTCCGCATCAAAGCCTCCGTCCATCTTCGGCAAAGATGAGGACGGCATTGCTGTTGACCGCCCAGTTCACGTCGTCGCCGACCTTGATGCTGTTTCCCGCCGGCTGGATCGACCGCAGGATGCAGCCGTCGGCAAGCGTCACGTCATAGAGATTTTCGCGTCCTTGCGTCTCGGCGAATGTCACTTTGCCCGGTATGAAAATGTCACCGGCGGGGCCGAAGTGCTCCGGCCTGACGCCGATTGTCAATCTCGCGCCGTCGGACGCCGCCGAGGATGCGGGCAGCGGAATGCGAATGTTGCTTCTGCCGATCGAGATACCGCCGGCCGCGGCCGTTCCAGCAAGGAACATGATCGGCGGATTGCCGAGAAAACCCGCCACGAAAGCGGTGCGCGGGTCCTGATACATGGCGGATGGCGCGGCGATCTGGACGATTTCGCCTTCCTTCATGATCGCGATGCGGTCGCACATGCTCATCGCCTCGACCTGGTCATGGGTCACGAGAATCGCGGTGATCCCGGTTTCAAGCTGCAGGCGCCGGATTTCCGAACGCATCTCAAGACGCAGCTTGGCATCAAGATTGGCGAGTGGCTCGTCGAGCAGCAGGACGTCCGGCTTGCGCACCAGGGCGCGGGCGAGTGCCACGCGCTGCTGCTGGCCGCCCGAGAGTTCGGCGGGGCGCCGGCCGAGCAGATTGCCGATATGGACAAGGTCGGCAATGCGTTCGACGTCCTTGCGTATCTCCCGTGCGGGCATGCCCTTCACCTTCAGCGGGAAGCCAATGTTCTCGGCAATGGTCATATGCGGATAGAGTGCATAAGACTGGAAGACGACGCCAACGTTGCGCGCCTGGCTCGGCAGATTGGTGACGTCGCGGTCGCCGAAAAGGATCCGGCCGCCGGTCGGCCGGTGGATCCCGCAGATGGCGAACAGCGTCGTTGACTTGCCGCAACCGGATGGTCCGAGCAGCGCCAGCATCTCGCCGTCGGAGACTTCGAGCGTCATGTCCTCGATAACTTTGGTCGAGCCGAAACTTTTAGAAAACTTGTCGAGGAGGATGCGCATCAGCCTTTGCTCCCGCCGCCATAGATGTTCATCAGATATTTGTGAAAGAGTGCGTAAACGATCAGCACCGGGATGAGGTAGAAGACGCCGACGGCCTTGAAGGTTGCGAAGTCGTAATTGTTGTCGTCGCTAAGGAGACCGGCGAGATAGACCGAAAGCATCTGGACTTGGTCTCCAGGCGCCAGCACCTGTGGCAGGATGAACTCACCCCAGCCGGAGAGGAAGGAGAACAGACCAAGCGCCATGATGCCCGGCTGCACCTGCGGCAGCACGAGGCTGCGCCAGACACGGAAGCGTGAGGCGCCGTCGACGACACCCGCCATTTCAATTTCCCAGGGTACGGTGTCGTAGAAGCCCTTCATCAGCCAGATGCCGAGCGGCAGGTCGATCGCCGCCTTTACCAGGATGACGCCGATCAGCGAGTTATAGAGCCCGATCATCTGCAGCACGATGAAAATTGAGATGATGAGCGTCACCGAAGGGAAGGCGTGCAAAACCATGACACCGGCGAGAAAGAAGCCACGCACCGGAACATTCAGACGGGACAGCACATAGCCCGCCATCGATGAGACGATCATCACGATGGTGGTGGTGGATGCCGAGAAAAGCAGAGTGTTCAGGGTGACAGTCCAGATGCTCGGCTTGCCGGCGGGCGTCTGCCAGAGAAAGCGCCATGGCTGCAGCGTGAAGCCGGAAGGAAGCAGCGCGCCCACGTCCTTCACTGCCACCGTGTCCATGAAGAGATAGAGATACATGAGAAGCAGGGGCAGACTGACGACGGTCAGCGCCACGATGACCGGCCAACTGCTGAAATTCGCCGAAGGCTGTGATTGTTCGGCCATGGTCAGTCCTCGATCAGGGGTTTGGAAACAAGCGTTCCGTAGTTGAAGATGCGCAGATAGATGAGCGAGAGCACGACGCCGATGACGACGAGCACCAGCGCCATGGCAGCGCCAAGCCCATATTCGAGGTTACCGGTGTAATTGCTGAGCGCGGTATGATAGGCGGCGAGCGCCCAGATTTCCGTCGCCCGGCCGGGTCCGCCATTCGTCGAAAGCAGGGTCTCGTTGAATGAGGCGAGCAGCGAGAGCGTCTGATAACAGGTAACGAACAGGATCGGCCAACGCATCTGCGGCAGGATAATGTAGCGGATCTGCTGCCAGCGGCTGGCCCCATCCACCTCGCTCGCATGAAACTGGCTTTTCGGAATGGCCTTCATTGCCGAGGAGAAGACCAGCATGCCCATGGATGCGCCGATGAAGCCATTGATCATCACCACGAAGATCCAGGCGTTGAAGGCGTTGTCGAGGAGATAGTTCTTCGGCGGATAACCGAACTTGCCCATCAGGGCGGAAATGAAGCCCGTATCCCAGGCAAGCCATTTCCACAGCATCACGTAGATGACAACAGGCGTGATGCGCGGCAGCAGCCAGATGCCGCGAAAGAGCGAGGCGGGTGCGGCAGGCATATAATGCGTCCAGATCGCCAGCAGCAGCGCATAGCCGACGTTGAACAGGGTAAGCGCCAGCGCAACGTAGAGAACGGTATTGAAGAGCACGCGCGCCATGTCGGGCGAAGAGGCGATGCGCCAGAAATTATCGGTCGTCCAGGTCCAGCCGGTATAGGCAGCCTTCGCGACCGCCTCTTTCTGCTCTGGGCTGAGCTTGAAGCCAAACGTGTCGAGCGCGGAAAAGAGGGCATCCTTGCTTTCGAAGCGCGCATTGACCACGGATCGGTTGAACTGTTCGGAAATCTGCTTCACATCTCGCGTCGAGGGCCGCTCATCAAGATCCTTGATCATGCGCTCGGCTTCGCGCCGGGAGGGGAAGACTTCGCCCAGATGCTTCGCGCGCAGTTCGCCGACGACGCCGGGAGCAAGTTTCAGGGTCTCGACAGCCTTCAGGCCCGCCTCGTCGATCGTATAGCGCGGCTCGGCCAGCTGGTCAGCTATGTCCGGCATAGTCGACTTCAGGGTGATCAGTGAATTCGGTGCGATCTGATAGACGCCGCCGGAAATCCCGGTCGCGGTAGTCATGTTCGTCATTGAGAAGACCGCCGTCAGAACGACCGGCAACAGGAAGAACAGGACAATCATGATCGCCGCGGGCGTGATCATCATCAGCCCAAGCGTTCTGGAGGATTTCATGGGGCTCCCTCGCAACGACGGTCCGGGCGGTAAGGTCATCACCGCCCGGAAAAGTGCATGGATCTCAGCGGATGACGATCTTGTCGCCGAGCGTGCTCTTCAGCTCGCTCTCGGCATCGTTGACGGCGGCGTCGACAGTCTTGGCGCCGGTCCAGGATGCTTCGAGATTCTTCCACATGATGTTCCAATAGGTGCCGAAATCGGAATTATTCGGCATCGCGTTGGCGTAGGGCAGCAGGCGTTCGGTAGCTTCACGCGTCCAGCGGTCGGCTGAATAGAAGTCGACACCGGATTCCGACTTTGAAATGCCGAGATGGGCCGACTTGACGGCATGCAATGCATTGGTGCGCGGCTCGGAAGCGATCTTGACGAGCTGAGCGGCAATTTCCGTGTCTTTATCGCTATGACCTGCGGCAACCAGGTAGACGAGCGGATGCGTCAGCGTATTGGCCTTGCCGCCTTCGCCGGCCGGGATCAGCGTAAAGACGATATTGTCGAAAAAGTCCTTCAGACCTTCCTGGTTGACGAGGCGCGCATAGTGCCAGGTGCCGGCGTCCCAGATGCCGGCCTTGCCGGTGGCGACTTCCTTCCACCACTGGTCACCGGGCATACCGATGTGGTTCTTCTTCGTCACGCCCATCGAGACGGCGTCAGCGAAGAACTGATAAGTGCGCTTCATCGCTGCCTTGTCGAAAACGAGCTTGCCGTTTTCTTCCATGACGCCACCGAAGCTCGTGTAAAACTGCCAATAATCCGGGCCGTTGCTGTTGCGCGGATAGAAGCCGTAGCCGGGCTGGACGAGGCCCTTGTCCTGCATCTTCTTGGCGTCTTCGAGCAGGTTCTTCATCGTATATTTGCCATCCTGAACGCTCTGCGGCAGCGCGTCGAGATCGGTGTCGCTGTAGCCGATCGCCTTCATATGGGGCTTCCAGAAGAGCATCGGGCGGGATTCGGCATCCTGCGGGATACCGTAGACGGCACCGTTATAGGAAGCGATCTGCATCAGGTTTTCATAGATGTCGTTCAGCGGCCAGGAATCCAGATCGACATAGTCTTCGATCGGAACGATGAGACCCGCCTGCGACCATGGCGCGATGTCTTCGTGCCCGGTAACGACGATGTTCGGCGCCTTCTTGGCTTCGGCCGCGAGCGTGAAAGCCTGCTTGAATTCATCCCAGCCGGCGGAATAGGCCTTCTTTTCGACGGTGATCTTCAGATCCTCGCCCTTGAGGGCGGCTTCGCGCTGAAGCTGCTGGGCGGCAATCTCGATGGCGTCGAGGCGATAGACATCGTTCGGACCGGTGCCGCCGGCCCATACGCTGATGGTTACGTCCTTGGCAAAGGTGAGGGCGGTAGTCGAAGCCAGGATGGCAACGGCGACCGTGGCACGCTTCAATATCGGCAAAATAGTCATTGTCCTGATTTCCCTGAAGAGCAGTTGGAGGGATCTTTCAAAGCCTTCCAGCGGTGTGATCAGGGCCGCTCGGAAAACTTCGTAAAAAGCATCAACAATGTTGGCTCTAGGGGGAAAACATAACGTGCCGATGACAAATTGAGCACGTGTGCAATTTTTCTGTCGGCATGAGGATGCGCAGCTGCCGAAGGCAGCCGAAGCGCTACCGTGGACGAGTCCAATTTCTTTCCATGTCAGCGTTCAGGGCCACCCTGCGCTACCGGAGAGTGGCCGCATACATTATCAATAGACTTCCGGAACATACATTTCGGGAGGAACCGGAGCGCGGTAGTAATCCGGGTTGCGAATCCGTTCCGGCAGGACGATGTCCTCCTTCGGCACGTCCTCATAGGGGATCTGGCCGAGGAGATGCGCGATGCAATTGAGGCGCGCCTTCTTCTTGTCGACAGCCTGGACAACCCACCACGGCGCTTCCGGAATATGCGTGCGCTCGAGCATCTCCTCCTTTGCCTTGGTGTATTCCTCCCAATGAACGCGGCTCTGCAAATCCATCGGCGAAAGCTTCCACTGCTTCAGCGGATCCTGGATACGCATGTTGAAGCGGAACTCCTGCTCTTCGTCGGTGATCGAGAACCAGTATTTGAGAAGAATGATGCCGGAGCGGACCAGCATGCGTTCAAATTCAGGCACGGAGCGGAAGAACTCTTCCAGCTCATCCCTGGTGCAAAAGCCCATCACGCGTTCGACACCGGCGCGGTTGTACCAGCTGCGATCGAACAGGACCATCTCGCCCGCGGTTGGCAGATGAGGCACATAGCGCTGGAAATACCATTGGCTTCGCTCGCGCTCCGTCGGCGCCGGCAGCGCGACGACCCGGCAGACGCGCGGATTCAGGCGCTGCGTCACACGCTTGATGGCGCCGCCCTTACCTGCGGAATCGCGACCTTCGAAGAGTACGACGACCTTGAGCTTCTTGTATTGCACCCAATCCTGCAGCCGCACGAGCTCGTGCTGGAGCTTGAACAGCTCGCGGAAGTAAATTTTGCGATCGAGCGTGGGTTCCCCACCCTCGCCCATGCCTTCGGCGACCAGATCGTCGAGCCTGTCTTCCTCCATCTGCATTTCCAGCTCTTCATCGAAACTGTCGACAATTTCGCTCTTGATCCGGTCGAGTTGCTCTTGAGTGCCTGCGATCATTGTACGCTCCCGTGGTCTGGTGTGCCGGATAGGGCATGCTGTGGCGGCACGCATTGCCCCGATATTAAGAGGCTATTGGCGGATAGTGAACCTGATGTGACAGGGTCATGGGCAAACCAAGCGTCTGCTCGGATGCGCTATCGCCTTGAATCTATGCGCAATCCCGCCATTCGAGGTCGTCCGCTGTAATGCCGCGTCGAGAGATCGAGCGGCGGCGCTCGGCTGACATCAAGCGATGGCCTGGCCTTGCTTCAGTTGCTTCAGCTGAAGCGTAACCGCGGCAAGAGCCTTGCCGCCTCCACTATCTGTCCGTAATCCTCGATGACAGACAGCGACGTGAGCTGTCGAGCCAATGTGAGCCTGCAAAAATTTAGGGCGGCTGTAACGAGATAAAAATTTACTTTGCGCTGTCACATGCTTAGTTTTCTCATGAAGAGTTGGATCGCGGCCGGCGGCCGCGTGGTTTTTAAAACTCAAAGGGGAACTAAATAATGAAATCAGCATTCAAAATCGGCCTGCTCGCCCTTGTCGCAGCCGCCCTTCCAGCGGTCGCTTCTGCGCATCCTGCCATTGGCGAAGCAGCCGGTTTTTCGCATGGATTCACTCATCCGATGTCGGGCCTCGATCACATCCTTGCCATGGTGATGGTCGGTGTTTTTGCATTTCAGCTTGGTGGCCGCGCAACCTGGCTCGTGCCCACCACTTTCGTGGCGGTGATGGCGCTTGGTGGCGCGCTCGGCATTGCCGGCATCGATGTTCCGCTTGTCGAGATCGGAATCGCGCTCTCTGTCATCGTTCTTGGCGCGGTCGTCGCCTTGAACCTGAAGGCTCCGCTTGCCGTAGCGATGGGCGTCGTCGGCCTTTTCGCCATCTTCCATGGTCATGCGCATGGCACGGAAATGCCGGAAAATGCGGCAGGTGCAGCTTATGCGGCTGGTTTCATGATTGCGACCGCCCTGCTTCACGTCGCAGGCCTCGGGCTTGGCTTGGTGGTTGGCCGCGCTGCAGAGCGTCAAGGCTCCTTCGTAACCGGCGCTGCAGGCGGGATTGCGGTCGTAGCCGGCGTGGGCATCCTGATCGGCTGGGTCTGATACGGATCAGATCCAGTGCGGTTCGGCCTTTGACGTAAGCAGAACCGCTTCTCACCAATTCCGAACGGAAAACCGCTTCGCACTTTTCCTGGACATTCCGGAAAACTGATCGGTCATCGTGTTCCCCTCGATGCCGAAGCTGCACCACCGCTACAAATGAAATCCATCTTTCGAAAGACGACACGATCCTGCAACACGCATAATCCCAATTCTCGCGTGAGATTTGGAGAACAAGGATCAGCGCATGGTCGTTACAGCATCGGAAGCGGTCGAATCGGTCCAACAGTTGGCGAAGACCTGGCGGGCGATCGTCGATGATCGGGGTTCCGGCGAAGTCTGCGACCTTCCCGGCCTAGCGATTCGCTGGTCTGACACCAAATTCGCCTTCTTCAACTGCATCACGTTGACTGATATCGGTGCCGACACCCGACTGCTTGACGAAAGGCTTACGCAAGCGGTTGCCTACATGCGCGCAAGATCCGGATCCGGCCTGATCTGGCTGTTCGAAGACCTTCTCGATGAATCCGCACGAAAAGCATTGCCCGAGGCGGCCAAACGCGCCGGCCTCAGCCTTGCACTCACCGGATACGGCATGGCGGGCGACTTCCTGCCGATTGCCGAGCCTAGTCATCCAGACCTGCGCTTCGTCCGCGTGACGACGGAAGAGGAACTGACGGCTTACGCAGATCTGAATTCCCGCGCTTACGGCATACCTCTTGAGGCGGGTCGTGATGGACTTTGCGGCTCGGCGCTCTGGAAATCCGGGATGTACACCTATCTCGGTCTCGAGAATGGCATTCCGGTGTCGGCTGCCGCGACCGTTGAAACAGACGGTTGCCTGTTCCTGGCGCTTGTGGCGACCGCGCCTGAGGCGCAACGGAAGGGCTATGGTGGGGCGACCGTTCGCAAAGCGCTTTATGAAGGCGCAAAAGCGACGGGGCTGACCCGCACTGTTCTCCACGCCACCGAAGCTGGTTTTCCGGTGTATAAGCGCATCGGTTACGAGAGCGTCGCGACGATCCGGTTCTACGGCCTCAGCGAGACGTAGCCTGATGCTGACGCGTTCAGCCCTGCTTGGTCAGATATGACTTGAAGGCATCCAGCGTCTCGGCGCTGACGTGGTGCTCGATGCCTTCTGCGTCAATGCGGGCCGTTTCCGCACTGATTCCGAGCGAACGAAGAAAGCTCTCGACGATCTGATGCCGCTCACGGCTCTTTTCGGCAAGTTCCTTGCCGTCCGCTGTCAGAAACACGCCGCGGTAAGGCTTCTGCTGTATGTATCCATCCGCCGCGAGACGCTTCAACATCTTCGCAACGGTAGGCTGAGCGACGCCGAGTCTTTGGGCAATATCGACCTGACGGGCTTCGCCGCCGTCGGCGATCAGATCGGCAATCAGCTCGACATAATCCTCGACCAGCTCCGTCCGGCGGTTGTGACGCGTCTGGCGGAAACTCTCGACCTGTGCGTCGGCGTCGACAAGGGAGCCTTGGAAGCTCTCGGGAGCGGGTTTGACCGACATGGAATTTCACAACCTCTGCATTCTCTCAAACCGAGATATAGTAGGGGCTATACCATATGACAAGCGACTAAAATTGCTCACCGAGCATGTGGCTTCGCTCGACACATTCAGCAATATAGCCATTGCTATATCATTATCTGTATGCTTTTATTGATTGAGTTTGCTATATGAGGATTTGACCATGCGCCGCTGGCTGCCATTCGATCTCGACCGCCGAAGTTTCCTCGGCGGAGGCCTTCTCGCCGCAGTCGGGGCCGCCGTGAGCGCCCGCGAGACTCTCGGCCAATCGGAGGCCTCGCAAAGCCATGCAAATCACGGCGCCACCTCAGCGACCCCAGCAAATGCCGCAAGCATGCCGCATCATTCGACAGCGCACGGGGCGATGATCACGGTCGGTGATGTCGACAGCACCAGAAACGGGTTCGATCCGACGGCCATGCTGACCGATTGGGACACGGGCAGTGTGTCGACGCTTCCCGACGGGCGACGATTGCGCAGCTATGAGCTGACGGCGGAGGACAAGGAAATCGAGATTGCGCCGGGTGTGATGTTTCCCGCCTGGACCTTCAACGGCCGCGTTCCCGGTCCGGCATTGCGGGCGACCGAGGGCGACCGCCTGCGCATTACCTTCAGGAATTTCGGATCGCATCCACATTCCATGCACTTTCATGGCATCCACGCCGCCCGCATGGACGGCGTTCCGGGCGCCGGCGTCATCCAGCCGGGCGAGGAATTCGTCTACGAGTTCGACGCCAGGCCGTTCGGCTGCCATCTCTATCATTGCCACGCCCTGCCGCTCGCACGGCATATGCACAAGGGGATGTACGGCATGTTCGTCATCGATCCCGACCCGGAGAAACATCCCGAATTCGCCGATGTCGCGCGCTCACGGCTGCTCGGCACAGCGGAGAATGCCGAATGGCAGGAAATGGCGATGGTCATGAACGCCTTCGACACCAATTTCGACGGAGAGAACGAGTTCTACGCCTGCAACACGATTGCCCATTGCTATGCCAAACAGCCGATCAGGATCGCGCGGAACCGGCCGGTGCGCATCTATCTGGTCAACGTGACGGAGTTCGATCCGATCAACTCCTTCCATTTGCATGCGAATTTCTTCAATTACTTCGAACAGGGCACGACGCTGACGCCGACATTGAGAACCGTCGACCTCGTCACCCAATGCCAGGCGCAGCGCGGAATCCTTGAATTCAACTTCGCCGACCAGGATCACGAAGCTGGTCTCTATATGTTTCACGCACACCAATCCGAATTCACCGAACTCGGCTGGATGGGCATGTTTGACGTGGTCGAGGCGGTATCATGAACGAACGTGCCATCATCGAAGAAGCACAGAGCGTGAAACGCCGGCGAGGTCGACGGAACCTGCTGTGGCTGCTTGCGCCCTTGACGGTGCTCATTGCCGCTCTCTGGTGGCTCGTCGCCGCCAATCCGATTTCGAAGTTCGATAACGGCGCACCACCGGTCGAGAACCTGACGGTCGAAAGGACAATGCTCGACAATGACGGACTGCGCCTCCTGGTACGGGGCGGCGGCTCCGAGGCGATGAACATCGCCCAGGTGCAGGTGGATGCAGCCTATTGGCAATTCCGCCAGACCCCTCCCGGGCCGATCGAACGAGGCAGCACGGCCTGGATCGCCATTCCGTTCCCATGGGTCCTTGGAGAGGCCCACAAGGTGACACTCGTCACCGGCACCGGCGCCACCTTCGAACATGACATCCCGGTCGCCGTGCCCACACCGGTCGCAACCGCCAGCGGTCTCTTGTCCCAGGCTA
The DNA here is from genome assembly GCF_041357635.1 of Sinorhizobium sp. CB7. Taxonomy (NCBI): domain Bacteria; kingdom Pseudomonadati; phylum Pseudomonadota; class Alphaproteobacteria; order Hyphomicrobiales; family Rhizobiaceae; genus Sinorhizobium; species Sinorhizobium sp. CB7. The sequence goes on from NZ_JAULLL010000013.1 coordinate 191,928, forward strand.
TCCTTGGTGTTTTTGTCGGCATCCTGCCGGTCGCCATTGGCCTGATGTTTTATCCGGCGCTACGGGACGCCGGTCCTTCGACAATGAATTTCCTCCTTGCGATGACAGTCGGCCTGCTTGGATTCCTTTTCATCGATACGGTCGAGGATGCGCTTGAAATCGCGGGCAAGGCGGCGGCTCTTTTCCAGGGACCGGCCATGGTCATTCTCGCGTCGGCTGCGGCGTTCCTGTTGCTGATGGCAATTTCCCGCCGGCACGGACGGCCGAGCGGTCTCGCACTCGCCACTTTCATTGCGCTCGGCATCGGACTACACAATCTTGGTGAAGGGCTTGCCATCGGCGCGGCATTTGCCGCAGGAGCAGCGGGACTCGGTACCTTCCTCGTCATGGGCTTCACGCTGCACAACATCACCGAGGGCATCGCGATCGCCGCGCCGCTCTTGAAGGCAAGACCGCCGATCTGGCGCTTTGCCGCCCTAGCGCTGCTGGCGGGCGGACCGGCCGTCCTCGGCATGTGGCTTGGCAGTCTTGCCTATTCCCCGCAATGGTCGGCGCTCGCCCTTGCCATCGGCGCGGGCGCGATACTCCAGGTCATCATCGAAGTGGCAGCCACTCTGACGCGATCCTACGAGGCGCGCCTTGCGGGGTTGTTGACCGCGCCGGTGCTTTCGGGTGCTGCAGCCGGCGTCGCCTTCATGTATGCAACGGCGATGCTCGTGAAGATCTGAGGCTTCTGTCTCTCGATGCTGCTATTGGCCACCGAGAGATGCGAACTGGTTCCTTTGGGATACTACCCGATCGTCTTGCCGAAACGGGCGTGTTCGCCGGACGTTGTGTCCGGGTGCCGTGTTGGATTGGGGTGTCAGGGTACAGGCGAGGGGAAAATTGCGCGCGGTTTTCCGGCCACGTCCCGGTCTAATCTATTAGAATCGATCACGTTTATAACTTTCAGTCGGTTCGATCCATCGCGATCGAAGGGGTGTCGTCGGTATGGTTCTTTGATCTTATCCCGCGATCGTTGATAAAAGAAGCATGGCCTATTCGACAGTTCTTCAGCGAGAGACGATGCAGACGAATGTGGATGACGCCGGGCGGGAACGGCTTTTGGCCATTCTCGATTTCTGGCACAAAATCGAGTTCTTCATTCCTTACGATCTTTCCGCCCGTACAGTCTTGGACGAGGGTCGAAGTGTTTTCTGGTTACACGCCAAAACACTTGAGGATGACGGTGTTGCACTTAGCCGTCCCTCGATTCCCGAGGAGAAGCAGATTACTGGCTTTGCTTTGTTTCTCAGCGTTTTCAGCAAGTCCGAAATTGCCGACGTCCGTAAGCACTTCGACAGCGTTTCCTCCGATAGTGCTGAATATGAAGATGCCGAACGCGGTGAACTCGATGGCGATACGTGCTTTGCCAGTCTGCAGCTCGACCCCTTGGGACGCCCAATTTTTGAGACATTTTCCATTTCCACGCTCCCTTGGGCGCTCGGACGCGTACAGAAAGCTGGTCTCTCGTCGCTCAGCCTCGAGGCATTTATCGACAGCAAACGGCAATTGTCGGAATTACTTCAGAACTTTCGCGCACAACGGCATCTGAGATCTTCGGCGTTCGAGGACGCAGCCGATCAGCCATTCACTGCTGCCGAAATCCTGATGTTGCATGAATTGCTCTGCGACTGGGCCGGCTTCGCGCCGCAACAGGAAAAGCCCGTAGCGCTTGTTGAAATACGATTTCAGAACAGGCCGGAAAAGCCAGATTTATTATCGTTGCCACCATCGCAGCACAGCGATGGGCTCACCGACGAGGACAAGGATGAAAGCGCAAGCCTTGAAACGGACATCGGCATCCTGAACAGCTTCTTCATCGAGGACATCGAGCAAGCGATGACTTGTGTCAGGCATGGCGTGATTCCGGAGCCGTTGAGACAATATCTCACTCCTCTTGAGCATAAGGAGCGGATCGATCTCTACTCGGAGGAGGGGCGCCGGGCTCTTCTAGAAGTATTACACCCGCACAACCTCAACCACGGACGCTAGTTCAGCAAGCCTGGCGGCTGAATGCACGCTTCCGGTTGGCGCCTGAAGGGCACGTCCTACATGCTGCGCTCGATCCCGATCTGCACGAAGCAAACTACTTCTTGCGCCGTTCTTTTTCGAACAGCGCAAGTTCGGAAGAGCAGCCGAGCTGTTCGAGAGGGCTACACAGATGCGGTCCGACGATTACCGCTTCGCAGCTTTGTCGGCATGCGTCTATTTCAGGCTTGAGCGGCGTACGGACACGGAGAGAGCGGCCACGGCTGGGCCGAACGTGAACTCCGTCTGCATCCAGAGAATTCCAGTCCTGCCCAACTGGGGGCATTGTGCTGGCCCATCTCGGCGAGAGGGACCGCGCCAAGGAATGGGCGGCGCGCACCTTGGCCATCGATCCGGGCGACCTCAATGCCATGGACAACATTGCCATGTGCCTATTATGCACATGGGAGAACATGAAGCGGTGCTTGACCTACTGGATCAGGTCGTTCCGAGGGCGTCCGTGCATCGCTTCCGGTGAAGCAGCGATCCTGACCTCGATTCGGTCCGCGATCATCCGCGCTACAAAGACTGGTCGAGAGAACCATCGTCCCTCCCGGACGGCCGCACGTGGGCGACGGAAACGACGCCGCTCGCTCCGGGGGCGTTCGTGTTTGCGTGTAACAGGGTTGTTCCGGGAATTCGAACCGAGAATGTTCTTGCCGACCGTCACGCGAACCGATTTACCGCCACCTTTGTCCCAGGTTTTGCAAACTTCCTTGCCGCCATCCAATTCCTTCCAGGTGCGGCAGAACTCCAGCCCATTCCTTCCTGCAGGAAGTCCCGTCGGGAGGTCCGAGCGAAGCTCATACAAACTGGAAATCCGCCGACTGCAGGCTCGACACGGCCACGTTCTTCAGCGTGATGGTGTTGTCCGCATCGGCGGTGATGATCGTGTCGTTGCCTGACAGGATCGATACGGCGAGCAGCGATGCCCAGTCGGCAAAGGTCGTGCGATCGATCTTAATAGTATCATGTGCCGTGCCAGACACCTCGAAATACATGATAGTATCGTGACCCCAATTAGACGCATAGACGAAGAAGTCCGCGGCTGCTCCACCAATAAGGATGTCGTCGCCCGCGCCACCCGTCAGCGTATTCGACCCAGCGGCGCTGCCCACGATCCGATTATCGAGCGCATTGCCTGTCCCGGCAAAGGCTGCCGTGCCCGTATAGGTCAGGTTCTCGACATCGCTGCCGATCGTATAGGCCGCCAGCGCGGTCTTGA